>NZ_JBFAJZ010000004.1:0-505244 GCF_040655475.1 Nocardia sp. NPDC050413 | reverse complement strand
CTCGGCCGGTTGACCCCGATCGAATTCGAAACCATCATGTCCCCAGCAGTCCGACAGGCTGCTTAACCACTGTCACCCGATCCTGCAGCAGCCCCAAGGGTGCATCTCGAGTGTCGGTTCGGTAGTACACACCCTGTTAGACGCCCGCCGGAGTTGTTCGGTTCCATCCTGATACCTGATCGCGGGTTCCGATCCCGGTGTGCCATCCCTCCGTCGATGAACCTGCAGCTCACGGGCTCGGTTTCGGTGCCTCCCGCGCCGAAGTTGGTGTGCCGTTAGACTGCGTGCTGACTAGCTGACACGGGGAGGCTCAGTGGCTATCGGTGGGGAGGCTGCGGCGCAGCTGTGGAATGCGGCGTCGTCGGGGCAGTTGCGGATGGAGCCGGATGCTGCTCGGGAGGTGGCAGCCAGCTACCTGCGGTTCGCGGCGATGTGTGACCGATGGACCGAGGATGCCGAGGTTATGCGCGGCGTCACCGGTTTCGGGTCGCTGGAGTCCGCTGGGCAGCTGCAGAAGGGTTTCTCTGATAAAGCGGGCGAGGCAAAGAAAGTTCTCGGAGAGATGGCGACCGCAGCTCGAGGTATGGCGGAGGGATACCTGCAGGCTGCCGGAGTGCTCGCCGAGGTGGACCAGCTCAATTCGGATGCGATGAGAGCGATAGCTGAGCGGGCATAATGGTGAAATCAGCATTAATTGGGGCTTGCGTCCTGTTTGCCTTGGCCGGGTCGGCGTGTAGTTCGTCGAGCGGTACTGCGGTTCCGGAGACTGCAGAACACGACGGTTCGGTTGGTTCGACGCCACACGCGCGACCAACGCTGACCGACGCAAAGCTGCAGCCCCCGGCACAAGACAACAAGTACACGCAGACATCGGGTCGGCCGAAGGTGGTCTTCGATCCCTGCACGTGGATCGGTGCAGCCGAAATCGAGTCCACGGGCTTTCGATCCGAGTCGCGACGGCGAGGCCCAGATCTGGTTGCCGAATACACATTCTTGACATGCATTTTCCGCAACGTGGACAACACGATGTCGCTGAATGTGGACTCCGGCAACATCACTTGGGACGAGAATCTCCAGAAGAACGGTGCTTGGCTCGAGGCAACGACCGTGAATGGACGCCGAGCAGGACTGGTGCGTAACCAGCCGGGAGGCGAAGACGCGTGCCAAGTGCATGTCGAGACCAAGTCCGGTGTCGTCATCGTCGGATCGCTGGTGCTAAGCCTGGGCAAGAAGCAGAACCTCGACCCCTGCACCAACATCATGGAGACCGCTTCGGTAGTGGAGAAATCCATCGGTAAGGAGAACTGACGATGGCTGTTTCGGCGGGTGGGACGCAACAGCAGCTGGGCGCGGAGGAGCAGCAGCAATCGCTGAGCCACGGTGGCGTCGATCCGAAGTACATCTCGGAATTCGAAGTGTACGAAAATCTTTCGCACGAAGATATCTTCAACGGCGTGCAGGCGATGGAGCCGGGGAAGATGCAGCAACTCGGCGACAGTTGGGTCAATATGTTCGCGGAGATCTCGGGTGCGGTGACCGCGTTGATGATTTCAACGGCGCGGGCGACCTCGAGTTTGGAGGGGCAGTTCGCTTCGGCGGGAGAAGCGGCGGGACGACGGTTCATCACCGAGGCCACCGACGTGTATACGGTGCTGTCGGTGGTCGGACATCGGGTGAAGGCCGCGGCTTACGGTGCAGAGGCTGTGAAAGTAGCTGTGCCACCGCCGATTTCAAAGGAGGCTGGCGCGGGTGTCGGGTCGACGATCCCTGTGTCGCTGACCGAACTGGCTGTCCCGGGTGAGGCTGGCACTGTGGAGCGGGAGAAGGAAGACCGGCGGTTGCAGGCGATCGCGGCGATGAATTCGACCTACAAGCCGACCTATGGTCCGGCTGGTGAATCCGTGCCCGCCTTCGTTGCGCCGAGCCAGCCGGGCGACGGAACGGGTGATCCTGGCTCCGGCGGTGGCGGATCGAACAATGGTGGTGCCGGTGGCGGTGACACCGGCCCGGGCGATGCGGGCGACACCGCGACCACCGAGGACCCGAATCAGCCCGGCACGACCACGGACGACGAAACATCCAGTGCCGGTACGGATGACGACGACAGCAGCGGTACCGACGACTCGCAAGGGCAGAACAGCACCACCAATCCGGCGAGTACTGATCCGTCCTCGACCACACCTTCCGCGACGACCCCTGGCGCTGGTTCGCCGGGTACCGGATCGCCAGGTGGTAGTTCACCGGGTGGTGGTTCGCCAGGAGGCGGGTCACCGGGCGGTTCGACGCCGGGTAGCGGCACACCGACACCGGGTGGTGCCTTGGCTGGTCGCGGCCCGGTGGTTGCCGGCCAAAACCCCGGCGCCGCAGGTTCTTCGGGTGCCGCAGGGTCCAGTGGGCGCGGGATGAGCCCCGGCATGATGGGTGCGCCGGGCGCACGTGGCGGCGGTAAGGACGACGAGGACGAGCACAAAGCGCCCGACTACCTGCGTGGTGTTCAACCCGAACTGCTGGGTGACGAGCAGCATGCGGTGCCCCAGGCCATCGGCGCCGACGCCCCGGCGACCCGCCTGCCGGAACAGGAGTCCGGAAACGCATGAGCTGGATGTTCACCCCCGACGAATTCGCGCATGTGTGGTTGCGCGAGACGGGCGACGATCGTTATCCGTTTCCGCTCACCGTGTATTCGGCCGCCGCGACGGAAAGCGCGTACGAGCAGCTTGCCGCGGCTGCCGCGCAACGCTGGCCCGTCGGGGCCGATCTGGACCTGACCGCGGTACTCCGGCATGCCGCGCGGCCCGAGACCGCACTGGCGCTCTTCAGCGAAACCGGCCCCCGACTGCGCGCTTACGGTGCGCGGACGGGAGATCGAGGGGTCGTGATCCGCCAGTACGAAGACCACAGCGTCGAGGTCTTCTCCGGAAGTGCGGGTCTGGTCAACCGTGCGTTCGCCGCCTTCCTCGGCGACCAGCCCGCTGGACAGGTCGGCCACTTGGTCGAGGATGTCGACCGGCTGGCCACACATTTCGAATCCTGGCAGCGCCCGCCGGATTCCGTCGCCGCCCGCATGCATCGGCTCACCGAGGCGAAACGGGCGGCCGGTGGCCGGATCGAAATCAGAACCGGATTGCAGTCCAGCCGGCCTGGTCCCACCTCCTACCTCACCTGGCTCGACGTGTCCGATGACGGCCGTTATCTCTCTTACCGCCGGTACCAGGACCTGCACATCGAACCGGCCGGAAAGCAGCGTGTGATCGACGCGATCGAGGCTGCTGCCTCGATCGGTGTGCATACCGGCTGAGTGATGTCACACTGCCTGTGGCTGTGTCGTCGACTCTGTGAACGCCGCGAAAAGCGCGGCAGGGCAAGGAGTCGAGTCATGGAAACTGCCTACGTTGTCGTTACCGTTGTTGCCGCCTTGTGGGTCGGGTTCTCGGCATTCTCGTTGTTGCGGCGGGCTGCTTTTGTTGTCGATCCGCTGGTGGACTACGGGGTCCCGGAGAGTTGGTGGACGCCGTTGGGGGTGGCGAAGGCGGCGGGGGCGATCGGGTTGTTGGTGGGCCTGTGGGTGCCGGTGGTCGGGGTGGTTGCGGCTATTGGGCTGATCCTTTATTTCGCCGGTGCGGTGGTGACGGTGTTGCGGGCGCGGTCGTACAAGACGGTGGCGTTTCCGGTGTTGTACCTGGTGCCTGTCGCGGTGGCGTTGGGGCTCGGGTTCGCGGCCTGACCTGGCAGGGTGAGGGTCATGCGCACGTTCGAGGAGTTGATCGAGGAAGCGGACTCGGTGTCGGTGGCCGGGTGGGACTTCTCGTGGCTCGAGGGGCGGGCGAGCGAGGAACGTCCTTCCTGGGGGTATCAGCGGTTGCTCGGTGCTCGGTTGCCGACCGTGACCGCCGCGTTGGATATCCAGACCGGCGGTGGGGAAGTGCTGGCCGGGGTCGACCGGTTTCCGCCGACCATGGTCGCCACCGAATCGTGGCCGCCGAACGTCGCCGCGGCCACCGCGCTGCTCCACCCACGGGGTGTCGTCGTTGTCGTCTCACCGGACGAGCTGCCACTTCCGTTCGCCGACAACGCTTTCGATCTGGTCACCGCCCGGCATCCGGCCACCGTGTGGTGGGACGAGATCGCCCGCGTGCTGCGACCCGGCGGCACTTACCTGGCTCAGCACGTCGGGCCCGCGAGTGTGTTCGAACTGGTCGAATACTTCCTCGGGCCGCAACCACAGGCCCGCCGCGCGCGCCATCCCGACGACGAAGCGGCCGCCGCCCGCGCGGCCGGACTGCGGATCGTCGACCAGCGCACCGAACGACTCCGCATGGAATTCGGCGACATCGGCGCCGTCGTCTACTTCCTGCGCAAAGTGATCTGGATGGTCCCCGGGTTCACGGTCGAGACCTACCGCGACCGGCTGCGCGAGTTGCACGAACAGATCCGGCGGGAAGGGCCCTTCATCGCACACTCCAGCCGCACCTTGATCGAGGCGACCAAACCATCGACTCAGGGGGTTCGGGCTGCGGAGGTTCTCGAGGAACTGCGACAACTGGGCCCGGATACCACCGGGCAAGAGAACGAGTTGCGGCGGTCTCTCATAGAGACGACGGACGACCTGCCGTGGTAGCGGCGCAACTATTCGAACCGATCGTGATCGACAGTGCGGTCAGAAGATGGGCGTCGCTTGCCCGCCCATGCTCAACAAAGGTCCGCAACGTCACAGCGAACTTCTCGAGGGGCCGGTGGTATCAGCCGGAAGTCGGTGACTCGAACGTTGCGGCGGATGGAACGGACGACACCCATATGCAGCCGTCCGTATGCCGAAGCCTCGAGTACGAACGGACCGACCCGGGTCGCGATCTGCTCGTCCCGATTCATGCGCTCGGTGCATGGGTCGACGCGTACGGGGCCGAGGTGAGCGCCGCGCTGTGCGGCGGAACCGACGTCTGACACGCCCGGCGGCCCACTGGGTGCCCGCTGGGTGAACGGCGGACGAACACCACCCCAAGTGCCCGTGACCTGCGCGAAACTTCACCCCACCCGGCGCCGGTAAGTCGGTGTGCACTCGTACGATCAATAACGTGAGCGTTCCGCAGGCCGTGCTGTTGGCAGTCCTCGCGGCTGTCGTCGGACTGGCAGTCGGGGGCCTGCTGATCCCTTACGTCAATGCCAGGCAGGCGGCACGGACCCAGGAGGACACCGGGCTCACCATGTCGCAGGTGCTCGACCTCATCGTGCTCGCCTCCGAGAGCGGCATCGCCGTGGTCGACGAATACCGCGACGTGGTGCTGGTGAACCCGC
Source organism: Nocardia sp. NPDC050413 (assembly GCF_040655475.1). Taxonomy (NCBI): domain Bacteria; kingdom Bacillati; phylum Actinomycetota; class Actinomycetes; order Mycobacteriales; family Nocardiaceae; genus Nocardia; species Nocardia sp. NPDC050413. Next base: position 499,952 of record NZ_JBFAJZ010000004.1, on the reverse strand, counting down.
GCGCCGAGGAACTCGGCCTGGTCCGCAACCGGCTCCTCGACGAACGCGCCTGGTCGGCGGTCGAGAAAGTCCTCGCCACCGGTGAATCCGCCGAGTTCGACCTCACCGCGAAGAACCCGTTACCCGGGCGCGGCCGCATCGCGGTGCGCGGCATCGCCCGCAAACTCTCGCGCGAGGAGACCAGTTTCGTCGTGCTGTTCGCCGACGACGACTCCGAGCAGGCGCGCATGGAGGCGACCAGGCGCGATTTCGTCGCCAACGTCAGCCACGAACTCAAGACGCCGGTCGGCGCGATGAGCCTGCTCGCCGAGGCCATGCTCGAATCCGCCGACGATCCCGACGCCGTACGGCACTTCGGTTCCCGCGTGCTCGCTGAATCCCGGCGCCTCGGAAAGATGGTCACCGAACTCATCGCGCTGTCGCGGTTGCAGGGCGCGGAGAAACTGCCCGACCTGGCCGTTGTCGACGTCGACACCGTGGTGCAGCAGGCCGTCGACCGCTCGCGCACCGCCGCCGAAGCCGCGGGCATCACCGTGAGCACCGACCGGCCGAGCGGGCTGGAAGTGCTCGGTGACGAAACGCTGCTGGTCACCGCGCTGTCGAACCTGGTGGAGAACGCCATCGCGTACTCGCCGCAGGGGTCGCACGTGTCGGTGAGCCGGTCGCTGCGCGGCGATCACGTCGCGATGGCCGTCACCGACCGTGGCATCGGCATCGCGAAAGAAGACCAGGAACGGGTGTTCGAGCGGTTCTTCCGCTCCGACAAGGCCCGCTCCCGCTCGACCGGCGGTACCGGGCTCGGCCTGGCCATCGTCAAACACGTGGCGGCCAACCACAACGGTGAGATCACCCTGTGGAGCAAACTGGGCACCGGCTCGACGTTCACCCTGCGCATCCCCGCCCATCTGGAAACCGATGGGGACGAGGACGCGGGCCAGACGCCCGAGCTCGCCACGAGAGAAACCATCGCCCAGCGCAATCCCGCTGGACGAACGAACGGTGTGGAGGCACGCAGATGACGAGTGTGTTGATCGTCGAAGACGAGGAGTCGCTGGCCGATCCGCTGGCGTTCCTGCTGCGCAAGGAAGGCTTCGACGTCACCATCGCCGGTGACGGGCCCTCCGCGCTGGCCGAATTCGACCGCTCCGGCGCCGATATCGTCCTGCTCGACCTCATGCTCCCCGGCATGAGCGGCACCGACGTGTGCAAACAGCTGCGGACCCGCAGCGGCGTGCCGGTCATCATGGTGACCGCGCGTGACAGCGAGATCGACAAGGTGGTCGGGCTCGAGCTCGGCGCCGACGACTACGTCACCAAGCCGTACTCGGCCCGCGAGCTCATCGCCCGCATTCGCGCCGTACTGCGTCGTGGAGCGGGCGACGAACTCGACTCCGGCAGTGAGAACGGTGTGCTCGAGGCCGGGCCGGTGCGGATGGATGTGGACCGACACACGGTGCACGTCAACGGCGGACAGGTCACGCTGCCCCTGAAGGAGTTCGACCTGCTCGAATACCTGCTGCGCAACTCCGGGCGGGTGCTGACCCGTGGTCAGCTGATCGACCGGGTGTGGGGCGCGGACTACGTGGGTGACACGAAGACCCTCGACGTGCACGTCAAGCGGTTGCGCTCGAAGATCGAGGCAGACCCGGCGAAGCCGGAACACCTGGTGACCGTGCGCGGGTTGGGCTACAAGCTCGAGGCCTGACCGACCGAGAACCCGGCATCGGAGCGATGCCGGGTTTCGTCGTGCGTGTCAGATGGCGCTCCACACGACGCCCAGCGGGGTGTCCATCTTCTTCAGCGGAACCCAGCCGTAGGCGTCTTCCTGCATGCAGTCGTAGATCTCCACGTCGGCGCCGTTGCCGCGGCAGGCGATGGTGGTGGAGGTGCCCTGGGTGCTGGCGATGATGTACTTGCCGTTCTTCGCCGCATCGATCGCCGCGGGGTCGGTGTAGCTCACGAAGCTCGAGGTGAAGTCGGCGTACTTGGTCGGGTCGCCGTTCGGCTCGGCGTGGGCGAGACCGGTCATGGAGAGGGCGGCGCCGATCGTCAGGGTCGCGAGGTAGAGCGCTTTCTTGGACATGAGCAGCGATCCAACCCGACCTCGATGACGCGGCGATTGCGGGCAGGTGAACCGGACCCCTGCTCAGGCGGGATGCGTGCCGTGGAGGCGTTCGGCTTCCACCGTGGCGGGGTGCACGGCGATCAGGCCGAGGCCCTCGCGGCGGCGGCACAGCTTGGCCAGTTCCTCGTAGGCGGGGGCGCCGAGGAGTTCGCGCAGTTCGGGGGCGTAGGACTGCCAGACCGGTTTCGCGCCGACGTGGGCGTCGGGGGAGCCGGTGCAGTACCAGTCGAGGTCGAGGCCGCCGGGGCCCCAGCCGCGGCGGTCGTACTCGGTGACGACGGTGCGCAGGATCTGCTCACCGTCGGGGCGCTCCACCCAGTCCTGGGTGCGCCGGATCGGCAGCTGCCAGCACACGTCCGGCTTCATCTCGAGCGGTTCGATGCCCTTGCGCACGGCCATGATGTGCAGCGCGCAACCGGCGCCCGCGGCGAAACCGGGGCGGTTGAGGAAGATGCAGGCACCGTCGAAACGGCGGGTGCGCAGGGCGGGTTCGTCCTCGAGTTCGTCGAGCTCGAGGTAACCCTTCTTGACGACTTTGCCCTTCTCGGTGGCTTCGCCCATCAGCTGCCAGTCCTGTGGTGTGAGCTGTTTCACAGCACTCGCGAGGCGCTTGCGGTCGTCCTTGTCGGCGAGGAACGCGCCGTGCGAACAGCACCCGTCGTCGGGACGATCGGCGATGATCCCCTGGCAGGCGGGGGTGCCGAACACGCACGACCAGCGCGACAGCAGCCACGTGAGGTCGGCGACGATCTGGTGCTCGTCGTTTGCTGGGTCGGTGAACTCGATCCACTCGCGCGGGAAATCCAGCTCGACTTCCGGGGCCGGATCGATCTTCCGCCCAGGTCGGAGCCCGGTCTGCGCGATGGGGCCTTCGCCTTCGGTCACAAGTTCTGACGCTAACAGTTCAGTCGCCTGCCCTGTACTCCCGGATCACCAAGTACCGTATTCGGAGTGCGGCTAGGTGTTCTCGATGTCGGAAGCAATACCGTTCACCTGCTGGTGGTGGACGCGCATCGTGGTGGACACCCGATGCCCATGAGCTCGTCGAAGGCGGCATTGCGCCTGTCGGAGAACATGGACGGCGACGGTCGGATCACCGAGGAGGGCGAGGCGCGGCTCATCACGACCATTGCCGAATTCGCCGATCTGGCCCGCAAGGCCAAGTGCGTGGAACTGATGCCGTTCGCCACGTCCGCCCTGCGTGAGGCCACCAATTCCGAGGAAGTGCTCACCCGGGTGCGGGCGAGCACGGGTGTCGATCTGCGGGTGCTCTCGGGCGAGGACGAGGCGCGGCTGACGTTCCTCGCGGTGCGCCGCTGGTTCGGCTGGAGCGCCGGGCGCATCCTCAACCTCGACATCGGCGGCGGTTCGCTCGAGATGTCCAACGGCGGCGACGAGGAGCCCGATGTGGCGCTGTCGCTGCAGCTCGGCGCGGGCAGACTGACCAGGGAGTGGTTACGCGACGATCCGCCGGGCAAACGCAAGATCGCGGTGCTGCGCGACTGGCTCGACGCCGAACTCGTCGTCCCGTCCAAAACCCTGATCGAAGCGGGGAAGCCCGACCTGGCCGTCGGCACGTCGAAGACGTTCCGCTCGCTGGCCAGGCTCACCGGAGCGGCACCCTCGGCCGCGGGCCCGCGGGTGCGCCGTACACTGACCAGCTCCGGTCTGCGCCAGCTGATCGCGTTCATCTCCCGGATGACCGCATCGGATCGCGCGGAACTGGAAGGTGTGAGTTCGGACCGGTCCCAGCAATTGGTGGCCGGGGCTTTGGTCGCGGAGGCGAGTATGCGGGCGTTATCGCTCGACAGCATCGAGATCTGTCCTTGGGCGCTGCGCGAAGGGCTGATCCTGCGCAAACTCGATACCGAACCCAACGGGGGTGGCCCGGTGGCGATGCCGCCGGTGGAACCGGTAGGGAGACAGCATGAGTGGTGAGGATTCCAAACAGCTCTCGGTAGCCGAACTGCTCGCGCGCAACGGTGCGCAGGGCGGGTCGCCGCCGTCCTCCGGTGGCGGCAGGCGCCGCCGCAGCGGTCGTGGAGTCTCGGTCACCGACCTGACCGGTGAGAACGCGGTGGTCCGGACGGGTGGCCGCTCGCACGCCGCGCCCACCGAGACACCGCCCGAACAGCCCAGCTACGAACCACCCAGCTACGAACCGCCGAGCTACGAACCGCCCGCGAGCCAACAGCCCGCGCCGTATCCTCCGCCCGGCCCCGCCGAACCGGCGTACTCACCGATCTCCGGCCCGATCACCCGCCTCGATCCGACCGCGGACCCCCTCGCGCCCACCGCGCCCCGCTCCGGCTCCGATCCGTTCGGCCCCTTCCGCGCCGAAGCCCGCGACACGCGCCAGAACGGCAGGCTCGGTGTGCCCGGCGGGACGACGCAACCCGTCGACCCCGGTATCGCCGAGATGTTCGGTTCCGGTGCGTTGCCCGCCGTCGGCGGTGGCCGTCGCCGCAAGGCCGACGACGAACCCGAGTACCCGGAACCGCCCGCACCGCCCGTCACCGGTGGCCGGGCCGCGCGTCGCCGCGCCGCCGAGGCCGCGGAGGAAGCCGCCGAACCACCCGCCGCGAGCGGGTACGCGGCCTCGCTGCACGAGTCGGGGATCGACGCGCCGCGCGCGTTCATGGGTCGTCCCGGCCAGACCCCCGGCTTCAACGCCTTCCCGGATCTCGGATTCGAGAACCACCCGAGCGTCGAGCCGACACCCTACGAACCGCCCGCCTACGAGCCGCAGGCTTTCAACGGCAGGGACGGCGGTTATCCGGCGCCGAACGGTTACCCGCAGCCGACGCAGGCCTACAGCCCCGCACCCGAGGCCCCCGCCGATCCGCGCCCGTCGCTCGAGCGCAGACGTGATGCGGGCAAGGGCGGCGGTCTGCCGTCGTGGTCGGCCCGCAGGCACCGCCCCGCGCAGGATCAGGCGCCCGAAAGCGGCGGTCTCCCGACGGCGGCCTGGTCGCCGATCAGCCAGGAACAGCCGCTGCTCGCCGGTGACTCGGTGGCCGGCGATCTGCTGCGTCAGCGCGCCGAGATCGACGCCACCGCCGACGCGCGCACCGAGGTGTATCGCCTCGGCGGCGTGGAACCGGCGACCGACGACTACGCCGAATCCGACTACACCGACCGCGATTACGCCGACAACGACTACTCCGACACCGACTACGGCGACTACGACGAGTACGAGGACGACGACTACGAGCCCGAGCCGAAACCGAGCCGGGCGAGCAGGCGGGCCGCGACCAAGGCCGCCGCGGCCAAGGTGGCGGGTCGCGCGAGATCCCGTGCCAAGAGCCGGGTCGCATCGTCGCGTAACCGGTCCGCGGCCGGCGGCAGGATCTCCCGGTTCACGGCCAAGGCGCCCGCCGACGATCATCGCCGCGAGTGGATGATGCTCGGCGCGCAGAGCGCCGGTGCGGCCGTTGCGGGCATGTTGCTGTTCAAGGGTTTCGAGACGATGTGGGAGACGCTGCCCTGGGTGGCGCTCGCCCTCGCGATGGTGGTGATCCTCGGTCTGGTCGCGCTGGTTCGGGTGCTGCGCCGCACCGACGACATCTTCAGCACGGTGATCGCCGTCATCGTCGGCGTCTTCGTGACGCTCGGACCGCTAGCCTTCCTCCTCAGTACCAGCTGAATACAGGGAGTGGGCCGTGGGGAACATCGAGATCGGGCTGTCGACGGCGTCGGTTTATCCGGAGAACACCCAGGCGGCGTTCCGCTATGCCGCCGAATTGGGTTACGACGGAATCGAATTGATGGTGTGGGCCGAACCGGCCAGCCAGAACATCGACACCGTGCAGTCCTATGCCAAGCGCTACGGCGTCCGGGTGCTCGCGGTGCACGCGCCGTGTCTGCTGATCTCCCAACGGGTCTGGGGCGCGGACCCCGTGGCGAAGCTGGAACGCAGTGTGCGCGCGGCCGAGGCGCTCGGGGCCGACACCGTGGTCGTGCATCCGCCGTTTCGCTGGCAGCGCCGCTACGCCAGGGGTTTCGCCGAGCAGGTCGGTGAACTCGAGGCGCACCACCCGGTGAAGGTGGCCGTGGAGAACATGTTCCCGATGCGGGCCGACACCCTGTTCCGTGAGGGCGCGGTGCGCAGGCTGGAACGCCGCGCGGGACCTGGGCGCGCGGTGAGCGCGTTCAGCCCGTCCTACGACCCGACCGATACCGGTTTCGACCACTACACCCTCGACCTGTCGCACACCGCGACGGCGGGAACCGACGCGCTCGAGCTGGCCCGGCGGATGGGCGAGGGCCTGGTGCACCTGCATCTGGCCGACGGGCGTGGCGCCGCCCACGACGAGCACCTGGTCCCCGGCGACGGCACCCAGCCGTGCGCACAGCTGTGTGAATACCTGGTGGACACGGGTTTTCGCGGTCACGCCGTCGCCGAGATCAACACCCAGAACGCGCGGACCACGGCCGCCCGTTCGGCCCTGCTGGCGCGCACGCTCGAATTCGCGCGCCGTCACCTCACGGGCGCCACGCCCGATCCGCAGCCCCGCCACGCCGACCTGCCGTAGCCATCGCGGCGAACTCGGGAATATGCCGAGCGGCACCATGCTTGTACGCTGTACGAAAGTGCACCGCGACCAGGAGTGACGATGACGCGAGAACTCGCGACCGACGCGCCGTTCAGTCAGGTCGTCGACCTGACCGAGCTCACCACCACCGATGCCGAAACCGGCCGCTACGCCGGTGTCATCGACCCCACCTGGACCATCGGCCCCAAGGTGCACGGCGGCACCATGGTGGCCGCCAGCGCCGCCGCGGCGACCCGATGGCTCACCGAGGCCGACGCCTCTTACGCCCGCATGGCGCCCATCGCGGCCAGCTCCGACTTCCTCGGCGCCCCCGATCCGGGCAAGGTCGAGTACGCGGTGCACATCCGCAAGAAGGGCCGCCAGATCTGCCTGGTCGACGCCGAACTGATCCAGAACGACCGCACCCTGGTGCGCACCGCGTTCACCTTCGGCCACCTCGACGCCACCGCCACCCGCTGGAGCGGCCCCGACACCGACATGCCCGCCGAACCCACCGGCGACGCGCTCCGCTACACCCCGGACTCGCCGATGGGCAAGATCGTGCACGTCAGCCAGAGCGCGCACGTCCTGCTCGACCCCACCTGGGGTGAATTCCTGCGCGGTGAGACCGGTGATCCCCGGCTGCGGCTGTGGATCCGCCCCTTCGACGGCGACGAAGCCGACCCCCTGGTCCGCGCCGCCTTCGCGATGATGGCCGCCGACATGAGCCCGCCGGTGCCGATGAACCTCGGCCACTTCGGCTGGTCGCCGACGGTCCAGATGACCACCTACCTGCGTCGCGTCCCGGCGCCCGGCTGGCTGCGCGTCATCGCCACCTCCCGCGAAGTCGGCGAGCGCATGTTCGACGAGGACCAACTGGTCCTCGACTCCACCGGTGCGGTGGTCGCCCAGAGCCGCCAACTGGCCCTGATCCCCGCCAAGTAACAATCGCGGCCACACCACCACTAACGTTGGCCGCATGACGAGAATTGCTGTTGTCGGTGGTGGGCGGATCGGTGAGGCGCTGGTCGCCGGATTGCTGGAAGCCGGTCGGGCGCCCAAGGATCTGGTCGTCGTCGAGACCCTCGCCCCACGGGCCGCCCAGCTCGCCGAGCGGTTCAAGGTGCGGGTCACCGGGTCGACCGCCGACGCCGTCGTTGGCGCCGACATCGTCGTCATCGCGGTGAAGCCGAACGTGGTCGACTCGGTACTCGCCGACCTGTCCAAGGCCGACCTCGACAGCGGCAGCGATCAGGTACTCGTCTCGCTGGCCGCGGGCATCACCACCGGTCATCTGGAGTCGAAGCTACCGGCCGGCTTCGCCGTGGTACGGGTCATGTCCAACACCCCCATGCTGGTCGGTCAGGGCATGTCCGTGCTGTCGCCGGGCCGCTACGCCAAGCCCGAGCAGCTCGAAGTGGTCGGTGAGATGCTCGAGGCCGTCGGCAAGGTCGTGACGGTGCCGGAAACGCAGATGGACGCCGTCACCGCCGTCTCCGGGTCCGGCCCGGCGTACTTCTTCCTGGTCGTCGAGGCCATGATCGACGCCGGTGTGGGCCTCGGCCTCACCCGCGAGGTCGCCACCGAACTGGTCGTGCAGACCATGATCGGCTCGGCCGCGCTCATCGACGAGAGCGGGCAGAACGCCGTCGATCTGCGCGCGGCGGTCACTTCGCCCGGCGGCACGACGGCCGCGGCATTGCGTGAACTCGAACGCGGCGCGATCCGGTCGACCTTCATCGAGGCATTGCAGGCCGCCAAGCGTCGATCCGTGGAACAGGGCGCGTCCAGCGAATGACACGCGGGCGCCCGGCGCGATAACCGATTTCTCACACCCGTCGCAGTAATCCCACTGGCACCGCTAAGCTCGTAGAAGCACGTGCGTGTCTGTTCCGCCGGTGGGGAAGCCGGCGGCGCGGACGTGCCGGAGGTCAATGGTGCCATGATGTCTGCGAACAGAATGTCCAGTAATTCACCGGCGTCCGGCGGTGGATCGGGGTCACCCGCTCCACGAGTCGGTGCCACTCCGCAACCGGTGATCGGCGGTGGCACACAGTTTCTCACCGTCGCCGAAGTCGCCGATCTCATGCGGGTGTCGAAGATGACGGTGTACCGGCTCGTGCACTCGGGCGAACTGCCCGCGGTGCGGGTCGGACGCTCGTTCCGGGTGCACGCGAAGGCGGTGCACGACTACCTGGAGACGTCGTACTTCGACGCCGGATAGGTTCTCGGCCGCCTCGATCCTGGACTGACCGGAGGGTGCGACGAAGGAGTGCCCGCAGGGAGGGAAGGATCGAGGCCTCGGGGCCGAGAACCCGCGGCACCCGTGCCGCCGACAGCGCTGTAGCATGGACAATCGGTTCGTGTCCGCCTGCCGGTGGCACCGCTTCGTGGTGTCCGGTGCGCCCCGGCGGCGCGGGCACCAGACGACGCACGCGACACCGCGTGTGCATGCCGAGTAGAGAGAACGCGAGGAAACCCTATGGGTTCTGTGATCAAGAAGCGCCGCAAGCGTATGTCGAAGAAGAAGCACCGCAAGCTGCTTCGCCGCACACGTGTTCAGCGGCGCAAACTCGGCAAGTAAGCCTGCGTGCCCGCGAGAGCCCGTCACCTTTCGAGGTGACGGGCTCTCGCTGTGAAATGCCCCGGTTTGTAAATCTCGCTGTGCGATAACGGGTCGTCCTCGTTAAAAGCTGGTAGATCGTGTCGGCGGGTGGCGCGAATGCGGCTACTCTGGTACGCGGAAATCATGAGAAGCAGGGGGCTTTGAGTGGGGTCAGGTCAGGGTTCCGATACGCGGGAACGCCACGAACCGAAAGTCGTGCTGGTCACCGGTGCCAGCCGCTACTTCGGTAGCCGGATCGCGTCCCGATTCGCCGCCGATCCCGGTGTCGAACGGGTCATCGCGGTGGACACCATGCCCCCCGGTCGCGAGGTGCGCCGTCGCCTGGGCCGTACCGAATTCGTGCGCGCCGACATCAGGAATCCGCTGATCCGCAAGGTCGTCGAGAACAACAACGTCGATACCGTCGTCCACGCGGCCCTGCTCACCCGCCCACCGGCGCGCGGCGGTCGCGCTGTGATGAAAGACCTGAATGTGCTCGGGTCGATGCAACTGCTCGCGGTGTGCCAGAAGGCGCAATCGGTGCGTCGCGTCGTCGTGCGTTCGTCGTCGGCCGTGTACGGCTGCAGCGCCAAGGACCCGGCGAAATTCACCGAGGAAATGAGTGCGCGCACGCCACCGGCCGGTTGGTTCGCCCGCGACATGATCGATATCGAGGCGCTCGTGCGCGCGATGGCGCGGCGCAGGCCCGATATGTCGGCGTCGATTCTGCGGCTCGCCCCGATCGTCGGTCCCCGGCTGGCCGACAGCGGCGTGCAATATCTGCGGTCGCCGATCACCCCGACCGTGCTCGGGCGCGAAGCCCGGATGCAGTTGCTGCACGAGGAGGACGCGGTGGCGGTACTCGTACACGCCGCCTCCCGCGCCCACGGTGGCACCGTCAATGTGGCCGGAGACGGCGCGCTGGCGATGTCGCAGGCCATCCGCCGGGCCGGGCGCATCGCCGCCCCGATACCCCTCTTTGTCTTCCGCACCGTCGGCCGGAGCCTGATGGGCCCGGTCATGCGCGGTTTCAGCGGGGAACAACCCGACTACTTCTACTTCGGTTGCGGTCTCGACACCACCCGCATGCGAACCGAACTCGGCTTCACCCCGCGCTGGACGACGGTCCAGGCATTCGACGACTTCATCGCGGGCGCAGCGTTGCGGCCCGTCTTCGATCCGGCATGGATCGACGCCGCGGAACACAAACTGCTCGGCCTCATCGGGGCCGGTTCAGGAGCGCACACATGAACGAAGGAGCGAAAGTCATTCGTCTCGACGTGAATGTCGAGACCCGACACCGGCCGTCGTCCCGGCGTAAACCGGACGTTCCGGTCCAACCCACCCCCGTCACCGCCCTGAGCGATCATCGGCCGGGCATGCCGACCCGGCCGCCGAAGTCGCTGTCGGAAACCCTGCGTGACGCACTCGGCAAGCAGATCGAGAGCACCGCGGAATTCGCGCGCCGCAGGCTCACCGGTGACTACCAGATCGACGAATTCGGCTACGACAAGCACCTGCTCGAATCGGTGATCCTGCCCGCGCTGCGGCCGCTGTCGGAGTACTGGTTCCGGGTGGAGGTGTCCGGGATCGAGAACATTCCCGCCACCGGCGGCGCGCTGCTCGTCGCCAACCACGCGGGCACGGTTCCGCTCGACGGGCTCATGCTGCAGCTGGCCGTGCACGACAAGCATCCGGCCCACCGCGCGCTGCGCCTGCTAGCCGCCGACCTGGTGTTCGAGCTGCCCGTCTTCGGTGCGCTCGCCCGCAAGGCCGGGCACACCCTCGCCTGCCACCCCGATGCCGAACGGCTGTTGCGCTCCGGGCACATCGCCGGGGTGTTCCCCGAGGGCTTCAAGGGTGTCGGCAAGAACTACGCCGACCGGTACAAGCTGCAGCGTTTCGGTCGCGGTGGATTCGTGTCGGCGGCGGTGCGCACCGGTGTGCCGATCATCCCGGTGTCGATCGTCGGCTCGGAGGAGATCTACCCGAAGCTGGCCGACATCAAGCCGCTGGCCCGTCTCCTCGGCCTGCCGTACTTCCCGGTGACCCCGCTGTTCCCGCACCTCGGCCTGCTCGGCGCGATCCCCGTCCCGTCGAAGTGGTACATCGAGTTCGGTGAGCCGATCGCGACCACCGCGTTCGAACCGGAGGAAGCCGACGACCCGATGACGATGTTCGAGGTCACCGACCAGGTGCGCGAAACCATCCAGCAGACCCTGTACAAGCTGCTGGCCAAGCGCAGGAACCCGGTTCTCGGCTGACTATTTCTCGCGGTGGCGGGCGACCGCCGCCGCGACCGCGCCGCCCGCCGCGCCCAGCGCGAGCGCGGTCGGTACGCCGATCTTGGCGGCCTTGCGCCCGGTGCGGAAGTCGCGAATCTCCCAGCCCCGGTTCTTGGCCACCTCACGCAGGTCGGAATCGGGGTTGATCGCCACGGCCGTGCCGACCAGCGACAGCATGGGCACGTCGTTGTGGCTGTCGGAGTACGCGGTGCACCGCTTGAGATTGAGGCCCTCACGAATCGCGAGGGTGCGCACGGCGTGGGCCTTGCCGAGACCGTGCAGGATGTCGCCGACCAGGCGACCGGTGAACTTGCCGTCGACGCTCTCGGCGACGGTGCCGAGGGCACCGGTGAGGCCGAGCCGCTTGGCGATCACATTCGCCAGCTCCACCGGGGTCGCGGTCACCAGCCACACCTGCTGACCCGCGTCGAGGTGCATCTGCGCGAGCGCACGGGTGCCCGGCCAGATCTTGTCGGCGATGATCTCGTCGTAGATCTCCTCACCGAGCATCGCCAGCTCGGCGGTTGGCCGACCGGCGATGAAGCTGAGCGCCTTCTCCCGGCCCGAGGCCATATCGGAGGAGTTCTCCTTGCCGGTGACCCGGAATTTCACCTGTTTCCAGGCGACGTCGACCAGATCGGAGGTCTTGAAATACTTGCGGGCCGCCAGGCCACGCGCGAAATGCACGATCGAGGCGCCTTGCACGAGGGTGTTGTCGACGTCGAAGAACGCGGCGGCGGTGAGGTCGCGCGGCGGCGCTTCGGGGCCCGCGTCGGTGCCCTGTTCGGCCAGTTCGGCGTCGTGCAGCGTGAGGGCGGCATCGGCACTGGCCTCGCCGGCCAGATTCGCGCGCAACTCCTCCTCGCTCGGCCCGAACGGGCTGCGCGGCAGCCGCGCGAACTGTTCCTGCAGCTCCTGGCCGAGGCGGCTGGGCTGCCACCGCGCAGGGAACTCGCCGAATCGCCCTGCGACGAATCCGGCCCTAGTCACCTTCGAACGTTCCGGCACCAGTACCCTCCGCTAGTCGCGCGAACATGTCCACAGTAACCGGATTCGCCGACATGCCGTGGCGAGCCCGGGGATTAAATAAGAGCCATGACGAATCCCACACCAACCGTGACCCTGTTGACGCGCGCCGGTTGCGGAATGTGCAGCATCGCACTCGCCCAGTTGGAGACCATCTGTGGTGATTTCGGTCTCCCGGTACAGACCGTCGATGTCGACGAAGCGGCGGCAACCGACCCGGCATTGCGTGCCGAATACGGCGATCGGCTGCCCGTTGTGCTGTTGGACGGCCGTGAACACAGCTATTTCGACGTCGACGAGCCACGTTTGCGGGCCGATCTGAGCCGTTTCGCTGGTCGCGAGCGAAAATGAGGCCAAATTCACCGACTTTGTGAACGCCTGCACAAGCGGTTACGGTGGTGGCACGCAATCCGCACCGCCGCCTTCAGCAGCGGTGGTGATCGGGTTTGTACGCCCCCCATGGCACCGGTCGCTGCCTCGAGACGCAGCGGCCCACAACCGGTGAAGCAACGACAGGTACCGGACCGCGATCAGGCCCGGAACGAGGAGCCGACGACGTGACAGAGCAGCACGAGACGCCGACAGGCGCCTCCGGCAAGGCTCTCGCGCGGGATATCCCGCAGGCCACGGTGACTCGTCTTGCTACCTATCTCCGAGTTCTGGCCGGCATGGCCGACTCCGGTGTTGCCATCGTATCGAGTGAGGAACTGGCTGTCGCGGCGGGTGTCAATTCGGCGAAGCTGCGCAAGGATCTTTCCTTCCTCGGACCCAACGGTGTGCGGGGTGTCGGCTATGACGTAGCCAAGTTGCGCACCAGGATCGAGGATGTGCTCGGTCTGTCGCAGGGACATCGGGTGGTGCTGATCGGTGCGGGCAACCTCGGCCGCGCCCTGGTCGGCTATGGCGGTTTCGGCGTACGCGGCTTCACCGTGGTCGGCATCTTCGACAACGATCCGGCGGTGATCGGTCAGTCGTACGCCGGTCTCGTCGTGCGCGATGTCGAGCTGCTCGTCGCCCAGATTCCCGCTCTCGCCCCCACGATCGCGCTGCTCGCGGTCCCCGACGAAGCCGCGCAGGACGTGTGCGACCGGCTCGTCGACGCCGGGGTGCTCTCGATCCTGAGTTTCGCCCCGTGCGAGCTGCGCGCGCCCGCGCACGTGCAGATCCGCCGGGTGGATCTGGCGATGGAACTGCAGATGCTGTCCTTCGACGCCGCCCGCAACGACGCGCCGCCGCTGCCCGAGGTCGCCCACGCGAGCTCGGGCCGGGTCGCGCGCCGGGTGCCGCCGCAGAACCATCCCGCCCTCAATCACCCCGCGCCGGTCGAACCGGCGCGCGGCAGGCCGCCGCGTCGCACCGCGCCGCATTCGGCCAACCCGCATGCGGCAACGCCAGCCAAGCACCCAGGGATCGGTGATCACCCCATGAGCGAGCGTCAGCGAGCGAACCAACAGGCAGGCGCGCGTGCGCGCGTGACCGAACCGGGCGAGGTGCAGTCATGAGCATTCTGCTTGTCGGGATCTCCCATCGCAGTGCCCCGGTTTCGGTGCTGGAGAAGGTGGCTGTCAGCGAGGCCGACCGGCCCAAACTGGTCGACCGCTTGCTCGAGTCGAGCCACGTGTCCGAGGCGATGATCGTCTCCACCTGCAACCGGGTGGAGGTGTACGCGGTGGTCGACGCCTTCCACGGCGGCCTCGACGTGGTGGGCGAGCTGCTCACCGAGCACTCCGGGATGGCCTTCGCCGACCTCACCAGGCACGCCTACGTGCGCTACAGCGAGGCCGCCGCCGAGCATCTGTTCGCGGTGGCCAGCGGGCTCGACTCGATGGTCGTCGGCGAGCAGCAGGTGCTCAGCCAGATCCGCAGCGCCTACGCCAGCGCCGACAACCAGCAGGCCGTCGGCCGCACCCTGCACGAGCTGGCCCAGCACGGGTTGCGCGTCGGCAAGCGGGTGCACGCCGAGACCGGGATCGACCGGGCCGGCGCCTCCGTTGTTTCGGTCGCGCTCGACCGCGCGCGCGGTGTGATCGGCGATCTCACCGGGCGCACCGCCGTGGTACTCGGCGCGGGTGCCATGGGTGGCCTTGCCGTGGCGCACCTTTCGCGGGCGGGCATCGGCCGCATCGTGGTGGTGAACCGCACGCTCGATCGCGCGCAGCGGCTCGCGGAGACCGGACGCACCATGCACGGAGTCGACGCCGTCGCGGTGGAGACGGGTGGGCTCATCGACGCCATGGCCGGCGCCGACGTCGTCATCACCTGTACCGGCGCGGTCGGGGCCGTGGTGACCCTGGCCGATACCCACCGGGCCCTCGCGGGCCGGGCGAACACCGGTGCGGCCGAACGGCCGCTGGTGTTCTGCGACCTCGGCCTGCCCCGCGACGTGGAACACGCCGTGGCCGGGCTGCCGGGTGTCGTCGTGATCGACATCGAGTCGCTGCAGCGCGATCCGGCCGCGGGCGCCGCGGCCGACGACACCGCCGCCGCCCGCGCGATCGTCGCCGACGAACTCACCAAATACCTTGCCGGGCAA
This sequence comes from Nocardia sp. NPDC050413, assembly GCF_040655475.1. NCBI lineage: Bacteria > Bacillati > Actinomycetota > Actinomycetes > Mycobacteriales > Nocardiaceae > Nocardia > Nocardia sp. NPDC050413. The sequence goes on along the minus strand of NZ_JBFAJZ010000004.1, from coordinate 484,843 downwards.
CGCATGGCCGAGGTCACCCCAACGGTGGCCGCGCTGCGTCAGCGTGCCGCCGAGGTGGTCGAGGCCGAGCTGCTCCGCCTCGACTCGCGGCTGCCCGACCTGGCCGATCCGGCTCGCGACGAAGTGGCGCGCACCGTGCGCCGCGTCGTCGACAAGCTGCTGCACGCGCCGACGGTGCGGGTGAAGCAGCTGGCGTCCACGCCGGGCGGTGACAGCTACGCCGAGGCGCTGCGCGAGCTGTTCGAACTGAAACCCGGTGCGGTGCAAGCGGTTGCCGCGCCCATGGAGGTCGCCGCGGCCGAGTCCGCGCTGGCCGACGACTTCACCGCGGGACACCTCGGCGACGGGCAGTCGGCATGACCGCCCGCGCCGTAACACACAACCAGACGAAGCCCGGACGTGCGAAGAAGGGCACATCATGACCACGACAGTGCAGGAAGAGGACACCGTGACCGCAGGAAGCACTCGTGCGCCCTGGCGGATCGGCACGCGCGGCAGCCTGTTGGCGCTGACCCAGGCGGGCACCGTGCGCGACGCCCTGATCGCGGCGGGCCAGCCCGCCGAACTGGTCGTGATCAAAACTCCCGGCGATCTGTCGTCGGACCCGGTCCAGAAGATCGGCGTCGGCGTGTTCACCTCCGCACTGCGCGACGAGCTCGCTCTCGGCGGTATCGATATCGCGGTGCACTCGTACAAGGATCTGCCGACCGCGCAGGACCCGCGCTTCACGATCGCCGCGATCCCGCCCCGCGAGGACCCGCGCGACGCGCTGGTCGCCCGCGACGGGCTCGTGCTCGGCGAGCTGCCCGCGGGCGCGAAGGTCGGCACCTCCGCGCCGCGCCGCGCCGCCCAGTTGCGTGCGCTCGGACTCGGTCTCGACATCCTCCCGCTGCGCGGCAACATCGACTCCCGGCTGCGCAAGGTGAGCGAGGGCGAACTCGACGCCATCGTCATCGCCCGCGCCGGCCTGTGCCGGATCGGGCGCACCGAGGCCATCACCGAATCGCTGGAGCCGGTGCAGATGCTGCCCGCTCCCTCCCAGGGCGCGCTCGCGGTGGAGTGCCGCAGCGACGACCCGCAACTGATCGAGGTGCTGTCCGGACTGGACGACGCGCCGACCCGATACGCGGTGGAAGCCGAACGGGCGCTGCTCGGCGAACTCGAGGCCGGTTGCACCGCGCCGATCGGCGCGCTCGCCGAGGTCGTCGAGTCGATCGACGAGGACGGCCGGATCTTCGAGGAACTGTCACTGCGTGCCTGCGCTGCCGCGATCGACGGTTCCGATGTGTTGCGGGCTTCGATAGTCGGCGCGCCGGAGGACGCCGCCGAACTCGGGCGCACGCTGGCCCGCGAACTGCTCGACCTGGGTGCCCGCGCCCTGCTGAGCGTCGCCGATGAGCCCGCGCCCGCCACAGACTTCCCTAATTCCAGCCCGATGGAGAACAACCGATGAGCAGCCGAGCCACCAAGAAGCAACCCGGGCGGATCCTTTTCGTCGGATCCGGCCCCGGCGACCCGGCCCTGCTGACCGTGCGCGCCCGCGAGGTGCTCGAGCGGGCGACGCTGGCGTTCACCGATCCCGATGTGGACAAGGGTGTGCTCGCCCTCATCGGCGTGGCCGTGGAACCGGGCGAGGACGGTGAACGTCCGGTGGACGTGCGTCCGGCGCTCGGCGAACCCGCCGAGGTGGCCAAGACGCTGATCGCCGAGGCCCGCAACGGCCACGACGTGGTCCGCATCGTCACCGGCGACCCGCTGACGACCGATTCGGTGATCAACGAGGTCAACGCGGTCACTCGCTCGCACATGGTGTTCGAGGTGCTGCCCGGTCTGCCCAACGGTTCGGCGGTGCCGAGCTACGCCGGTATCGCGCTCGGCTCCGGGCACACCGAAGCCGATGTGCGTGGGGAAGTGGACTGGGCCGCACTGGCCGCCGCTCCCGGCCCGCTGGTGCTGCACGCCACCTCCGGCCACCTGGCCGAGACCGCGAGCGCGCTGGTGGAGCACGGCCTCGCGCCGCAGACCCCGGTGGCGGTGACCGTGCGCGGCACCACCCGTCAGCAGCGCACCATCGAGGCCACGCTCGCCTCGCTGAACAACGCCGCTTCCGAGCTGGTCGGCCCGCTGGTCGTCACGGTCGGTAAAGAGGTCGAGAAGCGCTCGAAGATGTCGTGGTGGGAGTCGCGTGCACTGTACGGCTGGACCGTGCTCGTGCCGCGTACCAAGGATCAGGCCGGTGAGATGAGCGAACGGCTCGTCACCCACGGTGCCATTCCGATGGAGGTGCCGACCATCGCGGTCGAGCCGCCGCGCAGCCCCGCGCAGATGGAACGCGCGGTGAAGGGCCTGGTCGACGGCCGCTACCAGTGGGTGGTGTTCACCTCCACCAACGCGGTGCGCGCGGTGTGGGAGAAGTTCGCCGAGTTCGGTCTCGACGCGCGGGCGTTCTCCGGTGTGAAGATCGCCTGTGTGGGCGAGGCGACCGCCGAGAAGGTGCGCTCCTTCGGCATCAACCCCGAACTGGTGCCGAGCGGTGAACAGTCCTCGGAGGGCCTGCTCGCCGACTTCCCGCCCTACGACGACGTGTTCGACCCGGTGAACCGGGTGCTGCTGCCCCGTGCCGACATCGCCACCGAGACCCTCGCCGAGGGCCTGCGCGAACGCGGCTGGGAGATCGACGACGTCACCGCCTACCGCACGGTGCGTGCGTCGCCGCCGCCCGCGGAGACCCGCGAGATGATCAAGACCGGCGGTTTCGACGCGGTGCTGTTCACCTCGTCCTCCACGGTCCGCAATCTCGTCGGTATCGCGGGTAAGCCGCACGCGCGGACCATCGTGGCCTGTATCGGCCCGAAGACCGCCGAGACGGCGATCGAGTTCGGTCTGCGCGTGGACGTGCAGCCCGAGACGGCGCAGGTGGGTCCCCTGGTGGAGGCGCTGGCCGAGCACGCATCGCGCCTGCGCGCCGAGGGTCTGTTGCCGCCGCCGCGTAAGAAGAGCCGCCGCAGCAGCAGCCGCTAGCCGTCGTGGATACCCCGAAAGCCCGCCCGTCACGGCGGGCTTTCGGCGTATCAGGGTCATCGGCTGTAGCGCAGCAGCGTGCGCACGAGCCGGCAGGTGGCATCCGACGGCGCGCGCAGGTCGATCTTCTCGGCGGTGCGCCGGATCGTGTCGTTGGTGGCTTGATTCGGCAGGTACACACCGGAATCGAGCAGGGCGATGGTGAGCCGCATGGCCTTGAGCCTGCGGTTGTGCGCGATGTACCAGCGGCGCGGACGGCCTGCGGGCAGCCGCTTCTTCTCCAGCGGGACGTAGGGCTCGGTGATGAAGGTCTTTCGTTGTGCGGCAATGGCGTTCATCGGCGTCCTCCCTCGCGAACGGATCGCGCTGTGTGCGGCGCGATCCTCGAACACGCTTTCGATTGTATCGGGAGGCACCGACAAGTTTCGTCGCTCGCTATCGGAAGTTGTTGTGCTCCTGAGCGATTGGAAGTTATCCACAGGGTTGCCGAGGGCAGTTGTGCCCGGTGGCGGTGTGCTGCCGGAGGCGATTTCGGCAATAGCTGTCGGACCGCTGTGGTCTAGTGGCGTCACGCGAACGGGAGGAGATGCGATGACGCTCGACCCGATAGACCAACGCCTCGGCGCCCACGTGGCGGCCGACGAACTGCTCGGCCTTGCCTGGCTCGTCGACGATTCGAACACCGTGGCCACCGGTGCGATCGGTCATCTGGATGCCGCGCGCACGACGCCGGTGCGGACCGACACGATCTTCCGGATCTCCTCGATGACCAAGCCGCTCACGGCCGTCGCGGCATCGATCCTGATCGAGGACGGCGTCATCGACCCCGCCGAACCGGTCGACCGCTTACTGCCCGAACTCGCCGATCGACAAGTACTCACCCATCCGGCTGCCGAGATCACCGACACGGTCCCGGCGCGACGGCCCATCACGATCGACGACCTGCTCACTTTCCGGCTCGGATGGGGCATGGATTTCACCGACTTCTCACCGAAGCCGTTCGACGCGGCCTGTGCCGAGCTCGGCCTCGGCGCCGGTCCGCCGACCCCGGCCGAGATGCCGCCGCCGGACATCTGGCTCGCCCGGCTCGGCACCCTGCCGTTGCAGTTCCAGCCGGGGGAGCGCTGGCTGTACCACGTCGGCTCGGCGATCCTCGGCATCCTGATCGCCAGGGCGGCGGGCAAACCGCTGTCGCAGTTCCTGTCCGAACGAGTGCTCGGCCCGCTCGACATGCCCGACACCGGATTCTGTGTCGCGCCCGGCGAGCTCGACCGCTTCGGCCCGCATTTCGTCGAGGTCGACGGTGAGCGTGTGGTCTTCGATCCGGTCGACGGCCAGTGGAGCAGCCCACCGGTATTCGAAGGCGGCGGCGACGGACTTGTCTCCACCCTCGCCGATTTCCATCGTTTCGCGCGGATGCTGTCCGGCGGCGGTGAACTCGACGGAACGCGGATCCTGTCCGAACGGTCCGTCGCGGCCATCACCACCAACCATCTGACGGCCGAGCAAATCGCTCGCGGCGGGCCCGAGCCGGACGGCAGCGCCGGCTGGGGTCACGGCGTGGGCGTGCAGCTGACCGACCGTCCCGACGGCCCACGCGCAGGTGCCTACGGTTGGGCGGGCGGTCTCGGCTCCAGCTGGACCAACGACGGTCCGGTGACCGCGATCCTGCTCACCAACCAGATGTGGAATTCGGCGGGACCGCTACCGGTGTTCGCGACCTTCGAGCAGATTCTCGGCGAACGCAGCCGCCTGTCCGGCGGGGTATAGGCGCCGGTGCGGGCCGTATAGTGCAGGCGTATTCTGCGGGCTATGACCGCTTTCGACCGCCCGCGGCGGTTGCGCAGGACACCCGCATTGCGTCGGCTCGTCGCCGAAACCACGCTCGAGCCGCGCCACCTGGTGCTGCCGATGTTCGTGGCCGACGGGATCGACGAACCGCGCGCGATCAGCTCGATGCCCGGCGTATACCAGCACTCGCTGGACTCGCTGCGCAAGGCCGCCGTCGAGGCGGTGACCGCCGGCGTGGGCGGTCTCATGCTGTTCGGTGTGCCGCTGCCCGAGGACAAGGACGCCACCGGCAGCCAGGCCAGCGACCCCGACGGCATCCTCAACCGCGGGTTGCGCGCGCTGGCCGAGGAGGTCGGTGACTCGACCGTCGTCATGGCCGACACCTGCCTCGACGAATTCACCGATCACGGCCACTGCGGCGTGATCGGGACCGACGGCGCCGTCGACAACGACGCGACCCTGCACCGCTACGTGGAGATGGCCCTCGCCCAGGCGGAAGCGGGCGCCGACCTGCTCGGTACCAGCGGCATGATGGACGGCCAGGTCGGCGCGATCCGGCGCGGCCTCGACGCCGTCGGCCGCACCGACACCGCGATCCTGGCCTATGCCGCCAAGTACGCCTCGGCGTTCTACGGCCCGTTCCGTGAGGCGGTCGGTTCGTCGCTCGAGGGCGACCGGCGCACCTACCAGCAGGACCCGGCCAACCGCCGTGAGTCGTTGCGCGAGCTCGATCTCGACCTCGCCGAGGGCGCCGACATCGTGATGGTGAAGCCCGCGATGTCCTACCTCGACATCCTGCGCGACGTGGCCGACCGTTCGACCGTCCCGGTCGCGGCCTACCAGATCTCGGGCGAGTACGCGATGATCACCGCCGCCGCCGAGCGCGGCTGGATCGACCGCCGTGCCGCCGCGCTGGAATCGCTGGTCGGCATCCGGCGGGCGGGCGCGGACATCGTGCTCACCTACTGGGCGACCGAGGCCGCACACTGGCTGTCGTGATCGTTCCACCGAACAAACCGGAATCCCGTCCGATGCCCGAGGACGTGGGCACCGCCAAGCAGCTGTGGTTCGCCGTCGCTGCCCTCGGTGTGGTGTACACGGGCGCGAGCGTGGCCGCCATGACCGGGCAGCGCGACGAGCTCAGCAAACAGTTCCTCGACGAAATGCACAAGAGCGACCCGAATATCCCCGCCTCGACCGTCGATCTGATGGTGACGGCGGCCTTCGTGCTCACCGCGATCGTCGGGGTGTTGCTGGCGGGCGTCACCGTCGCCATCGCCCATCAGTTGGGGCGCGGCAAGAACTGGGCGCGCACAGTGCTGACGGTGGTCGCGGTGTGGCTCGGGATCGGTGCCGTCGCCACCATGTTCAGCTTCTCCGGTGACACCGGTGTGGCCGCGATGGTCAGCGGTGGCACGTCGATCGTGCAAGGCGTACTGGCCGTCGGCGCGGCGTACCTGTGTTTCCGACCGGACTCCGTCGGGTACTTCCAGAAGAACCGGAGATGAACAACAGGCCCCATTGGCCGCTGACGCGCCGCCGTGTATCGTGAGGATTGTCACACAGTGGCAGTAATGGTGCTGCCAGGGGAGCGGAGGCAACGATGCGCGTGGTGATCGAGCAACCCCACAGTCTGCGGCGCGATTGTTTGGTGATCGGGCTGCTCGTGCTGCTCGGGCTGACCACCATCGCCCTTGTCCTGCTCCCCAGCGTCGTCTGACCCACGGCCCTGCGCTCGCTCGCGGCCCTGGCAGGATCGCACGCATGAAACGCTGGATCGTCGCGGTGTCGGTCGAACTCGGCCTGGCCGTCGTTTGCCTTGCCGGTGCCGTCGCCAGTTGGGGCAACGCCCGGCGCAGTACCGAATTCGTCGGCAGCGATGAGCATTCCGGTTTCGAGGCCGTGCGGTACGTGCCGCCGATGCTGGCGTTGTCGACCGGGCTCGTGATCCTCGCCGGGTTGTTCCTGATCGACGCGGTCGCGCGAACCCTTTCGGCTCGCGAACGACGTGTAGCGTCGCGCGCCGCGGGTCCGATGGTCTGAGGGAAGTCGAATTCCGATGTGCGCGTTGGGATTCGAACACCCGATGCCGGTCCGTCGAGGCGGGCCAACCAGGAGGAAACTCGATGACCAAGTTCACCGCAGGGATATTCGCCGTCGGCGCCGCAGTCGCCACGATCGCGCTCGCCGCGCCCGCCCAGGCCGAGGCCGGTCTGCCGCTCACCCCGATGGTCGCGGACCCCGCCGCGGGTGGCTTCGCCCCGGAGACCGGTTCGAGCGGCATCTACAACGGCATCATGTGTCAGCTGCACACCATCTCGGCCGACGTGCCCTGCATGTACACCTAGGACATCTTCCGACGCCGACGTGCGCCGCGACCTGCTGTAGCCGGGCGCGGTAGCCGTCGGCATCGCGGCGTGTCGGGCGTGTCGTCGGTGGGTCGCTGCGGTCTGGGTCACTGTGCTCCACCCTGTCGTCCGGCGTGCCGAGGCGAGCTGAGACACTGGAATTCGTGAGTTCTTCTCCGCGCGCGACCACGGCCAGTTCGTCGCAGGTACCGATTTCCGCCCAGCTCTTCGAGCGGGCGGCTTCGGTGATCCCGGGTGGTGTCAATTCCCCGGTCCGTGCGTTCAATTCGGTCGGCGGCACGCCCCGGTTCATCTCCTCGGCCAGCGGCTACACCCTCGTCGACGCCGACGGCAACGAGTACGTCGACCTGGTGTGTTCGTGGGGCCCGATGATCCTCGGACACGCCCACCCCGCTGTCGTCGAGGCGGTGCAGCGCGCCGCCACCGGCGGTCTGTCGTTCGGCGCGCCCACCGAGGCCGAGATCGAACTGGCCGAGGCCATCGCGGCCCGCGTGGAACCCGTGGAGCGGGTGCGCCTGGTCAACTCCGGCACCGAGGCGACGATGAGCGCGGTCCGGCTGGCGCGCGGCTTCACCGGGCGCTCCAAGATCATCAAGTTCTCCGGCTGTTACCACGGCCACGTCGACGCCCTGCTGGCCGACGCGGGCTCGGGCGTGGCGACACTCGGCCTGCCGACCTCGCCGGGTGTCACCGGTGCTCAGGCCGCCGACACCATCGTGCTGCCCTACAACGACCTCGCCGCCGTCGCCGCCGCCTTCGAAGCGCACTCCGGCCAGATCGCCTGCGTCATCACCGAAGCCGCCGCGGGCAACATGGGTGCCGTCGCCCCGCTGCCCGGTTTCAACGAGGGCCTGCGCACGCTGGCACACGACAACGGCGCTCTGCTCGTCATGGACGAGGTCATGACCGGCTTCCGGGTGAGCGCCTCGGGTTGGTACGGCCGCGAAGGCGTGGCCGGTGACCTCTACACGTTCGGCAAGGTGATGAGCGGTGGCCTGCCCGCCGCCGCGTTCGGTGGTCGTGCCGAGATCATGAACAACCTCGCCCCCCTCGGCCCGGTCTATCAGGCGGGCACGCTGTCGGGTAACCCGGTCGCTGTCGCGGCGGGCCTGGCGACGCTGCGCGCGGCCGACGACGAGGTGTACGCGGCGCTGGACCGCAATGCCGATCGACTCGGCGGCCTCTTCGCGAAAGCCCTCACCGAAGCCGGGGTGGAGCATCAGGTGCAGTTCGCAGGCAATATGGTGAGCGTGTTCTTCGCCGATCGCCCGGTCACCGACTATGCCGCCGCCAAGGCGAGTCAGACCTGGCGTTACCCCGCCTTCTTCCACGCCCTGCTCGACGCGGGTGTGTACGCGCCGCCGAGCGCGTTCGAGGCATGGTTCGTCTCCGCGGCGCTCGACGAGGACGCGTTCGACCGTATCGCCGCCGCTCTGCCCGCCGCCGCCCACGCGGCCGCGGCCGCCACCCCCGAAGGATCGCAAGCGTGAGCTCCGACCAGCCCGACGCACTCCCCACCCCCGTCGCCGACGAGGCGCCGCACCCGGCGCCCGCCGCCGCCCCGCCCGGTCTCGACCACGATCCGTCGAGCGTGGAAACCATCGTCCACGTGCTGCGCCACGGCGAGGTGCACAACCCCAACGGCATCCTCTACGGCCGCCTGCCCGGTTTCAGCCTGTCGGTGACCGGTCGTTCGCAGGCCGCCGCGGTGGCTCGTTCGCTGTCCGATCACGACATCTCCCTGGTGATCGCGTCGCCGTTGCAGCGCGCGCAGGAGACCGCCGCGCCGATCGCGGCCGCCCACGATCTCATCGTGCGCACCGACGAGAACCTGATCGAAGCGGGCAACACCTTCGAGGGTCTTCGCGTATCGGTCGGTGACGGCGCGCTGCGCAAGCCGAGGCACTGGTGGAAGCTGCGCGACCCGTTCACCCCGTCGTGGGGCGAGCCGTACCTGCAGATCGCGCATCGCATGCTCGCCGCCGTGAACAAGGCGCGCGTCGAGGCAGCGGGCCACGAGGTGGTGCTGGTGTCGCATCAGCTGCCCGTGTGGACGCTGCGCCGTTTCCTGCAGGGTCAGCGCCTCTGGCACGACCCGCGCAACCGCCAGTGCTCGCTCGCCTCGCTGACCTCGCTGGTCTACCACGGCGACACGCTGGTCGACATCGTCTACTCCGAGCCCGCCGGCGCGTCGGATCCGTCGGTTCACGGCGCATGAAGCTACGCACCGCATCGGGTAACGCCCGTGGCCATCGGCTGCGGGCGCTGACCGCCGTCCTGTCCGCCCTGCTGGTCGTCGTGGCCGCGGCGGGCTGTTCGACCGGTACCGATGCGGTGGCCACCGGCGGCGGCACGTTCGAATTCGTGTCGCCCGGTGGTAAGACTGATATCAGATACGATCCGCCCGCCACGCGCGGCACGATCGGTACGCTCGCGGGGCCCGATCTGATGAACGAGGGAAAGACCGTTTCGGTCGATGATTTCCCCGGTCAGGTCGTGGTCGTGAATCTGTGGGGACAGTGGTGCGGCCCGTGCCGCGCCGAGTCACCCGCGCTCGAGAAGGTGTACGCGGCGACCAAGGACAAGGGCGTCGCATTCCTGGGTATCAATGTGCGCGACCACCAGCGTGACAAAGCCCAGGACTTCGTAGTGGACAACAAGATCGCGTATCCGTCCATCTACGACCCGTCGATGCGAACCTTGCTCGCCCTCGGCGGAAATTTCCCAACCAGTGTTATTCCGACCACGTTGATCCTGGATCGTCAGCACCGGGTCGCCGCGGTCTTCCTTCGCTCGCTACTGGCCGAAGACCTGCAGCCCGTGGTCGAGCAACTCGCCCTCGAGGAGAAGCAGTGAGTCGTCGTCGTCCCGGAAATCTGACCGCGTGTCGCCCCCGCCAGGGTGCCCGCCGCATGGGAGCGGGGTGGACCGTCGATGATCGTTGGGCGGGCATCGCCACCGTCCCGCGCAGCGTCGCCGGTGCGGGCCTGTTCGAGTTCGGTCCGGTCGAACCGGCCGAGACCGAGCGCACCCTGTCGTTGCCCCGCGACGAGCAGCGTGACGAGGACACCTCCGAGTGATGGTTCTTGCCGCAGTCGGGGACTCGTTCCAGCAGACCGCGGCATCGGGACCGTTGCTGTTGGCGCTGGGTGCCTGTCTGCTCGCGGGCCTGGTGTCGTTCGCTTCACCGTGTGTCGTGCCGCTCGTGCCCGGCTACCTGTCGTATCTGGCCGGCCTGGTCGGTGCCGAGGCGCCGCCTGCCTCGACCGCCCAGGTCGCCACGCTCACCGAGCAGCGCCGTAGCGCGAAGCTGCGGGTCGCCGGTGCCGCCGGGCTGTTCGTCGCCGGGTTCACGGTGGTGTTCGTGCTGGCCACGGCCACCGTTTTCGGCGTGATCCAGACGCTCAACGTCAACCGCGAACTGCTGCAGCGCATCGGTGGCGTGGTGACGATCCTGATGGGTCTGGTCTTCATCGGCCTGGTGCCCGCGTTGCAGCGCGATACGCGGATGGAACCGCGCCGGTTCACCAGCATCGTCGGTGCGCCCCTGCTCGGCGGGGTGTTCGCGCTCGGCTGGACGCCGTGCCTCGGCCCGACGCTGTCGGGGGTGATGGCGGTGTCGGCCGGTACCGAGGGCACCACCGCCGCACGCGGTGTGGTGCTGATCGTGGCGTACTGCCTCGGCCTCGGCTTGCCGTTCGTGGTGCTGGCTTTCGGGTCTGCGGGTGCGCTGCGCGGGGTCGGCTGGCTGCGTCGCAATTCGCGCACCATTCAGGTAATCGGGGGTGTTCTGCTCGTCGCCGTCGGCGTCGCGCTGGTCACGGGGGCGTGGGATCAGTTCGTCGGCTGGGTGCGTGACGGGTTCGTCTCCGAGGTGACCCTGCCGATCTGATGACTGACACACTGACTCCCCCCGCTGCCCCCGCCCCGCCCCGCCAGTCGCTTCCCGGCCGTGCCTGGGCGCTGGTCCGCAACACGTGGCGTGGCCTGACCAGCATGCGCACGGCACTGGTTCTGCTGTTCCTGCTCGCGCTGGCCGCCATTCCCGGCGCACTGCTGCCGCAGCGCAGCCTGAACGCGCAGAAGGTCGACCAGTACATCGCCGACCGGCCGACGCTCGGCCCGTGGATGGACCGGTTCGAGCTGTTCGACGTGTTCGGCAGTTTCTGGTTCACCGCCATCTACGTGCTGCTGTTCATCTCGCTGGTCGGCTGCATCCTGCCGCGCTGCTGGGACCACTACAAAGCGCTGCGCACCCCGCCCGTCGCCGCCCCGCGCAACCTCGGGCGGCTGCCGCATCATTTCGACGAGACCGTCGATCGCGACGTCGACGCCGTCATCGAGCAGGCCCGCGAACAGTTGCGCGGCTGGCGCACCGAGGTCCGCCCGGGCAAGCGCGACGGCGAGATGACGATCTCCGCCGAGAAGGGGTATCTGCGCGAATTCGGCAACCTCGTGTTCCATCTGTCGCTGGTGGGGCTGTTGGTCGCGATCGCGCTCGGCAAGCTGTTCGGGTACGAGGGCAATGTCATCGTGATCGCCAACGGTGGTCCCGGTTTCTGCACCACCTCGCCCGCGGTGTTCGACTCGTTCCGGGCGGGCAATGTCAACGACGGCACCGGGATGACCCCGCTGTGCGTGAAGGTCAAGGACTTCAAGGCCGATTACCTGCCCACCGGTCAGGCCGAGATGTTCACCTCGAACATCGACTACCAGGCGGGCGAGGACCTGACCGCCGATACGTGGCGCAGCACCGAGCTGCGGGTGAATCACCCGTTGCGCGTCGCCGGTGATCGCGTCTACCTGCAGGGGCACGGTTTCGCGCCGACGTTCACCGTCACCTTCCCGAACGGGCAGACCCGCACCGAGACCATCCAGTGGCGTCCCGACGACGCCCAGACCTTCCTGTCCAGCGGTGTGCTGCGCATCGACCCGCCCGGCGGCATGTACGCCACCGAGGAGGAACGCCGCCAGAACCAGATCGCCATCGAAGGTCTCTTCGCGCCGACCGCGATGTTCCACGGCAGTCTGCTCACATCGTCGTTCCCGAAGATGGACGATCCGGCCGTCGCCGTGGACATCTACCGAGGCAACACCGGCCTCGACACCGGGCGTTCGCAGTCGCTGTTCGCGCTGGACCCGGAGATGGTGAAGCAGGGGCGGCTCACCAAGGAAGCGCGCGTCAACCTGCGTCCCGGCGAGTCGACCACCCTGCCCAACGGCACCAAGGTGGCCTTCGACGGCGCCGAGGAGTTCGTGAACCTGCAGGTCTCGCACGATCCGGCCCAGCAGTGGGTGCTGGTGAGCGCGCTGACCATGATGGCCGGTCTGCTGGTGTCGCTGCTGGTGAAACGACGCCGTATCTGGATCCGGGCGTACCCCGCCGACACCGGGGCAGGTACCGTGGATCAACGACGAACCGTAGTAGAGATGGGCGGCCTCGCCAGAAGCGATCAAGCGGGCTGGGGCGGCGAATTCGATCGACTGCGGGCACGGTTGCTGGGAGCGGAGAAGTGATGCGGACGAGCGCACGCGACATCGAGGCGGAGTTCTGATGCCGATCGACGAAACGCTGGCACGCTACAGCGACTATTCGTTCATGTCGGCGATCGCCGTCTACACCTTGGCGACGGTGCTGCTGATCGTGCAGTACGCCTCCGCCCGAGCCAAGCAGGTCGCCGCGCGCGACCACGGCTCCGTCGACCCGTCCCTGCCCGGCCGGATCGCGATGCCCGACGCGAAGTCGCGCGCCGAACGCTTCGGCGACATGGCGTTCTCCGTGCTCTCGGTGGGTGTGGTCCTGCACATCGCCTCGATCGTGCTGCGCGGCTTCGCCACCCACCGCTTCCCGCTCGGCAACATGTACGAGTTCACCACCATGGCCACCGCGGCCGCCGTGGTGATCGGCCTGATCTTCCTGCGCGACCAGCGTTTCCGCGCGATGTGGGCGTTCTTGCTCGTACCCGTGCTGATCCTGATGTTCCTCGCGGGCACCGTCCTCTACGCCGACGCCGCCCCCGTCGTCCCCGCCCTTCGCTCGTTCTGGCTGCCCATCCACGTCACCATCGTGAGCGTCGGCAGCGGCGTCTTCCTGGTCTCGGGCGTCGCCAGCCTCCTCTACCTCTACCGCATGCGCCAACCGGCAGGCGAAGAGTCCTCGAACATCTTCGGCACCATCGCCCGCCGCCTCCCCGACGCCCGCACCCTCGACCAGCTCGCCTACAAAACCACCATCATCGGCTTCCCCCTCTTCGGCGCAGGCGTCATCCTCGGCGCCATCTGGGCCGAAGCCGCCTGGGGCCGCTTCTGGGGCTGGGACCCGAAGGAAACCTGCTCCTTCATCGCCTGGGTTCTCTACGCCGCCTACCTCCACGCGCGCGCGACGTCGGGTTGGCGCGACACCAAGGCCGCGTGGATCAACATCGCTGGGTTCGTGGCAATGCTGTTCAACCTTTTCATCATCAATATGGTCATCTCGGGTCTTCACAGCTACGCCGGGTTGACCTGAGCGTCCCCGGTTAGCAGCCGTACGCTGTGGCCGCATGGGGATCATCGTCGAATCCGCGCAATTGGCCGCTAGTTCCGACGAGGACCGGCTGGTCGTCACCGACCATGCTGTGATCGTTCTCGACGGCGCCACGGCCCACGATCCCGCGATGCCGTCGGCCGGGGCGTATGTCAACTTTCTCGCCTCGGACCTCGCGGAGTCGATCGATGGAACATCGCCGTTGGCGGTCGTCCTCGAGGAGTCGATCGCGAGGGCAGTGGCCGTGCTGGGGATCGAACCGGGGGCGGCGCCGTCGAGCACAGTCGCGCTCCTCCGTGTCGAACGCGAGGCAGTCGATGTGCTGGTGCTCGGTGACTCGTCGGTGATCGTCGGGCTGCGCACCGGAGGCGTGCAGGTGCATACCGACGATCGGCTACCGAGGCTTCGGCTACCGGAGGCCGACCTGTTTCGCCGGTTGCTGGCCGACGGGCAGGGCTACGGCGAAGAGCATCGGAAGGTCGTGCGAGAACTTCAGGTCGCCGAACGGGCACGGCGCAACCGGCCGGACGGCTATTGGATCGCCGAAGCCGATCCCGACGCGGCCGCACACGCGCTGCGCTTTCGGTATCCGCGTGATGAGGTCGCGTGGATCATCGCTGCCACCGACGGTGCCTTCGATCTCGTTCCCGCGCTCGGGGTGACCTGGCCCGAAGTCGCGAATATGTCCACGCAACAGCTCGAACAGCTGCTCCGTGATGTGCACATCTGGGAGGCCGAAACCGACCCGGACGGCCAGGCACTCCCTCGGGCCAAACGCCACGATGACAAGACCGTGGTCGTCGTGCGTATCGCGGCCTAGATTCATCATTTTCTGAATACAGATTCCGATGTACTGTCGACGTGTGGATACTCTGATTCGTCGTGACGCGCTGGCACGCTTCGGGCACGCGCTCTCCGATGCCACTCGGACGCAGATCTTGCTGAGCCTGCGTGAAGCGCCTGCGTACCCCTCGGACCTGGCCGAACGTATCGGAGTGTCGCGTCAGATCCTGTCCAATCACCTGGCCTGCCTGCGCGGTTGTGGGCTCGTGGTCGCGGTGCCGGAAGGGCGGCGCTCGCGTTATGAGCTGGCCGACGCGCGCATCGGGCGGGCCCTGGACGACCTGACCGGGCTGGTGCTGGCCGTGGATCCGGCCTGCTGCCCGGACTCGGCTACGCGAGAGTGCTGCTGATGTCTTCCTCGGTGTCCGCGGCTTCGACGCAGCGTCGGGCCCTGCTGGCGCGCCGGATCCGCTGGTTCGTCGCGGCTACCATCACCTACAACGTCATCGAAGCGATCATCGCCTTGACCGAGGGCGCTCGCGCTTCGTCGGCCGCGCTGATCGGATTCGGTCTGGACTCGATCATCGAGGTGTCCTCTGCCGCCGCCGTCGCCTGGCAGTTCGCAGGCCGGGACCCGGAGAAGCGAGAGAAGATCGCGCTGCGGATTATCGCGTTCTCGTTCTTCGCCTTGGCTCTCTATGTCACCGTCGATTCGATCCGTGGGTTGCTCGGCGCCGGCGAAGCTCAGCCGTCCCCGATCGGGATCACGCTGGCGGCGGTGAGCCTGGCGGTGATGCCGGTGCTGTCGTGGGCTCAGCGCCGCGCCGGTCGCGAGCTCGGATCGGCTTCCGCGGTCGCCGATTCCAAGCAGACCCTGCTGTGCACCTATCTCTCGGCGGTGCTGCTGGTCGGACTGTTGCTCAACAGCCTGTTCGGGTGGTCGTGGGCCGACCCGATCGCCGGCCTTGTGATCGCCGCGATCGCGGTCAAGGAAGGTCTCGACGCGTGGAGGGGCGACACCTGCTGTCCGGCACCTGTTGTCGCGAGTACGAGCGATCACGACTGCGCTTGCTGCGACTGACCCGAGACTGCGCCCATACAGATGCTTCGAGCTACAGACCACGGAAGCGGGGTCTCGTGATTGCGCAGGCACCCCAATAGCCTGCTCGGCAGTGGGCAGTTCGAAACTCGGCGCATTAAGGATTCTCGATGAATAGATCTTTCGCGGTCGCTACGTTGGTCGGCGCGCTGATGCTGGCACCGGTCGGCCCCGCCCAAGCTGCCACTCAGCCCGTTGCCCCTATTGCCGCGTGCGTCGAGTACCCGATCGGAGCACCGGGCGGGTGCGACTTCATCCAGAACATCCTGCAATTGCTGAGCCTCGGCTCGTCCACACTGAGCGCAGGCCCGACAGCATCCTGAATCGAATCGGCCGGCATCCCTTAGCCGCAGGGATTTCGCCGCCGGTTCATCCCGGATCCTGTCTGCTCCGGGACGCCCGCCGTGGATGATCTGTAGAAATGTCGACTCTGATCCTTTCGCCTCGCTACCTCCGAGGACTCGCGTGTCATGCGGGCCGCAGCTATTCGCGCAGGGTGGAAGGTCGTCCGGCTGACGAATTGGCGCGTTCCCGAAGACACGGTCGCGACAGCCATCTACGGCGAGACGATGTTCGCCGAGGTGATCGCAGCACAGCTCGGCATCACCTTGCTCGACACCCCCCGGACGACTGGCTGCCGAATCTGCCGAACTCCGTACTTCAGCGGCAGATTCAGATCTCCACCCTTGGTGAGGCTCGCCGCCATGCCGACCCGGTATTCGTCAAACCCGCAGACGGCCGCAAAGGATTCGCGGGCGCGGTATATCGCAACGGGATCGGTCTGCCACCGCCGCAAGCGTGCCCCGACGACACGCTGGTATTCATGGCGGAGCCCGTCGAATGGCGCTCGGAATTCCGCTGCTTCGTCAAAGACGGTGCGGTACTGACGATGTCGCCTTACCTCCGCAACGGTGAGTCCGCCCGCGCCGAGAACGGCAGCTGGCCTGCTGCGCCATCGGAAATGACCGCAGTCCTGGCGTTTATCGAAAAGTTGACCGCCGAAGTACCCGTCCCACCGTCGATCGTCATCGATGTCGGTCTGATCGAGGGACGTGATTGGGCAATCGTCGAAGCCAACTGTGCTTTCGGTGCCGGGGTATACGGCTGTGATCCGCACAAGGTCCTCGAGGTTCTCGAAAGAGGTTGCGTCCCCACTGTGGAACTGACCGCGAGTGACGCGTTGTGGGCCAGACCTACCGCTCAGCTCGAGTGACCGAATAACGACACCACGTCTCTGGGGCATCTATGGCTCGAACGTCGCGGATTTCATCGCGGCGATGGAGGCCGAGGCACTTGACCGCGCGGAGGTGTGACGCGAGCCCACGGAAGTGGGGGCGTTTCACTTTTGCACATCGGCATTACCGTCTGCGGTATCTATCGGTGGTTCGAGAGGTGAAGAAATGCGTCGTCTGAGTGTGGTTGCTGCTGTGGCGATTTCGTTGGGCGTCGGGCTGGCTGGTGCTGCGACAGCTTCGCCCGTCGCGACCCCGAGCCCGGTGGCCACCGATTCCGGATCGGCCGGCCCGATGACTGCCTCCGCAGATCCGGATTCGGGTTCGGCGGCCCTTCCCGGCCTGCTCCTGCGATGCCTGTCCACCGGCACAAGCATGCTCATGGGGATGCCGACCTGCGTCTGACTTTCAGGCAAGGCCCCTGAACGTTTCCGGCATCTCGGCGAGGAGCCGTTGTCGGGTCAGGGCTGGGCTGTCTCACCGGCAGCGAGCCCGGTTGTCCTGAGCCAGGTTGGGCTCGGTGTGCTGCTGTGAAGCTCCTTGTGCTGCAACCGAGTTCACGTCGATCGCCGGGCGGGTCATGTTGTTCGGTTCGGCTCGACAGGAGTCGATGATCGAGTCGTCGCCCGATTTGTCGACGAATGTGTGTCGTTGGCGAGGAGCATGGTGAATGCTGGCGGGGCCGGGCGCGACGGGACTTCCGCGCCCGGGTCGCCCCGACGGCCGAGGAGGCCGAAGCGGCCGCGATCGCCGCTGCGGCGAAGATCGGGCCGGGTCCGGTGATGGTGATGAAGACGGTCTGCAGCGGCGTGTAGCGCCGCGATCAGGAAGCTGGAACGAGGGTGTTCTGGCGAGCCGACACCCACCACCGATCGTTCTCCTTGACCAGCACGTACAGGGCGACCATGGCCGGGTCGGTGTCGATCAGCGTGCCGTCTGCGGTAGTGGCCCTGGCTTCCTTGTGCGCGATAGCGGCATCGGGGCGCAAGAAGGTGATGTCGGTGACGTCGTACCGGACGTACTCGTCGGCGAGAAATCCGGCCAAGCCCCGTCGATTCGCGTCGAACAGCGCATCGCGCCCCCGCAGCACCATGCCGGCCGCATTACCTACGACGGCGTTCTCGGCGAACGGTGCCGTCATCAACTCGGCATCGTTGGTGTTGAACGCGGTCTGTGTGTCGGCGACGATCTGACGGATGGCGGCGATATCGGCGGTGTGATCGACGGCGTCGTCCTCGATCACCGGCGGTTGCATCGTGTTCATAGGTCCGGACGCTATTTGCTCAACTTAGGTTCAGGTCAAGCGTGGCGGGCCGGAGATAACTGTGCCCGGGTGCTCGGGGGGAGCATCCGGGCAGTGGTCGGTGAGATCAGCAGTAGTAGCAGATCTTGTTGGCCGGGAGTTCCACGTGGCAGTTCAAGCAGACCGGTTTGCGGACCGGTTCGGGCTTGGGGGTGGTGACGCTGGGGCGGGAGGAGGCGGTGCGCTTGGCTTCGGCGGCTTCCGCGGCCTCGGTGGTCGCCAGGTCCTGGGAGGTGCGCTGGCGGATCGCGGCGACCTTCGGGGGGAGGGTGGGCAGGCCGCCGTCGGCGGGAAGGTCGGTGGCGTAGTGCTGGTAGCACTGCCAGCGGGCGGCGGCGGCGTGCATCTCCAGGTCGTCGGGAATGGGCAGGCCGGCGAGTTCGAGGATGTAGCGGTAGCCGGTGCCGACGGTCTGGTTGCGGCGCACACACAGCGCGCTGAGCGGCGGCTCGTTGTTGTTGTGACAGTATTCGGCGACCCGGTCGAGCACGACCGGCAGCCAGTGCTGCCACTTCACCTGGGTGCGGATACCGGACTCTTCCTGCACCAATTCGGCCAGCTCGGTATTGACGATGAAGTTGTTGAAGCGCGACGCGGTGGCGGCGAGCACGTCGTGTGCCGCGCGTGTCCACGCCGACCGCGCCTCGGTGAACGTCACGGCGCTGCCGTCGGCCGCGCGCCAAGTGGTCGGGATGGAAGCCTGCTGCACATCGATCACCGGAATACGTTATCTACCCAGCTGTTTCGTGCGCAATGGGGGGTATGTGGGTCTGCTCACGCCTCGGGACCGGAATCGTCGCGCGGTTGCTTGCGGAGCCGCCACAGGAATTCCGGGTCGTCGTCCGGACCGAGGATCGGCCTGCGTGCGGCCGGGCCGGGGTTCGGGCTCGGGCGTTCGGGGCCGAACGCCTTCCAGCACAGCACCGCGATGGCCACGATCGCGATGAGTGCCAACAGGTACGTCACGTCGCTCACCTCCTGCTATCGAGGGTAGCCGTGTCCGCACCGTGTGCACATCGGCAACGGAAGGGAAATTCCCGGCAAACGCGAGCCGAACCGGCTCGCGCCGCCGGTGAGGTCAGCGGGGGGCTGCCTCGGTGGTGAGCGATTTGAGCAGCTGCAGAACCTCGGACTCGCGGAATCGGCGGTGTCCGCCCGGCGTGCGCAGCGAACCGAGCCTGCCCGCATGGGCCCACCGAGTAACGGTCTTCGGGTCTACGTGGAACATTGCGGCCACTTGGCCTGGTGTCAGCAGAGTGTCCTGGCCGCCGACGGTGATCGCAGTCATAGCTAACCTCTCCGTTCTCGACAGTTCCCTCATCAGATGGCGCCATCGTCGCACTGCGACCCCCACGTAGTCGAACCACCTACAGTTGGTAAAGGGGAAGTAATAGACAAATGCCGCGAACGGGGCCGCGTGCGCCGGGGTTACCCTGTCAAGGTGAGTGAAGCAACTGGTCAGCAAGGTTCTGCGGGGAAGCGGCTGGCCCGCAACCTTGCCCTCTACACGCTGGCCCGGCTCGGGCTTGTCGTGGTGATCGCCGCGTTGATCGTCGGCGTCGCCAAGCTCATCGGGGTCGAGGTGCCGATCATCGTAGCGGCTCTGTTCGCGCTGATCGTCGCGATGCCGCTGTCGCTGACCCTGTTCAAGAAACTGCGCATGAAGGTGAACGAGGACATCGCCGTCGTCGACGAGCGCCGCCGCCAGGACAAGGCGCAGCTGCGGGCTCGTCTGCGGGGTGACGACGACGCGTGAAGTACCTCGACCGCAGCGCACCGCGTGACTGGGTCGACAACGCGGTGCGGCTGATCGACGCCGACGCCCAGCGTTCCGCCGACACCCACCTGTTGCGCTACCCGCTGCCCGCCGACTGGCCGGTGCAGCTGTACCTCAAGGACGAATCCACCCACATCACGGGCAGTCTCAAGCACCGCCTGGCCAGATCACTGTTCCTGTACGCGATCTGCAACGGCTGGGTCACCGAGGGAACGACGGTGGTCGAGGCGTCGTCGGGGTCGACGGCGGTGAGCGAGGCGTATTTCGCCAAGCTGCTCGGGCTCGATTTCGTGGCGGTGATGCCGGCGAGTACGTCGCCGCAGAAGATCGCGCTGATCGAAGCCCAGGGCGGCCGTTGCCATTTCGTCGAGCGGCCGCCGGAGATGTATTCCGAGGCCAAGCGGTTGGCCGCCGAATCGGGCGGGCACTTCATGGACCAGTTCACCCACGCCGAACGGGCGACGGACTGGCGCGGCAACAACAACATCGCCGAATCCATCTTCCAGCAGCTGGCTTTGGAGCAGCATCCGATCCCGGAGTGGATCGTGGTCGGCGCCGGAACCGGTGGCACGAGCGCGACGATCGGCCGCTACATCCGCTACCGCAGGCACCCCACGCGCCTGGCCGTGGTCGATCCGGAGAACTCCGCGTTCTACGGCGGTTACGAGACCGGCGACGCCGGGTACGAGACCGGAATGCCTTCGCGCATCGAGGGAATCGGCCGCCCGCGGGTGGAGCCGTCGTTCATCGGTCAGGTCGTGGACCGCATGATCGTGGTGCCCGACGCGGCCTCGATCGCGGCCACCCGGCACGCGAGCACCGCCCTCGGCCGCCGTGTCGGTGGCTCGACGGGGACCAATCTGTGGGGCGCGTTCCACCTGGTCGCCGAACTGCTCGCCGCCGGACGCAGCGGCAGTGTCGTCACCCTGCTGTGCGACGGCGGTGACCGTTACGCCGGTACCTACTTCGATGATGCCTGGGTCGAGGGTCAGCGTCTCGACCTGACCGGACCGAGCGCCGTTCTCGCCGAATTCGCCGCGACGGGTCGCTGGACCGGCTGATTTCCCCCACCGAACCTTGACAGTGGATGGCAGGTTTCACTGTCAGGATCGGTGTTCATGACGACGACCTATTACACGGCTTCCAGTCTCGACGGCTACATCGCCGACCCCGACAATTCGCTGGATTGGCTGATGGCGGTAGCCGATGCCGATCCGGCCACCGGGGATGTCGGCGTTTTCCTGGAAGGCGTCGGCGCCATGTGTCTCGGGTCGACCACCTACGAGTGGATGGTGAACAACAACCCGCCCGAGACCTGGCACGACGAGTACGGCGACCTGCCGACCTGGGTGTTCACCCACCGGGAGCTGCCCCGGCTGCCCGACGCGAACGTGCGTTTCGTCGCGGGCGAGGTGGGTCCGGTCCACGAGCAGATGACCGCGGCGGCCGCGGGTCGCGACATCTGGGTGATGGGTGGTGGCGACCTCGCCGGACAGTTCGCCGATGCCGGGCTGCTCGACGAGGTGATCGTCGGCGTCGCACCGGTGACTCTAGGTGGCGGCGCGCCCGTGCTCCCGCGCCGCATTCTGGCCGACCGGCTGCGACTCGTCGAGGTCGAGCGCCTGGGTCAGTTCGCCAAGCTCGTCTACCGATTGCGCTGACATCGATCGTCAATTTTTGTTGACAACATCCGGGTCGTCAATCAAAATTGACAGCATGACCGATGCAACCACGCTCGCCGCCGCGGCGGGTAATCCCGATCCCTCGGTCGGTCTGCGCGCGGTGCTCGCCCTGCGCAGGCTGGCCGACCGGCTCGAAACCATCCAGGTGGCCAACGCCCGCGCCAACGGCTGGTCGTGGCAGGCGATTGCCGACGCGCTCGAGGTGAGCAAGCAAGCGGTGCATCAGAAACACAACCGGAAGGGTGGCACCCGCTGATGTTCGAGAAATTCACCAAAGGCGCCAAGGTGGCCGTTGTCC
The DNA here is from genome assembly GCF_040655475.1 of Nocardia sp. NPDC050413. NCBI lineage: Bacteria > Bacillati > Actinomycetota > Actinomycetes > Mycobacteriales > Nocardiaceae > Nocardia > Nocardia sp. NPDC050413. Next base: position 462,962 of record NZ_JBFAJZ010000004.1, on the reverse strand, counting down.
TGGCTCAGGAAGAAGCCAAGGAGCTGGGCGCCCAGCGAATCGGACCCGAACACGTCCTGCTGGGCGTGCTGACCAACGCCGAGCCACCGCTGCGCGCGGTCCTCGACGCCGACGGCATCACCGCCGAGGGCGTGCGCTCCACACTCGCTGCACGGGCGAACGAAACCCCGCTCGGCGCCGACGACGCGGAGGCGCTGCGCTCTATCGGCATCGACCTCGACGCGGTGCGGGCCAGCGTCATCGAGAACTTCGGCCCGCAGGCCTGGGATCAGGCCGAACCCGAACCCAAGCGCGGGATCTTCGGCCGCGTGAAGGGCGCCAACTGGGGCCACATCCCGTTCTCGGCGCCCGCCAAGAAGTCCCTCGAGCTCGCCCTGCGCGAAGCACTGCGCCGCAAGGACCGCGAGATCGGCACGGCCCACCTGTTGCTCGGCATTCTCTGCAGCGTCGATCCGGCACAGGCCGATCTGCTCGGCGGCAGCGACGGCATCGCGACGCTGCGCGAGGACATCCATCGGATGCTCGACCGCGCCGCCTGAACTTGCCGCGCCGGACACACCGCGATGTCCGATTTCGGGCCTAGCATGGGTCTATGCAGCTAGCCATACGGTTGGTCATCAACGCCATAGCCATCTGGGCCGCGGCGGCGTGGATCGACAAGATCACTATTTCCGTGCCGCCGGAATGGTCCGACGAGTGGGGCAACTGGGGCAAGGCCCTGGTCATCCTCATCGTCGCGATCGTGTTCACCGCCGTGAACGCCGTCATCAAGCCGATCGTGAAACTTCTGTCCCTGCCGTTCGTGATCCTCACGCTCGGCCTGTTCCTGCTGGTGGTGAACGCGGCGATGCTGTGGCTCACCGCCAAGATCACCGAACTCACCGACTACGGTCTGCGGGTCGACGGTTTCTGGGCAGCGGTGCTCGGCGGTGTCATCATCATGCTGGTCAACTGGGTGCTCGGCATCATCGTGCCCGACGGCGACTAGCCGAAACCGACGGCCAGCGCGCTCAGCGCCGACCAGGCCAGCAGCGCCAGCCCGGAATCGCGCAGGGCGGGAATCAGTTCCAGCCCGCCCTTGCCCGTACGCACCGGGGCGTTGGCCCGGACCGCCAGCGGAATCGCGAGCAGTCCGGCCAGCGCCAGCGGTGTGCGCGCGATCAGCGCGAGACTGATGACGAACGGCACGGCCAGCAGCACCAGGTGCAGTGTGCGGGTGCGCGCGTCGCCGAGTTTCACGGCGAGGGTGACCTTCCCGGACTCGGTGTCGGTGGGAATGTCACGCAGGTTGTTGGCGACCAGCACGGCACTGGAGAACGCGCCGACACCGATCGCGAGCAGTAGCCCCACCCAGTCGACCCGCTCCGCCTGCACGAACTGGGTGCCGAGCACGGCGATCAACCCGAAGAACACGAACACCGCGATCTCACCGAAACCGCTGTAGCCGTAGGGCTTGCTGCCACCGGTGTAGAACCAGGCGCCGGCCAGGCACAGCGCGCCGAGGAGCACCAGCCACCAGGCGGTCGTCGCGGCGAGCACGAGCCCGGCGACAGCCCCCACCGCGAGGCTCACCACGGCGGCGGTGCGAACAGCGCTGGGGGAGGCCAGTTTCGACCCGACCAGCCGCAGCGGCCCCACCCGCTCGTCGTCGGTGCCGCGGATTCCGTCGGAGTAGTCGTTGGCGTAGTTCACCCCGACGATCAGGGCGAGCGAAACGACCAGGGCCAGTAGTGCTTTCCACCAGACGGTGCCGTCGATCGAGGCGGCGGCACCGGTGCCCGCTAGGACCGGGGCGATCGCGTTGGGCAGCGTCCGCGGCCGGGCGCCTTCGATCCATTCCGCAGCTGTAGCCATGAATCGAAGCCTAGTCGCGTGTTCAGGACCCGGCTGATTCGGCGACCGTCTTCAATCTCGCCAGGCCCTTGTCGAAGTCCTTGCCGATCATGTTGTCGATCGGGAACACCTTGCCGAGCACACCCATCAGGCCCGAGTGGGTGCCGGTCATCCGCCAGGTCACCTCGGTGCCGCCGGGGACCGGATCGAGGGTGAAGGTGACCGTATTGGTTGCCTTGAACGGTTTCTCGAACTCCAGTTGCACGCCGATCTCGCGCTCGGCATCGGCTTTGATCTCCATCACACCGGCACCGGCCTTGCGGTTGCCGCGCCACGCGTACCGCGCCCCCACACCGGATTCGGGGCCGCTGTAGGTGCGGGCGAGCTGTGGGTCGGAATCCTCCCAGGGCGACCACAGCCGCCACTGCCGGAAGTCGTTGATGAAACCACGGATGCGTGCCGGCTCGGCGGCGATGGTCGCTCGCCTGCTCACCTCGAAGTCGCCCATGAGAGTGAGCCTAGAACCCGGCACCGACAAATTCGCGGCATGCGGTCCGGTGTCATCGCGGCAGGTCGGTACCCACCCGTCGGCCGTGACGACTATCCGGCCAGCAGACGTGCCCGCACGGCCGCGCGATCGGGCTTACCGGGCCCACGCAGCGGAATCTCCTCGAGCACCACGAGTTCCCGCGGCGCCGCGATCGAGTCGAGCTCGGCGACGACGTGCGCCCGGATCTCCTCCAGCGTGGGGGCGGCGCCCGCGTTCGGCACGATCGCAACGGCCACTCGCTGACCGAGCCGTTCGTCGGGCAACCCGAGCACGATGCATTCCCGGATCCCCGGATGAGTGGCCAGCACGGCCTCCACCACCTGTGGGATCACCAGCAGGCCACCGGTCATGATGGCCTCGTCGAGCCGCCCGCTGATCGCGAGCTTGCCGTCTTCGAACGAACCCGCGTCCTCGGTGCGGAACCAGCCGGGTTCGGCGAAGGCGGGGTGGTCGGGCAGGTTGCGGTACCCGCGCGCGATCATCGCGCCGCCGAGCACCACTCGGCCGTCCTCGATGCGTACGCGGGTGCCGTCGAGCGGTACGCCGTCGTACACGCAGCCGCCGCAGGTCTCGCTCATGCCGTAGGTGCGGACCACATTGATCCCGGCATCGCGGGCCCGCTCGTACACCGGTGGCGGGGTGGCCGCGCCGCCGACCAGCACGGCGTCGAGCTCGCTGAGCGCCTTGGCCGCGATCGGCGAGTCCAGCGACTTGATGAGCTGGGTCGGGACGAGCGCGGTGTAGCGGCGCGGCCCGCGCATCGCGCCGACCGCACCGGCCAGCGCCTCCGGCAGGAATCCGCCCGACACGTCGAGCACGGTCGGCTCGGTGCCCGCGAGGATGCTGCGCAACAGCACCTGGATGCCCGCGATGTGATGGGTCGGCAGGGCGAGCAGCCAGCTGCCGGGCCCGCCGAGGCGCGCATGGGTGGCGTTTCCGCTGGCCCGCAGTGCCTCGGCGCCGAGCAACGCGCCCTTGGGGATGCCGGTGGTGCCCGAGGTCGTCACGACGAGCGCGACGTCGTCGTCGATCGGGTCGCCCGGCTTGAGCGCGTCGGAGAGTCGGCGTGCCTCGCGACGATCGGTCGTCGGGATCGGCAGCCACGCCGGTCCGCTGCCGTCGAGGGCTTGCCGCAGATGGGGAAGTACTTCGCCGACACCGGAACCGGTGGGCATCTGCAGCGTCCGAAGGGTTCTGCTCACGCCACCACCTCCGGATACAGCAAGCTGTGCGACCTCACGACTTCGATCGTGTCATGCGGTCGACAGGACCCGGCCAACGGGTCGGTTTGCTCTGCGGGAAAAAGCCAGGCATAGCGTCTGCGATTCAGTAGATGGACAGAACTCGCTGCGCGGTCCGGACGTCGGCGGTCGGGCGCTTGCTCCCAGCCATCGTGCTCGGGCACGCGCGCATCGGCAAATCGGGCGACCCGGCTCACTCCGGCGACCAGCGCTGGTCACGCCGGATGGGATGTTCGGCGGGCACCTCCACCAGCACGATCGGTACGCCGTCGGGGTCGGCCACCCACATCTCCCACAGCCCCCACGGCTCGAGCACGGGTTCACGGACGATGGGAATTCCCTTCAGCGCCAGCTCCGCGGCCGCGTCGGACACGTCGCGCACCTGCAGCCACAGCGCACCGTCGAAGGTGCCCGGCTGCCCGCTGCCACCGTGCGCGGCGACCTCAACCAGCGACTGCCCGGCGAAGAACACCGTGCCGCCGGGGTACTCCCTGGCGATCGCGAGACCGAGCCCGTCGCGGTAGAACGCGAGGGTGGCCGCATAGTGGCTGGGCCGCACGATGATCCGGCTGTTGAGAATTTCCATCGCCCGTCCGTTCTCAGAAGTACCAGGGGTAGGGCGTCCAGTCGGGCTCGCGCTTCTCCAGGAAAGCGTCGCGCCCCTCCACCGCCTCGTCGGTCATGTACGCCAGCCTGGTCGCCTCACCGGCGAACAGCTGCTGACCGACCAGACCGTCGTCGAGCAGGTTGAACGCGTACTTCAGCATGCGCTGAGCCTGTGGCGATTTGCCGTTGATGTCGGCGGTCCACTCCAGCGCCACGTTCTCGAGCTCGTCGTGGTCGACGACCTTGTTCACCGCACCCATCTGATGCATCTCCTCGGCCGTGTACGGCCTGCCGAGGAAGAAGATCTCGCGCGCGAACTTCTGGCCGACCATCTTCGCCAGATACGCGCTGCCGTAACCACCGTCGAACGAACCGACATCGGCGTCGGTCTGCTTGAAGCGCGCGTGCTCGCGCGAGGCCAGCGTCAGGTCGCACACCACGTGCAGGCTGTGCCCGCCACCGGCCGCCCACCCGTTCACCAGGGCGATCACCACCTTGGGCATGAACCGGATCAGCCGCTGCACCTCGAGGATGTGCAACCGGCCCGCGCGCGCCTTGTCGACGGTGTCCGCGGTCTCGCCCTCGGCGTACTGGTAGCCGCTGCGGCCGCGGATGCGCTGGTCGCCGCCGGAACAGAACGCCCAGCCACCGTCTTTCGGGCTCGGCCCGTTGCCGGTGAGCAGCACCGCACCCACGTCCGACGACATGCGCGCGTGGTCGAGCGCGCGATACAGCTCGTCGACGGTGTGCGGGCGGAAGGCGTTGCGCACCTCGGGCCGGTCGAAGGCCACGCGCACGGTGCCCTGTTCGACGTGCCGGTGATAGGTGATGTCGGTCAGGTCTTCGAACCCGGGGACGGGCCGCCACAGCTTCGGATCGAAAGTCACGACACCGATTATTGCCCTACCGCATGGGGCGAGCCTACGAGGCGGTAACACCGCAGGTCGAGCGGTCGCGCGAGCATCGCGCGCGCGGGTGCGTATAGTTGCGCCTGCTCGTTCATCGAACCGATCCGGAGGAACCTGAAAGTGGTTGCAGCACTGTCTGAATCCCTGCTCGACGACGCCAAGCGTCCGGCTTTCCTTGCTGACGCCGTCGAGGTTCTCGACGCCGAGGTCTCGGACAAAGGTGGTGCGTCCGGCCTGGCCGTGAAGGGTGGTTACGCGGCGGTCAAGAAGATCAGCCCCACCATCGTTCCCGACGCGCTGGCCTCGCTGGCGCCGAAGCTGCTCGATCAGCTCCAGCCGTACTGGGCCGAATTCACCGCCTCGGGCACCGGCACCTTCGCCGATCTGCTGAGCGCCAAGTCCGACGAGGTCGCCGAGTCGCTGCTGGCGGTCACCGACGCCCGCGCCGAGGCGTCGACCCGTCCCGCGCTGCAGAAGGTGTACTCCTCGATGCGCGGTTCGGCCAAGAAGCACGTCATCGAGGCGCTGCCGCGCGTCGGCGATCTGGTGCAGAAGCACGCGGGCTGAGTTTCCCGCACACACCGAAGGCCGGTGTGGTTCGTACGCGAACCGCACCGGCCTTTCGCATGTCCTGTGACCACTGTCACCCCGAGGGATTCCCGGGAACCGCCCGCCACGGCCACGCCCGGTCGCGGGTAAATTCCGCCGCCGCGACTGTGAGCGAGATAACCGCGCCGGTAAACGGCGGGAAAATTGCGGGTTGCCGTGAATTATGGAGCGCGCGAGGATGCCGCGAACGATTGGCTACTGCCGACCGGAATCGATTACCGTGCCTCTCGAGCGGTTCGGAAAGAGGAATTGCTTGCTGCGGAAATCGCATCTTCCGCTGGGTACAGATGAAATGACTGCATTGCGCAGGTCGAAAGGAAGTCCGGTCACATGATCTCTCGTAAGGCCCTCGCCGCCACCGGTGCCGCCGCTACCGCCGCCGTCATGTTCTTCGGTCCGGCCGCTATGGCGAACGCTGAGGACAGCGGCTCCGCCAGCGGTTCCGCCGAGCTGCTCGAGCTGTCCACCGGCTCGGCCGGCCTGCTCGAAGGCCCCGCCGCCGGCTCCAGCGTGCTCGAGTCGGGCAGTGGCGCCATCGACGGCCTCACCTCCGCCGTCCTCAACATCGTCGACGCCGTCACCGGCATCAAGGATCTCACCGCTCCCGCCGAGTGAGCTGATCACACCGTCGGCCCTTGTGCCGAAACGAAATCCGGCGACGGGCCACGGCCTCGTCGCCGGATTTCTTTGTCTTGACGACTTGTTTGCGAACCGATGTATCTCGAACTGATAAACATAGTAATAGCTATACCTTTCGGGCCATCGGCAGCTAATTGCCCGGAACCGCCGGTGAATTGGTCTCCGGCACCATGACGGTGCCGGAGGGCTCCGGCGGTGACGTATCCAACGTGGGCCGGAGGCAGACGCGCCCCGCCCCGTCTGACAGGCTGGTGATTGTGAATCCGTCAACTGCGCAGGCACGAGTGGTCGTCGACGAGTTCGTGCGCGGCGGCGTCCGCGAGGTGGTGCTGTGCCCCGGATCGCGCAACGCCCCGCTCGCCTTCGCCCTGCAGGCCGCCGACGCGGCCGGTCGGCTGCGGCTGCACATGCGCATCGACGAGCGCACCGCGGGATTCCTCGCGATCGGCCTTGCGGTGTCGTCGGGGCGGCCCGTCCCGGTGGTGATGACCTCCGGTACCGCCGTCGCCAACCTGGCCCCCGCCGTGCTCGAGGCGAACTACGCGCGGGTGCCGTTGATCGTGGTCAGCGCGAACCGGCCCTACGAGATGCTCGGCACCGGCGCCAACCAGACCGTTGAGCAGCTCGGCCTGTTCGGCAGCCAGGTGCGCGCGACCATCAGCCTCGGACTGGCCGAAGCCGAGGCCGGTGAGGCGAACTACCCGAGGCAGAACAGTGTGTGGCGCTCGGCCGTATGCCGGGTGCTCGCCGCCGCGCGCGGTACCCGCTCCGGCAACGCGGGACCGGTGCAGTTCGACATCCCGCTGCGCGAGCCCCTGGTCCCCGAGCTGTCCGACGACGTGATCCCCGTCGGTCGCGAGGGTGACAAGCCGTGGACGGCCACCCAGTACGCGACCCTCGACGTGCCGCTGGACATCGACCTCACCCCCGACACTGTCGTCATCTCCGGCCACGGTGCCGGTCTGCGCCCCGAGCTCGCGGCGCTGCCGACGGTCGCCGAGCCGACCGCGCCCATGCACGGCCCGGCCCTGCATCCGCTCGCGCTGTCGCTGCTGGCGCCGAAGCAGGCGATCATCACCGGCCGGCCGACGCTGCACCGGCAGGTGTCGCGGGTGCTCGCCGATCCGAACGTCACCGTGTACGCGCTCACCACGGGTCCGCGCTGGCCCGATGTATCCGGCAATGTCGTCGGCACCGGCACGCGCGCGGTCACCACCGGAACCCCGGACCCGGCGTGGCTGGCTCGCTGCGCCGACCTGAACAACCAGGCCGAGGCGGTGGTCCGCGCCGAGCTGGCGAGCCACCCCAAGGCCACCGGCCTGCACGTCGCCGCCGTGGTCATGGACGCGCTGCGCGAGGGCGATCAGCTGCTGCTCGGCGCATCGAATCCGGTGCGTGACGCCGCGTTGGTGTCGAGCCCGCGCCAGGGCGTGCGGGTGCTGTCCAACCGTGGCGTCGCGGGCATCGATGGCACCGTCTCCGGTGCGGTGGGTGCCGCACTCGCCCACCCCGGCCGCACGATCGCCCTCATGGGCGACCTGACCTTCCTGCACGACGCGTCCGGCCTGCTCATCGGCCGCGGCGAACCGCGCCCCGGCAACCTGACCATCGTGGTCGCCAACGACGACGGCGGCGGCATCTTCGAGCTGCTCGAACAGGGCGACCCGCAGTACGCGGGTGTGTTCGAGCGGGTCTTCGGCACACCGCACGGCATGGATCTGGCCGCGCTGTGCGCCGCCTACCGCATTCCGCATCGTGGCGTCGACCCCGCCGAACTCGCGGAGGAGCTCGCCGCCGACGCGCACGGCATGCGGGTGCTCGAGGTGGCCACCGAACGGTCGAGCCTGCGTGAGCTGCACGCCACCGTGCGCGCCAAGATCGCCGGCTAGAGCTCGTCCTCCTCGTCGACGAACGCGTCACCGTCGTCGAGCGGCACTTCGATACTCTGCTCGATCACATCGGCCGGATTGGCCCGGTCGGCGTCCTGATCGACCCGGGCCGCCATCTCCTCGGTGTAGTCGGCGCTGTCGACGAAGGCCGGGTCGTCGGGGGCATCGTCGCGGAAGGCCGACTGCTCCTGTTCCACGCGATCGGCCTCGGGGACCTCGTCCAGCGGGCGGGCGGTGTCGTAGTCGATCATCGGTACTCCTCTGTCGTCGTCGTTGCCTCGGACGGGTGTCGCTGATCGGGTCGTGCGCTGTCCAGAGTGCGCCGTTCGCCGGTTCTCGGCAACCCGCACCGATGATTCCGGCACCGTCGGGTCGTCTCGTTCTGTATGGAGCCGCAATTCGATTTCGCCCCGGCCGCCCGTTCGCTGGCCACCGTCGTCGCCGGGATCACCGATGACCAGTTCACCGCCCCCACCCCGTGCGTCGGCCTCGACGTCCGCGATCTGATCCGCCATGCCGTCGAGCTCACCGAAGCGTTCCGCCAGGCCGCGACCAAGGAGTCCGTCGGTCGGTCCACGCCACCCGGCGTTGTCGACGACGAGCTGTCCGCCGATTGGCGCACCAGGATTCCCGCGCAGCTCGACGCGCTCGTCGAGGCATGGCGGGTGCCCGAGGCCTGGGAGGGTGAGACCGAGGCCGGTGGGGTGGTGATGCCGGCTGCGGCGATGGCGATGGTCGCGCTCGACGAGCTCGTCGTCCATGGGTGGGACCTGGCGGTGTCGACCGGTCAGGTACTCGAGGTCGACTCCGGTCATCTGGAGGTTCTGCTCGATTTTCTGGGGGAGACCGATCCGGAGGGGACGCCCGGGTTGTTCGGGCCGGTCGTCGCTGTCGCCGAGGACGCGCCCGCACTCGACCGGGTGTTGGGGCTCACCGGTCGTGATGCGGGATGGAAGCCTCCGGCCTAGCGCTGCGAGGTGGAAAGCCGCGGACCTGGCGCTGCGGGGTGGAAGTCGCGGGCCTGGCGATGCGGGCCTGCTTTGCCCGACCTCGGGGTCGAAGGTTGTCCTACGACCGTTGATCCGCGTAGGCCGCGTCGACGAAGGTGCCTGCCATCGTCGCCACGGTCGCGGCGCGCGCGGCCCGGTCGGCTGCCTCCCGATCGATCGGATCGCCGCTGGCCAGGAGGCGGTAGTACAGCGGTGCGGAGACCGCTGACAGCACAGCGCGGGCATCCGTACCCTCGGGCGCTTCGCCGCGAGCGACCGCGTCGTGGACGCAGGGCGCCCACTCGTCGAGGCGGGTGTCGTAGAAGGCGTGCAGCGCGTTCGCGGTATCGGCGTCGACGGTAGCGGCGGCGATCACGGCCCGGAACAGGTTGCCTTGGCGTGGGTCGGTGAGGGTCTTGGCGACCAGGCGGGCGTTCGCGGTCAGGTCGTCGAGCAGGGCGCCGGTGTCGGTGCGGGGCAGAGACTGCTCGGCCATATCGATCAGGAGGTCCGCGACCAGGCCCGCGGGTGTACGCCAGCGCCGGTAGACGGTGGTCTTCCCGACGCCCGCCGTCGCGGCGACTTCGGTCAGATCGAGCCCGCCCAAGCCGCGTTCGGCGAGCAAATCGCCGGTCACCTGCAGGACGGCTTCACGAACCCGCGCGGTGCGCCCACCTGGGCGAACGGACCCGGGCCAAGCGATATCGTGCTGCATAACGGAACTCCTGTTTCATTTATGGCGAATCGGGTGTACTGTCCGAAGCGTTAACGAAACTATAGACCCTTTAGGAGTTCTCATGGAGTATCGGCGGCTCGGCGCTTCGGGTCTGCACGTTCCGGCCCTCGGTTTCGGGGCAGGCACCTTCGGCGGGCGTGGTCCCCTGTTCAGCGCGTGGGGCGATACCGACGAGGCCCAGGCCAGGCGGTTGATCGACGTCAGCCTCGAGGCCGGGGTCACCCTGTTCGACACGGCCGATGTCTATTCCGACGGTGCGTCCGAGGAAGTGCTCGGCGCCGCGGTCAAGGGCAGGCGCGACAAGGTGCTGCTGTCCACCAAGTCGGCGCTACCCACCGGGCCCGGCGCCGACGAGGCCGGTGCGGGTCGGGCCAGGCTCATCCGCGCGGTCGATGCGTCGCTGCGCCGCCTCGGCACCGACTATCTCGACCTGTTCCAGCTGCACGCCTTCGACGCGGGCACGCCGCTGTTCGAAACACTCTCGGCGCTGGGTGATCTCGTGCAGGCAGGCAAGATCCGCTATGTCGGTGTCTCCAACTTCGCCGGTTGGGAACTGATGAAAACCCTGGCCACCGCCGAGGCGCACGGACTTCCGAAACCCGTTGCGCACCAGATCTACTACTCGCTCGTCGGGCGCGACTACGAGTGGGAGCTCATGCCGCTCGGCGCCGATCAGGGTGTCGGCGCGGTGGTGTGGAGCCCGCTCGGCTGGGGCCGTCTCACCGGGAAAGTCCGTCGGGGCCAGCCACTTCCGGCGGGCAGTCGACTGCACGACACTGCGCAAGCCGGCCCACCCGTCGACGACGAGCACCTCTACGACATCGTCGACGTGCTCGACACCATCGCCGCCGAGACCGGCCGCAGCGTCCCACAGATCGCCCTGAACTGGCTGCTCACCCGTCCCACCGTCGCCACCGTCCTGATCGGCGCCCGCAACGAGGAACAGCTGCGGCAGAACCTCGGCGCCGTCGGTTGGCAACTCGAGCCCGAGCACCTCGCCGCCCTCGACGCAGCGAGCGCCACCACACCCCCGTACCCCTACTACCCGTACCACCGCTTACCGGACTTCGCCCGGCTCAACCCGCCCGTGGTCCGCACCGCCTGATCAGTACACGTCGCGCACGTAGCGCTTCTCCGCGACCAGTTGCTTCTTGAAAGCCAGCGCGCCCGCTTCGTCGAGCTTGCCGTGGATCCGGGCGATCCGCAGCAGGGTGTCGTCGACATCCTTGGCCATGCGAGCGGCGTCACCGCACACGTAGAAGTGGGCGCCCTCGCACAGCCACGACCACAACTCGGCGCCGTGCTCGATCATCCTGTGCTGCACATAGATCCGCTCGCGCTGATCACGAGAAAAGGCCAGGTCGAGGCGGGTGAGGAAGCCCGAGCGGAACATGTCCTCCAGCTCGGTGCGGTAGTAGAAGTTGTGTGCCGCGTGCTGGTCGCCGAAGAACAACCAGTTGCGCCCGGTCGCGCCGACGGCCCGGCGTTCGTGCAGGAAACCACGGAAAGGAGCGATACCGGTACCGGGGCCGACCATGATCATCGGCACGGTCGGGTCGAGCGGCGGACGGAAATGCGGGGCCCGCTGGAGGAAGATCGGCACCTCGGCACCGGCGCGGTCGGCCAGGAAGGTCGAGCACACCCCGCCTCGGCGCACCGAATCACCCACCGGATCGCCGTAACGCAACACACCTACCGTCAGCTGCACCTCGTCCGGCGTGGTGAGCGGGCTGGACGAAATCGAATACTGGCGCGGCTGCAGCTTTTTCAGTGCACCGAGCCAGTCGACCAGGTCGGTGCGCACCGGGAAGTCCCGCAGTACGTCCACGGCTTGGCGGTCCCACAGGTAGCTCGCCAACTCGTTGCGGTTGTCCCGGCGCAGCAGTTTGGCCAGCTGCGGGTGCGGATTCCGTTCGGCGATGAATCCGAGCAGATCGTTGCTCACCTTGGTGATGTCGTAATGCGTGCGCAGGGCGTCGGCGAGCGGCAGCTCCCGCCCGTCGACCTCGACCGCGCGTCGTCCGTCGAGGCCGGTAGCCGCGAGCCACTCCGCCACGAGGTCATCACAGTTTGTCGGCAGCACACCCAAGGAATCGCCCACCTCGTAGGTGGCATCGAGGTTGTGGAGGTCGAAGCCGAAGCGGCGCACCTCTTTCGGTGATCCCGGCGCGCTCAGCACTTCGTTGCGCATGAGGGTGGCGAGTACGGGGGACTGACGGGTGAAGGGTGCGGCGGGTGCTCGCCGCGAAGGTGTGGTCTGCGGGCGATCGAGGACGGAGGCGCCGCCTCGACCGCTCGGTCGGCTCGCGGCCTGCGCGGGATAAGGCTGGGGCGCGGCCCCCTGCATGGCGGAGTGCTGGGTCGTCGTCGTGAATCCAGGGGGCCATGTCCCTGTTGGGACAGGTCCGGATCCCGGCATGGCAGGGGCCGTCGACCCGGGTAGGGCCGTGCCGAAGTGGTTGCCTGCGCCGGCCGAGGGGGAACCGACGAGTGGCGCTGCGGGCGGGAAAGTGGTTGCGGGCGGGACGGAGCCGAATCGGGGCGTGCCCGCGGTTGAGGGGATGCCGGTCAGTGCAGATCCGGCTGAACTCGTGCCGAATGTTGTGGGAGTGCCAACCGGTGAACCAACGTCGGACGGTGAACCGACGCCGGACGGCGAACCGGGGCCGGACGCCGACGAACCGGGGCCGGACGGTGACGAATCGGGTGACGTGTCGAGGTTCGGGGCGAGGGCGGCGAGGACATCGGTGAGCCACTGGTCGGCGGCGTCGTCGAAATCGGGTTCGCTGTCGACGCGGGGGAGTAGGCGGTGGGCGCCGCGCGCGGCGAGAAGGGTGTCGAGGGTGCGGCCGTGGCCGCAGAAGTCGTCGTAGGAGGAGTCGCCGAGGGCGAAGACCGCGTAGCGGATACGAGGCAGGCGCAGCGCGGTGTCCTCGAGCCGGGCGAGGAAGTCGGCGCCGTTGTCCGGCGGACCACCGTCACCGAAGGTGCTGGTGACGACGAGAACATCACCTTCCAGCGCGGTGGGCTCGCAGGAGTCCATGTCGAGCAGCTTGGGGGCGAACCCGCCATCGGCGAGCCGCGTGGCTACCGAGGCGGCCAGCTCCTCCGCGTTCCCGGTCTGCGAGGCCCACAGCACCGTCACAGTTGTGGATAACGCACCACCCGCTCCCGGCTCGGCTCCGCCCGCCGAGACACCTACGGCACCCGGTCGGCCGAGAACCGCATCGCCGGTGGGTCCGCTGTCGGCTACCGCACCGCCTGAGCTGAAGTCCCCGAAGGGAGGGTTACCGAACGGCTGCCCACCGACCGGCATTCCGGTGCCAGGGCTGCCGGCGGATTCACCGGCAGGGCCGGGACCCCGGGAGTACATGCCGGCCAGCATGCCGTCGATCCACAAGCGGGCCTGCGGTGACAGCGGGGCGGTGGCAGGCAGCACGGGCTGACCGGACACCGGAAGAGATTGCAGCGCAGCGAGATACCCACCGAGATAGATGCGCTCGGCCTCGCTGAGTAACGGCGAGATCCCCGCATCGAGCCCGAGCATCACAGCCAACGGATGCGGACCACCGTGACCGGACCCCGGCACCGCCGGGCTCTCCGAGCCGAACTGAACCGATTGACCGGTGTCGGCTGACGGCCGGCCAGTGTGCGCGGTCGGCGGTGCGGATTGCCCGGCCTGCATGGCGTGTCGGGGCAGTTGGCCCGCCTGTGGGGAACCGTGCTGCATCGGAACCCCGGCCGAGGATTCCGGCGCCGGACCGACACGGCGCAGCGCCACGGCACAGGCCTTGAACTCCGGTTGCAGGGAGGTGGGGTCGACGGCGTCGTTGGTGACGGCGTTGATCGTCAGGTATTCGCCCTGTTCGTCATTCCAGTGGAAAGGAGCGAAGCAGTCGCCGGGACGGACCCGGTCGCTGATGCGGACCGGGAGAACGGCTCGCCCACGGCGGGAGGCGATTTCGAGCTGATCGCCAGGTTTCAGGTCGAGGCGGGCGGCGTCGTCGGGGTGCACCTCGACGAACGGTTCCGGGTTGAGTTTGGTCAGTTTGGTGACCTTGCCGGTCTTGGTCATGGTGTGCCACTGATGTTGCAGCCGACCGGTATTGAGCAGGAAGGGGTAGTCGTCATCAGGAAGTTCAGCAGCGGGCAGGTGGGGGCGTGGGAAGAACACCGCGCGCCTGCTCGGCGTGGCAAAGGCCAGCGTGGGGGTGTGACCGTCGGCGTCGACGTGCAGCGGCTGGTGGATGCCGTCGTTGCGGTAGCGGATCGGGTTGCGTGGGCTGTCGCCGTCGTTGCACGGCCACTGCATCGGGCCCTCACGCAGGCGGTCGTAACTCATACCGCTCAGGTCGTATCCGGTGGCGGGATTGGTGAACCGGCGCAGTTCGTCGAAAACCTCGGCGCTGGAGGCGAAGTCGAAGCCGGGGAAACCCATGGCGGTGGCCACCTGGGCGATGAGCAGCCAGTCGGGCCTGGCTTCGCCGACCGGGTCGACGGAGCGGCGCAGCAGGGTGACGTTGCGTTCCGAATTCACCATCACCGCATCGCTTTCCGCCCACAGCGTGGCGGGCAGCAGCAGATCGGCATAGGAGTTGGTCGCGGTCTCGGTGTAGGCGTCCTGCACGACCACCAGTTCCGCAGCCTCGAGCCCGGCGATCACCGTCTTCCGGTTGGCCACGGTGGCAACGGGATTGGTGCAGATGATCCACGCCGCCTTGATCTCACCGTCGGCGAGACCGGCGAACATGTCGATGGTTCCCGGCCCCGCTTCGGTGCGCAGCGTGCCCGCGGGCAGGTCCCACGCGGTCTCGACGAAGGTACGGTCGGCGGGGGAGAGCAGGCTGCGCTGACCGGGCAGCCCCGGCCCCATGTAACCCATCTCGCGCCCGCCCATCGCGTTGGGCTGGCCGGTCAACGAGAACGGCCCACTGCCGGGTCGGCAGATCGCACCGGTGGCCAGGTGCAGGTTGATCAGGGCATTGGTGTTCCAGGTGCCGTGCGTGGACTGGTTGAGCCCCATCGTCCACAGCGACATCCACTCGCCCGCCTCGGCGATCATGGTCGCCGCGGTCCTGATGTCGGCTTCGGCCAGCCCGGTGAGTTCGGCGACCCGCTCCGGCGGGTAGTCGGCGAGGAACTCGGGCATCGCCTCCCAGCCCTCGGTGTGTTCGGCGATGAAGTCGGTGTCGATGGCGCCGTCGGCGACGAGCAGGTGCAGCAGGCCGTTGAGCAGGGCGAGGTCGGTGCCCGGCGCGATCTGCAGGAACAGGTCGGCGCGCGCGGCAGTTTCGGTGCGCCGCGGGTCGACCACGATCAGTTTGGCGCCGGCTTTGAGCCGGTCGGCCATGCGAAGGAACAGGATCGGATGGCAGTCGGCCATGTTCGCGCCGGTGACGAAGAACAGGTCGGCGTGCTCGAAGTCGTCGTAGGAACCGGGGGGCCCGTCGGCGCCGAGCGACTGCTTGTAGCCGGTGCCGGCACTGGCCATGCACAGCCGCGAGTTGGCTTCGAGGTGTTTGGTGCGCAGGTACCCCTTGGCGAGTTTGGTCGCCAGGTATTGGGCTTCCAGCGACATCTGCCCGGACACGTAGAGCGCGATGGCGTCGGGCCCGTGTTCGTCGAGGATCGCGCGCAGCCGGTCGGCGGTTTCGCGCACCGCGTCGTCCACGGGCAGCGCGACAGGGGCCTGTCCACGTTCGGGGCGGTGGTAGGCGGTGCTCATCCGGCCGGGCGCCGCCATCATCTCCGCGTGCGTGGCGCCCTTGGTGCAGAGCCGACCCGCGTTCGCGGGGTGCAGTTTGTCGCCGCTCACCTTGGCGATCACCGGTGCGCCGGACTGGTCGATCGTGGTCCGGACGGAGATGCCGCAGCCGACGCCGCAGTACGAGCACTGCGTGCGCACAGAGTCGTCGCCGGTCATGCGCGTCCCCCTCGGCATGCTCGGGCGCCCTGCGTGGTGACGCGGGTAGGCGTGTCCGGGCGCTGACCTGTCATGGCACCGATCATCCGCACCGGGCGTTGCGCTCGATTTAACGAACGTTATGTCCAGGTGACAATCGACCTCACCGGTCGAAATCCCGGCTGTGAGGTTGCCACCGAAATATAGTCCCTGATCAGGGGATCTTTCGAGGTTTGCCGCAGATCCGAGCGGGGACTCGACGTGACCGGACTCACCCGGCGAAATCAGCCCAGGTCAGCCCATTTTGTAGCCGCGATGCAGCGCGACGACACCGCCGGTGAGGTCACGCCACTGCACCGAGTCCCAGCCCGCGTCGGCGATGCGCCTGGCCAGCCTGCGCTGGTTCGGCCACGCCCGGATCGACTCGGCCAGGTACACGTAGGCATCCGGGTTGGAGCTCACCGCGCGCGCCACCCGGGGCAACGCCTTCATGAGGTACTCCATGTAGACGGTGCGGAACGGCCCGAACACCGGGGTCGAGAACTCACACACCACGAGCCGGCCGCCCGGCTTGGTGACGCGCAGCATCTCGCGCAACGCCAGGTCGATATCGGCCACATTGCGCAAACCGAAGGAGATGGTCACCGCATCGAACGAGTCGTCGGCGAACGGCAGCGCCATCGCGTCGCCCGCCACCATCGGCACCTGCCGGAACCGGCCCGCGGCGAGCATGCCCTGGGAGAAGTCGGCGGCCACACACCAGGCGCCGGACTTGCCGAGTTCCACGGTGGACACACCGGTGCCTGCGGCCAGGTCGAGCACCCGCTCACCGGGGCGAAGGGCGAGCGCGCGTCGTGTCGCCCACCGCCAGTACCGGTCCTGACCACCGGAGATGACCGTGTTGGTGAGGTCGTAGCGTTTCGCCACACCGTCGAACATCGACGCGACCTCGTGGGGTTGCTTGTCCAGCGAAGCCCGAATCGGTTCCCGCTGCTCTGTTGTCGCCACGATTCGAGCTTATCCGCCCGCTCGCGGCTAGGCCGAGCGCGGCAACCGCTGCCGCATCCCGGTGACGTCGGCGTAGTGGCCCATCAGTTCGGTGCAGATGGCGGGCCAGGTGCGGTGCAGCACCGACTTGCGTGCCGCCGCCGCGAACCGGGCCCGCTGGTCGGCGTCGCGTAGCGCCGACACCGCGCTCGGCAGCAGCTCGGCGAACCGGTCAACCGGCAGGAGATAACCGTTGCGGCAGTGCGCGATCAGGTCGCGCGGGCCGCCGGCGTCCGGCCCGATCACCGGCACCCCCGACGACAACGCTTCCTGCACACCCTGACAGAACGTCTCGTGCTCGCCCGGATGCACCATCACATCGAGGCTGGCGTAATGGGTGGCCAGTTCGGACCCGCCCAGTTCGCCGGTGAACACCGCGCGCGGCATCAGCCTGCTCAGCCGCGCCCGCTCCGGCCCGTCACCGACCACGACGAGCTGAATGGAGGGGTCATCGGCGAGCGCGGCCAACCGGTCCACGTGCTTCTCCGGCGCGAGCCTGCCGACGAACCCGACCACCAGCCGCTCGCTCGATCCCAGCCAGCTCGCCCGCAGTTCGGCGCTGCGTGCGGCCGGGTTGAACCGGTCGATATCGACGCCGCGCCCCCACCGGTGCACCCGGGGAATTCCGTGTTCGGCCAGGTCGGCCGCGGCGGCCGACGACGGGGCGAGCGTGCGCGTGGCTCCCTCGTGGATCCGGCGCGTCCACGCCCAGGCCGCCCGCGCCGCCAGTCCGAGCCCGTAGCTCTTGGCGAAACCGGCCACATCGGTCTGGTACACCGCGATCGAGGGCAGGTCGAGGCGGGTGGCGGCGGCGAGCCCGCCCGCGCCCAGCAGAAATGGCGAGGCCAAATGCACCACGTCCGGGTCGAACTCGGCGATCGCGGCGGTGATCCCGGGTTGTGGCAGGCCGACGGGCAGCGAACTCACCTTCGGCACCATCATCGCGGGCACCCGATGCACCGGGAACCGGCCGTGCAGGCGCGGGGCGGGCGGTGCGCCGCGCAGCGTATCGGGCGCCACGATCATGGCATCGTGCCCGTGCTGGTCCAGGTGATCGAGCACCCGGAGCACGGAATTGACGACGCCGTTCATGTTCGGCAGGAAAGACTCCGAGACGATGGCTACGCGCACACTCCAAGAGTGACCGCCACACCGCGCGCCACGCCCACACCGACGTGAAGCCGGGGCGAACAGCAGGGGAAAGTTACCGCCGTCTGCGTCGCACGAGCCACAGGGCGGGCAGCGCGAGCGCCCACACCACCACGATCACCGACGCGGCGGGCACTATCGCCACCCGCGCGTCGCGTCCGGCCACCCGGACCAGGTCGGGGTCGCGGGTGCTGTACTCCACGTTGATGCGCTGACCGGCGGTGAGATTGGTGGGATAGAGGATCCCGACCTTCGGATTGTGGGTGACGCTGTCGGGCGTCACATACATCACCGCCGAACGCAGCCGCCCCGCCGAGAGCACCTCACCGGAGGTGACCCCACGGTTGTGCTCGATCTCGTAATCGTTGCGCCACGCCGCGAGTACCAGCAGCACCATGAGCACGCTGATCACCGTCGCGGTACCGAGGATTCCGGTACGAACCCGCCGCAGGCGATCGGAGTACCTATCCGACTGGCTGGTTTCCGACACCACGCCACCCTAACGGTGGGCTGCACTAGCGTGTGCCACCATGTCCCGAAAATTCAGCTTCACCGTGCCTTATGCCGTCCCGGTCGAAGATCTTCACCGGGCACTCGTCGACGACGCGATCTGGCAGGAGCGGTTCGCCGCCGCCGAGACCGCGACGCTGGAACTCTCCCATCCCGACGGACCGGATTCGATCCGCATCGAGATGACCGAAACACCCGGCCGGGACAAGGTTCCCGCGCTGGTCCGCAAGGTTCTCAAGAGCGATCTCGTGCTCGCCCGCACCGATGTCTGGCAGCCGCTGGACGGCGAGGTCGCCAAGGGCAGCTTCACCGGGCGCACCGGCGGCATCACCACCGAGATGTCGGGCACCTACGAGCTGCGTCCCACCGCCGAGGGCAGCGAGATCGAGGTCGTCGGCACCGTCACCGTCAAGGTGCCACTGGTCGGCGGCGCCATCGAGCCGCTTGCCGAACAACTGCACCAGCGCGTCCTCAACAGCGAACGCAAGTTCATCGAGGGCTGGTTCGCGAAGCTCAGCTGAACGGCGCCAGTTCGTCGGCGCGTAGGGAAGCGCGACCGGCCGTTCGCCACAGGCGGGCGGTCAGGTCGTCGTCCTCGTCGGTCACCAGGTTGCCCATCACGCGAACGGCGGTGCGCTGCAAGTACTTCGAGCGCATCACCGGCGGGCCGCCGAGGGGGACCATCTTCGGGTGCGTGGCCAGCCCGGCCAGCCTGCGCGCCACGGAGAACGTGCGCCCGTAGCGCTCGCGCAGCAGTTGCGGCCACACCCGCGTCAGGTCCGGTTCGTCGAGCAGGTCGGCGAGCAGATGACCACCTTCGAGGCCGTAGTCGATGCCTTCGCCGTTGAGCGGATTCACGCAGCCCGCGGCGTCACCGACCAGCACCCAGTTGCGTCCGGCCACATTCGACACGGCCCCGCCCATCGGCAGCAGCGCCGAGGCCACCGCGCGCAGTTCGCCCTCGAACTCCCATTCCTCGCGGCGCAGCCGGGTGTAGTGCTCGAGCAGCGGTTTCAGCGCGATATGCGACGGCCGTGCCTCGGTGGCCAGCGAACCGACACCGATATTCACCTCACCGTTGCCGAGCGGGAAGATCCAGCCGTAGCCGGGGACCAGCTGGTCGTCGGCATTGCGCAATTCCAGGTGCGAGGAGATCCACTGGTCGTCGCTGCGGCCGGAGGTGATGTAGGCGCGGGCGGCGGTGCCGTAGGCGTAGCGGCGATGCCATGTGCGGCCGAGCTGTTTGCCGACGGGGGAGCGAACTCCGTCGGCGACGACGAGCACCCGGCAGTTCACGGTGTGCGTGGTGTCGCCGATACGCACGGTCACCCCGGTGACCCGGTCGCCGTCGCGCAGCACCTCGGTGACCTTCGCGCCGTCGACCATCCGGGCACCGGACTTGATCGCCGTCTCCCGCAACGTGTTGTCGAGTTCGGTTCGCGGAACGGCACTTCCGTAGGTGGGGAACGACCCGCCCGGCCAGGGCAGCAGTGCCTCACGCCCGAATCCGGCCATCCGCAAACCATGGTTCACCGTGTGCGCACGCAACCACTCGCCGAGCCCGAGATGTTCCAATTCGGCGGTGGCGCGCGGGGTGAGACCGTCACCGCAGGTCTTGTCGCGCGGGAAGACGGCCGAATCGAGCAGCAGCACATCGCGTCCGGCGCGGGCCGCCCACGCCGCCGAGGCGGAACCCGCAGGTCCGGCCCCCACCACGAGCACCTCTACGGTGTCGGGCAGCGTCGCGTGGTCGGCGGGGACGACATCCGGTGAACCCATGGCTCAATACTGGCACCTCGCGCGGTTGTGCGAGAGTGTCGGGTACACCGGGAAATCTCACGTGTGACGGGGTTCATCGGCTGTAGCGCAGGAACACGCTAGGTTGCTACCCGTCGGGGTCGGACGCATCGCTGGGAGAAACTAATGAGCACATCGGCTGTGAGCGACGAGAGCACCGTGGTTGCCGGGGTCGATCTCGTCGATCCGGAACTCGCCGCCACCGTGCGCGACGGGTTGGCCGCAGTCGAGAAACTGCTCGTCGACGAACTCTCCGACGGCGAGGAATTCCTGCAGGAGGCCGCGTTACATCTGGCCAGGGCGGGCGGTAAGCGGTTCCGGCCGCTGTTCACGCTGCTCACCGGTCAGCTCGGCCCGAATCCCACCGATCCGGCACTGGTCACCGCGGGCACGGTCGTCGAACTCGTGCACCTGGCCACCCTGTACCACGACGACGTGATGGACGAGGCCACCCAGCGCCGCGGCGCCGAGAGCGTGAACTCGCGCTGGGGCAACAACATCGCGATCCTCGCGGGCGACTACCTGTTCGCGCACGCCTCCCGCCTCACCTCGACCCTCGGCCCCGACGCGGTGCGCATCATCGCCGAGACGTTCGCCGAGCTGGTCACCGGTCAGATGCGGGAAACCATGGGTGCCAAGCAGACCCAGGACCCCGTCGAGCACTACCTGAAGGTGGTGTGGGAGAAGACCGGTTCGCTCATCGCCGCCGCGGGCCGCTTCGGTGGCACCTTCTCCGGCGCCGACAGCGACCACGTCGAACGCCTGGCCCGCCTCGGTGACGCGGTCGGCACCGCCTTCCAGATCTCCGACGACATCATCGACATCTCCTCGTCGTCGGAACAGTCCGGCAAGACGCCAGGCACCGACCTGCGCGAAGGCGTCCACACCCTGCCCGTGCTCTACGCCCTGCGCGAGTCCGGCGCCGACGGCGACCGCCTGCGCACCCTGCTCGACCACCCGCTCGACACCGATGCCGAGGTCGACGAGGCCCTGGAACTGCTGCGCCGCTCGCCCGGCATGGCGATGGCCAAGGACAAGCTGCAGGAATACGCCGACCTGGCTGACGCCGAACTGGCCGCCCTGCCGGCGGGCCCCGCCAACGACGCCCTCACCCGCCTCGTCCGCTACACCATCGAACGAGTCGGCTGACCCGGAACTTCTCGCCCCCCGCACCCGTTCACTAAACGCGAGCAACCCGTCCGGATCCGAAAGCAACACCTGATCTCGTACGGACATGGGTAACTCGCCGGGAACGGGCTGACCAGACCCTCCACCTCTGTCTGGCCGCCAAGGCGAGCCCGCCCGCACCGGAGTCTGGCCAAAAATCGCGGAGAGGCGGAACAGCATGTTGCGAACGATCGGGCTGATGGTCGCCATGTCGGCGCTCATCGTCGCCATCGGCGCGATGTTCCGCAGCCCGACCATCCTCGTCATCTCGATCGTGCTGGCCGTGGCGATGAACGCCTACGCCTATTTCAACAGCGACAAGCTGGCGTTGAAGGCCATGCACGCCCAACCGGTGAGCGAGCTGGAGGCCCCGGTCATGTACCGCATCGTGCGGGAGCTGGCGACCGCGGCGCGACAGCCGATGCCGCGCCTCTACATCAGCCCGACCAACGCGCCCAACGCCTTCGCCACGGGGCGCAATCCCCGGCACGCGGCGGTGTGCTGTACCAGCGGCATCCTGCAATTACTCGACGAACGCGAGCTGCGCGCGGTGCTCGGCCACGAACTGTCGCACGTCTACAACCGCGACATTCTCATCTCGTCGGTGGCGGGCGCGATGGCCTCGGTCATCACCGGCCTGGCCAACTTCGCGTTCCTGGCCAGTTCGTTCGGCAACCGCGACGGGCAGGGCCCCAATGTCATCGGCGTGTTGCTCGTCTCGCTGCTCGGCCCGATCGCGGCCGGGCTGATCAAGATGGCGGTGTCACGTTCCCGCGAGTACCAGGCCGACCAGTCCGGTGCCGAACTCACCGGCGACCCACTCGCCCTCGCCTCGGCACTGCGCAAGATCGAACGGGGCGTCCAGGCGGCCCCCCTGCCGCCGGACCCGAAGATCACCAGCGAATCGCACCTGATGATCGCCAACCCGTTCCGCGCGGGCGACCGCATCGCCCGCTGGTACTCCACCCACCCCCCGACCGCCGATCGCATCAGGCGGCTCGAGGAAATGGCGGGCGGAACGCACCGGTACTGAGGAACTAGCGGTAGTTCACGAACTGCAGCGCGATACCGAAGTCCTCGCCCTTGAGCAGCGAGATCACGGCCTGCAGATCGTCGCGCTTCTTGCTGCTCACCCGCAGCTCGTCGCCCTGGATCTGCGCCTTCACGCCCTTGGGGCCCTCGTCGCGGATCTTCTTGGAGATCTTCTTGGCCTTCTCGGTGTCGATGCCCTGCACCAGCGTGCCGGTGATCTTGAACACCTTGCCCGAGGCCTGCGGCTCGCCGGCGTCGAACGCCTTGAGCGAGATGTCGCGCCGGATCAGCTTCTCCTTGAACACCTCCAGCGCCGCCTTCACCCGCTCCTCGGCATTGGCGGTGAGCACGATGGCCTCCTCGCCGGACCAGGCGATCGAGGCGTCGGTGCCCTTGAAGTCGTAGCGGGAGTTCAGCTCCTTCTCCGCCTGATGCAGCGCATTGTCGACCTCCTGCCGGTCGACCTTGCTCACCACGTCGAATGACGAATCAGCCACACTGCGCTCCTGTTCTTCGGAAGGTCCGTACAACTCCGCGGCAAGACTGCCTCACCGCCGAGACAGTTGTACCCGCAACGCGCCGCGGCGCGCGCCCGCAGGGGGTCTGTGCAGGCGGTTTGCATCCCCGGGGTGGGTTCGTTGTAAGCTGCTCAGCGCACCGGAAACGGCGCACAAGGCAGATTGCCCGAGCGGCCAATGGGAGCAGACTGTAAATCTGTCGGCGCAAGCCTACGTAGGTTCGAATCCTACATCTGCCACATCGAACCCCGTCGATCACCAAGATCGGCGGGGTTCTTTGGTTGTTGCGGTGAGTCCACCACTCTCCCGGTTCGGCTGTGTGTCCAGCAGGTTGAGATGCGGTGAAAAATGCGCTCTGATCAGGCGATTTGGTGGTGATCGCGAAGAGTGTGTAATCTCTTTCAGGACGCCGGAGCACGGGGTCGCTCTGATCGGTTCGCCGACCAAGACTCTGTGCCACGTAGTCATGCCCCCTTAGCTCAGTCGGCAGAGCGTTTCCATGGTAAGGAAAAGGTCAACGGTTCGATTCCGTTAGGGGGCTCGCCGGATTGCCGGTGGTGACCGACTTTCCCGCCGGCCCCACCGTAATAGGTCCGCCGTGGCGGTGTAGCTCAGTCGGTAGAGCAAACGACTCATAATCGTTGTGTCGCCGGTTCAAGTCCGGCCATCGCTACCAATAACGACTCAGCCCAGACCGGAAAGAAGGCATATCGTGGCCGCGAAGTCCACCGATGTCCGGCCAAAGATCACCTTGGCCTGCGAAGAGTGCAAGCACCGCAACTACATCACCAAGAAGAACCGGCGCAACGACCCGGACCGCCTCGAGCTGAAGAAGTTCTGCCCGAACTGCGGCACCCACCGGGCGCACCGCGAATCGCGCTGATTCGAAACAAAAACATCTGCCGAAGGCCGGACGAAAGTCCGGCCTTCGTGCGTTTTCCAGACCGGTCGACAGGGGTGCGCGCGCACAAGTCGGTAATGTGCCACGCTGTGACAGTGAACACCGGAACTGACGAAGCGGTCTCGGCCGCAGCCGCCGAACCATTCGATCCCGCCGCTCACGCGGCCTCGATGGTCGGCCACCACTACCGGGTCGACGACTATTACGAGGTCGGTCGCGAAAAGGTGCGTGAATACGCCCGCGCCGTGCAGGACTACCACCCGGTGCACTGGGACGAGGACATCGCGCGCGAATTCGGCCACTCCGGTCTGCTCGCCCCGCTCACCTTCATCTCCCTGGTCGGCATCCTGGCCCAGCGCCGGTTGTTCGAGGAGATCGTCACCGGATACGACCTCAGCCAGATCATGCAGACCGATCAGATCCTGGAATTCCACCGGCCGATCCGCGTCGGCGATCGGCTCACCTGTGACGTTTATCTGCATTCGTTCCGGCAGGCATTCGGCGGCGACATCATCGTGACCAAGAACATCGTCACCGACGCCGACGACGAATTGGTGCTCACCACCTACACCACTCTCATCGGACGCAGCGGCGGCGATATCGACCCGAATATGTCGGCGGCCGTGCGCAATGTGCTCATGCACGGTCTGGGCGACGACGAACCGGCACACCACGCGCCGAGCGACGCCTTCACCGCGATCACCCCGGACCCGGTGACCAAGAACCCGGAACCGCAGACCAGTACCCACGCGCTGGCCTTCGAAAGCGTCGCGGTCGGCGACGAGCTGCCCGCGCGGACCGTCCGGCTCACCCGCGGCGACCTGGTGAACTACGCCGGCGTCTCCGGCGACGCCAACCCCATTCACTGGAGTGACGAGATCGTCAAACTCGTCGGCCTCGACAACGTGGTGGCCCACGGCATGCTCACCATGGGTCTCGGCGGCGGATTCGTCACCTCCTGGCTCGGCGACCCCGGGGCGGTGAAGGAGTACAACGTGCGCTTCACCAGCCCCGTCTACGTGCGTGCCGATGCACCGGCCGAGGTGGATTTCACGGGTAAGGTGAAGTCGGTCGACCCGGAGACCCGAACGGCCGTCGTCGCCATCACGGCGAAATCGGCGGGCAAGAAGATCTTCGGCCGCGCCACGGCAACAGTTCAGCTGGCCTGACCTGGTCGAGCGTCCCGATTGGCACATTGCCCACGCGGTAACGTACACTCGGGACTCTGGGGTCACCGGCTGCTGCGCGCTGACTTCCCGGGAGCCTGCTCCCACGGAAGCGGCGCGCGTGTTGTGTGTGATGCCGACCCTGGAAGAGACGGTTCGCGAGAGCCGATAATCGAATATCGATTGTGGTTGGACGTATCGGCCCAGGCCGGTCCAACCGAAGGGGCGTAGCTCAATTGGCAGAGCAGCGGTCTCCAAAACCGCAGGTTGCAGGTTCAAGTCCTGTCGCCCCTGCCCTGAATGCCAGCGACGAGAGAGGATCGACGTGACGGACGAGCGGGATACTCGCGCCGAAGACGGCGACGATACCGCCGCTGCCACTCGGCCGAGCGGCAAGCGGACTGCTCGTCGTGCGCGCACGTCGGACTCTCCGGCGACCACCGGTTCGGTGGCCATGCTCGACCGGCCGTCGAACTCGCGCAAGGCGGACAAGACTGCCGGTAAGGCCAAGACGGGCAACCCGTTCAAGCGGCTGCTCAAGTTCCTGCGAGAGGTCATCGCGGAACTGCGCAAGGTGATCTGGCCCAACCGGAAGCAGATGGTCACCTATACGACCGTCGTTCTGGTGTTCGTGGTCTTCATGGTCGCGTTCATCGCCGGGATCGACGTAGCGTTCGTCAAGGGTGTCGACTGGCTGTTCGGCTGATCGCCGACACCCACGCCGGTAGCCGATCGCGGGCCGGAACGGCGGAGTGTGCCTCCGCGCACCCGACCCGGCCCAGAGGATGTACGTGACGACACAGGAAGCGAGTGCCTCAGTGAGCACCCCGGAGAACGACACCAACGACGAGTTCCCGGTTGACGACACTGTCGCGGCGGACAACGCCACCGACGAGGTCGAGGCCACCACCGAGCTCGCTGACGAGGCCGACGCCGTCGTCGAGGACACCACGGTTCCCACCGAGGAAGACCCCGAAGCCGACCCCGTCGAGTCGATGAAGGCCAAGCTGCGCCGCGTCCCCGGCGACTGGTACGTCGTGCACTCCTACGCCGGTTACGAGAACAAGGTCAAGACCAACCTCGAGACCCGCGTGCAGAACCTCGGACTCGAGGACTACATCTTCCAGGTCGAGGTACCGACCGAAGAGGTCACCGAGATCAAGAACGGGCAGAAGAAGAACGTCAACCGCAAGGTGCTGCCCGGCTACATCCTGGTCCGGATGGAACTGAACAACGAGTCGTGGGGCGCGGTGCGCAACACCCCCGGTGTCACCGGTTTCGTCGGTATGACCGGCGGCGGCCCGGGCGCCAAGCCCACTCCGCTGACCATCAACGAGGTCGTGAAGTTCCTGGTCCCGGCCGGTGCGCAGGCGCAGAAGAAGGCGGCCGCTGCCGCCGCTTCGGGTGGTGCCGACACCGGTGCCGCCGCCGCGGGCAAGCCGACCATCGAGGTCGACTTCGAGGTCGGCGAGTCGGTCACCGTGATGGACGGCCCGTTCGCGACGCTGCCCGCCAGCATCAGCGAGGTCAACGCCGAGCAGCAGAAGCTCAAGGTGCTCGTGTCGATCTTCGGTCGCGAGACCCCGGTGGAGCTGAACTTCACCCAGGTTTCCAAGATCTAGCTCGAACCAGCTTTCGCGACGGCACCGCCTCGGCGGTGCCGTCGTCGTTTCCCGACCCTCCCGGCTGCGGCGCCCGCGACGCGGTTCGGTAGAGTGTGACAGTTCGTGTGTAGACCCCCTCCAGGCGTTTTCCGCCCGGTGTGACGGTCGTGCGCGAATGCCGGGCTTGGACCCGGCGTGGGAGCGATCCCGCAACAGGCTTACGGCAACCGTAAGGAACCGAAACCCAAGGAAGAAAGATGCCCCCCAAGAAGAAGAAGCTCGCCGGGATCATCAAGCTGCAGATCCAGGCCGGCGCCGCGAACCCGGCCCCTCCGGTCGGCCCCGCGCTCGGTCAGCACGGCGTCAACATCATGGAGTTCTGCAAGGCGTACAACGCCGCGACCGAGTCGCAGCGTGGCAACGTCATCCCGGTCGAGATCTCGGTGTACGAGGACCGGTCGTTCGACTTCAAGCTGAAGACCCCGCCCGCCGCCAAGCTGCTGCTCAAGGCCGCCGGTGTGCAGAAGGGCTCGGCCGAGCCGCACAAGACCAAGGTCGCCAAGGTCACCATGGACCAGGTCCGGGAGATCGCCAAGACCAAGCAGGAAGACCTGAACGCCAACGACATCGAGCAGGCCGCGAAGATCATCGCCGGTACCGCTCGTTCGATGGGTATCACCGTCGAAGGCTGAGCGACTCGCTCACGTGGGAGGGCCGGCCAGGCCCGTAACACCACATCTGAACTCGAACATTAAGGACAGAGAAACATGGCAAAGCGAAGCAAGGCGTATCTCGCCGCTGCTGAGAAGGTCGATCGCGACAAGCTGTACTCCCCGCTGGCCGCCGCGCGCCTGGCGAAGGAGACCGCGACCACCAAGACCGACGCGACCGTCGAGGTCGCCGTTCGTCTCGGCGTGGATCCCCGCAAGGCCGACCAGATGGTCCGTGGCACCGTCAACCTGCCGCACGGCACCGGTAAGACCGCCCGCGTCATCGTGTTCGCCGCCGGCGAGAAGGCCGCCGAGGCCGAGGCCGCCGGTGCCGACGCCGTGGGCGCCGAGGACCTGATCGAGCGGATCCAGGGCGGCTGGCTCGACTTCGACGCCGCGATCGCCACCCCGGACCAGATGGCCAAGGTCGGCCGCATCGCGCGTGTCCTCGGCCCGCGTGGTCTGATGCCGAACCCGAAGACGGGCACCGTCACCAACGATGTGACCAAGGCCGTCAACGACATCAAGGGCGGCAAGATCAACTTCCGCGTCGACAAGCAGGCCAACCTGCACTTCGTCATCGGCAAGGCGTCGTTCGACGACTCGAAGCTGGTGGAGAACTACGGTGCCGCGCTGGACGAGATCCTGCGTGTGAAGCCGTCGACCGCCAAGGGTCGCTACGTCAAGAAGATCACGGTTTCGACCAACACCGGCCCGGGCATCCCGGTGGACCCGAACCGCACCCGCAACCTCCTCGACGAGGACGCGTGAGCTTCTGACAGGTAGCTCCTGATCGACCACGAGGGTGGGAACGCACTGCGTTCCCACCCTCGTGGCGTTTCAGTGCTCGGTGTCGTCGGTGTCGTCGGTATCGCGCCAGGCGAGCAGTACGGACTCGCCGCTGTGCGGTTTCCAGGGCAGGAATATCGCCACGATCAGCGCGCAGACGAGGACCGCGCCGGTCGCGACGAGGGAGGCGGCGTGTGCGCCCTGCAGGGTTGCCGTCTTCATGGCGACGATGAGGTTCTCGCGCTGGGTTTCGAGGAACGGGGCGAGTTCGCGTTTGCGCAATTCCAGGACGCTGAGGGGGCTGGCTTTGACCAGGCTCTTCTCGTTGTCGTTCATGATGCCGACCGGGATGGCGTCGATTCGGGCACCGATCCGGCTGGTGTAGTACGAGGCGACGATCGAGCCGAGGACCGCGACGCCGAGGGTGCCGCCGATCTCGCGGGTGGTGTCGTTGACGGCCGAACCGGCGCCCGCCTCCTCCAGCGGCAGCGCCGACATGATCGATTCGGTGGCCGGACCCTGCACGATGCCGAGGCCGAGTGCCATCGACACCATCGACGGCAGCACGCCGATCAGATAGCTGCTGTCCACGGTGACCTGTCCGCCCAGGTAGAGGCCGAGGCCGGTGAGCAACAGGCCGATCACCAGGACCGCCGTGGTGCCGACCCGTTGTGCGAGCAGGGTCGCGACGGGGGCGCCGATCGCGACCGAGAACGCGAACGGCAGCGAGGCTATGCCGAATTCGAGCGGCGTGTATTCGCGGACGCCTTGGAAGTACTGCGTGATCAGGAACAGAAAACCGAACATCGAGAAGTAGCCGATGGCAATGGCCAAGGCGGGCAACGAGAATCGTCGATTGCGGAACAGGCGCATGTCGAGAATCGGTGCGGCCGTGCGCAATTCCCAGATCACGAAGGCGGCGAGCAGGAGCGCGCCGAAGGTGGCGGTGCACAGGGTGGTGAGCGAGAGCCAGCCGTTGTGCGGTGCCTCGATGATCGCCCACACCACCAGCGTGATGCCGGCGATCGAGAGTCCGATCCCGGGTAGATCCAGCCTGCCGACCTGGTCGGCTCGTGATTCCGGCACCCAGATCAGCGTCGCGACCAATGCGGCGAGCGCCACCGGCACGTTGATCCAGAACACCGAGTGCCAGCTGAAGTGCTCGAGCAGCCACCCGCCCGAGATCGGGCCGATGGCGATGGCGAAGCCCGCCATCGCGGTCCAGGCGGCGATGGCGAGCGCGCGTTCGCGCCGGTCGGTGAAGATGTTGATGATCAGGGCGAGGGTGGCGGGGAAGACGGCGGCGGCGAAGACGCCCATCGCCGCGCGGGCCGCGATGACCTGCGTCATCGACTCGGCGAGTGCGCCGCCGACCGACATGACGGCGATGCCGATCAGGCCGATCGTCATGATCCGCCTGCGGCCGTACCGGTCACCGAGGTTGCCCGCGGCCAGGAGCAGTCCGGCGAAGGTGAGGGTGTAGGCGTCGACGACCCACTGCAGGCCGGAGACGCCGGTGGCGAGTTGGACGCCGATAGAGGGGAGGGCGACGTTGACGATGGTGTTGTCGAGGACGACCAGCAGTTCGGCCAGACAGATCACGGCGAGTGCGAGGAATCGCCGCGAACGCCGGTCCAGCAACACTGGTGGAGCGACTACGGAGGTTGTCATAGGCCAGGAGTGAACCAGGTTACTGTCACCCTGCGTAACACCTTTCAACTGCGATTGCTACCACAATGTAGGAATGAAAGTGGTCTGGCTCACAACATATTCGGGCGTTCCGGGCACCATCGACCCGTTTTGGCAGATGGGGGGAGGTGCAGGTACAGTGGAATCCGGTCGTCGACCTGTTCGGCGACTACCCATTCGTTCTACCGAAGACCGTTGGTCGTCGATGCCGCTCGCGCGGTATTCGATCGAAGGTCCGGCGACATTGCCGGCGGCCCACGCAGGGAGAGCTGAGGCAGAAGAAGTCTATTCTTTCGCGCCCCGGTACGCCTTGCGTCCGGGGCGTTAGTTTTGTCGCCGGCCCCTGATTCGGTAGTGCGCGTATCCCGTACCGACATCAGAGAGGAGGCGAAGTATGGCGAAGCCTGAAAAGGTCACCGCTGTCGCGGAGATCGTGGAGCAGTTCAAGAACTCGACGGCCACTGTTGTCACGGAATACCGTGGCCTGTCGGTCGGCAAGCTCACCGAGCTGCGTCGCGCGCTCGGCGCCGAGGCCACGTACTCCGTCGCCAAGAACACCCTGGTCAAGCGCGCGGCCGCGGAAGCGGGCGTCGAAGGCCTGGACGACTTGTTCGTCGGACCGACCGCCATCACCTTCATCCAGGGTGAGCCGGTCAACGCCGCGAAGGCGCTCAAGACCTTCGCCAAGGACAACAAGGCGCTCGTCATCAAGGGCGGCTACATGGACGGCACTGCGCTGTCCGTGACCGAGGTCGAGAAGATCGCCGACCTCGAGAGCCGTGAGGTCCTGCTGGCCAAGCTGGCCGGCGCGATGAAGGGCAACATGTCCAAGGCTGCCGGGCTGTTCTCGGCTCCTGCCGGTCAGGTGGCCCGTCTGGCCGCCGCGCTGCAGGAGAAGAAGCAGGCCGAAGGCGCTGCCGAGTAATACCCCCGCACGGGTGTTACCGCCCGCGCACCAAGACATTCACCACCGAAAGGAACAATCATGGCCAAGCTGTCCACCGAAGAGCTGCTCGACGTTTTCTCGGAGATGACCCTGCTGGAGCTCTCGGGCTTCGTGAAGGCGTTCGAGGAGAAGTTCGAGGTCACCGCTGCTGCCCCCGTCGCCGTTGCCGCCGCCGGTGGCGCCGCTGCTCCGGCCGAGGCCGCTGAGGAGCAGGACGAGTTCGACGTCATCCTCGAGGGTGCCGGCGACAAGAAGATCCAGGTCATCAAGGTGGTCCGTGAGATCGTCTCGGGCCTGGGCCTGAAGGAAGCCAAGGACCTGGTCGAGGGTGCCCCGAAGCCGATCCTGGAGAAGGTCGCCAAGGACGCCGCCGAGGCTGCCAAGGCGAAGCTGGAAGAGGCCGGCGCCAAGGTCTCGGTCAAGTAATTCAGCGCTTCGCGTAGACGAACGGGCGGTCCCTCTGGGGGCTGCCCGTTTGTTATATATACGGACATGGGAAAGTGATACGCGCTGTAGCGCATGGTCGGGGTTACTCTTCAGTCATGTAGAGGTGTGCCCCGTCTCACTCATGGGTTACAGTGACCGGACCCACAGTGTCGTGACGCACCGCCGAGATGTGAGCGCGCGGTGAGCGGGTGGGGTGCTCGCAGGATCAATGGAGGTAGGCGTGGGCGTCGAGGTCAGGACCGAGGGTGTAACCAAGTCCTTCGGTTCACAGCGAATTTGGCAGGACGTGTCGATCACGCTCCCTTCGGGCGAGGTGAGCGCGCTGCTCGGCCCCTCGGGTACGGGTAAGTCGGTGTTCCTGAAATCGCTCATCGGTCTGCTGCGGCCCGAGCGCGGGTCCATCTTCATCGATGGCACCGATATCACCACCTGCTCCAACAAGGAGCTCTACGAGATCCGCAAACTGTTCGGCGTCCTTTTCCAGGACGGCGCGCTGTTCGGCTCGATGAATCTGTTCGACAACATCGCGTTCCCGCTGCGCGAGCACACCAAGAAGTCGGAAACCGAGATCCGTCGCATCGTGATGGAGAAGCTCGAGCTGACCGGTCTGCTCGGCGCGGAGAACAAACTGCCCGGTGAGATCTCCGGTGGTATGCGCAAGCGCGCCGGTCTGGCCCGCGCGCTCGTGCTCGACCCGCAGATCATCCTCGTCGACGAGCCCGACTCCGGCCTCGACCCGGTGCGTACCTCGTACCTGGCGCAGCTGCTGCTCAACATCAACGCCCAGATCGACGCGACGATCCTCATCGTGACGCACAACATCAACCTGGCCCGTACCGTGCCCGACAACATCGGCATGCTGTTCCGTCGTCAACTGGTGATGTTCGGCCCGCGTGAGGTGCTGCTCACCAGCGAGGAGCCGGTGGTCAAGCAGTTCCTCAACGGCCGAATGATCGGCCCGATCGGTATGTCCGAGGAGAAGGACGAGGCGCAGATGGCGCGCGAGCAGGCGCTCGTCGACGCCGGCCACCACCACGGTGGCGCCGAGGAGATCGAGGGCATCATCCCGCAGATGAAGGCCGAGCCGGGCATGCCCGCACGCCAGGCGGTCTATCGTCGCCAGGCCCGTGTGCGCGAGATCATGCACACCCTGCCCGCCGCGGCCCAGGCCGCCATCCGCGAGTCGCTGGCCGAGTCCGACGACACCCAGGTGATGGCCGCCTACGGGGGCAACGATCACCCCACCGAATCGTTCAAAGCGATGCCGCACGGCCAGACCAACGGCTGACAAGTTTCGTCTCGAAAGGCCCCGGGTTCGCCCGGGGCCTTTTGCGTTCCTGTGGCAGAAAGCGTCCTGACCTGGCGTTTTACGGGATGGCGCGCACGGCGTGTCGCGGGTAAAATAACCGCGGTTCGGGCGGGGATGCCCAGCGCGCCAGGCGATCTCGATCTCGGACACGGGGCCGCCGCGCCACTTGACGAGCCGGTCGCGAACCGTCACCCTATTCACAACAGCGTCTGCTGTTACAGGGGCTTCGGCGCCCGAGCTTTCCGACGCGGCCAGCGTCCCGGGAGCTTCGGCGCGTTTGCCGTCCGAGTGATGACTCGGATGGTATGTTGACACCCCCTTGCATAGGGGTGTAAGTTTGGACGTTGCGCTGGCTGCCTCCTGTCCACACCTTGATTCGCACACGTAAGTTCCACCTTCCGGTGTTACTTCCGCTGCTGCCTGTTCGGGTTTCGTTCGGGTTGTAACCAGCGGAATTCGTAGCAGACAAGCGACGGTCGCGGACCACCACGCGACGCGCGTGAGGTGCTGGAAGGACGCATCTTGGCAGTCTCCACCCAGACCAAGGCTGGTATCCCCGGAGCCCCGTTGAGGGTTTCGTTCGCGAAGATCCGAGAGCCCTTGGAGGTGCCCGGACTTCTCGACCTACAAACGGACTCGTTCGCCTGGTTGGTCGGTTCTCCCGACTGGCGTGAGAAGGCGGCCGCACGCGGCGACGTCGGTCTCGCAGGCGGCCTCGAAGAGGTGCTCGAAGAGCTCTCGCCGATCGAGGATTTCTCCGGTTCGATGTCCCTGTCGTTCTCCGACCCGCGCTTCGAAGAGGTCAAGGCCTCCATCGATGAGTGCAAAGAGAAGGACATGACCTACGCGGCGCCACTGTTCGTCACCGCGGAGTTCATCAACAACAACACCGGCGAGATCAAGAGCCAGACCGTCTTCATGGGTGATTTCCCCATGATGACCGACAAGGGCACCTTCATCATCAACGGCACCGAGCGTGTCGTCGTCTCCCAGCTCGTGCGTTCCCCCGGCGTGTACTTCGATCACAGCATCGACAAGGCCACCGAGAAGGACCTGCACAGCGTGCGCGTGATCCCGTCGCGCGGCGCCTGGCTGGAATTCGACGTCGACAAGCGCGACACCGTCGGTGTCCGCATCGACCGCAAGCGCCGTCAGCCGGTCACCGTGCTGCTCAAGGCGCTCGGCATGACCACCGAGGAGATCGTCGAGCGTTTCGGCTTCTCCGAGATCATGATGTCGACCCTGGAGAAGGACAGCACGCCCGGCCAGGACGAGGCGCTGCTCGACATCTACCGCAAGCTGCGTCCGGGCGAGCCGCCGACCAAGGAGTCCGCGCAGACTCTGCTGGAGAACTTGTTCTTCAAGGAGAAGCGCTACGACCTGGCCCGCGTCGGTCGCTACAAGATCAACAAGAAGCTCGGCATCAACCTCGACAAGCCGGTCACTTCCTCGGTGCTCACCAAGGAAGACATCGTCGACACCATCGAGTACCTGGTGCGTCTGCACGCCGGTGACCGCTCGATGACCGCCCCCGGCGGCGAAGAGGTCCCCGTCGAGATCGACGACATCGACCACTTCGGTAACCGTCGTCTGCGCACCGTCGGCGAGCTGATCCAGAACCAGATCCGCGTGGGCCTGTCCCGCATGGAGCGCGTGGTCCGCGAGCGGATGACGACTCAGGACGTCGAGGCGATCACGCCGCAGACCCTGATCAACATCCGTCCCGTGGTCGCGGCGATCAAGGAGTTCTTCGGAACCTCCCAGCTGTCGCAGTTCATGGACCAGAACAACCCGCTGTCGGGTCTCACCCACAAGCGCCGCCTGTCGGCGCTGGGCCCGGGTGGTCTGTCCCGTGAGCGTGCCGGTCTGGAAGTTCGTGACGTCCACCCGTCGCACTACGGCCGCATGTGCCCGATCGAGACCCCGGAAGGCCCGAACATCGGCCTGATCGGTTCGCTGTCGGTGTACGCGCGGGTCAACCCGTTCGGCTTCATCGAGACGCCGTACCGCAAGGTCGTCGACGGCAAGGTCACCGACGAGGTCAAGTACCTCACGGCCGACGAGGAAGACCGTTACGTCCGTGCGCAGGCCAACTCGCCGGTCGACGCCGAGGGTCGCTTCATCGAGGAGAAGGTCCTCGTGCGGCGCGCCGGTGAAGAGGTCGAGTTCGTCTCGCCCGCACAGGTCGACTACATGGACATCTCGCCGCGCCAGATGGTGTCGGTCGCGACGGCCATGATCCCGTTCCTCGAGCACGACGACGCCAACCGTGCCCTCATGGGTGCGAACATGCAGCGTCAGGCCGTGCCGCTGATCCGTTCCGAGGCCCCCATCGTCGGCACCGGCATGGAGCTGCGCGCCGCGGTCGACGCGGGCGATGTCGTGGTGAACGAGAAGTCGGGTGTGGTCGAGGAGGTCTCGGCCGACTACGTCACCGTGATGGCCGACGACGGCAGCCGCAAGTCCTACCGGATGCGCAAGTTCAACCGCTCCAACCAGGGCACCTGCTCCAACCAGCGTCCGATCGTGGACGAGGGTCAGCGGGTCGAGGCCGGCCAGGTCCTGGCCGACGGGCCCTGCACCGAGAACGGTGAGATGGCGCTCGGCAAGAACCTGCTCGTCGCGATCATGCCGTGGGAAGGCCACAACTACGAGGACGCGATCATCCTGTCGCAGCGCCTCGTGGAAGAGGACGTTCTCACCTCGATCCACATCGAAGAGCACGAGATCGACGCCCGCGACACCAAGCTGGGCGCCGAGGAGATCACCCGGGACATCCCGAACGTCTCCGACGAGGTGCTGGCCGACCTGGACGAGCGCGGCATCATCCGCATCGGTGCCGAGGTTCGCGACGGCGACATCCTGGTCGGCAAGGTCACGCCCAAGGGCGAGACCGAGCTCACCCCGGAAGAGCGCCTGCTGCGTGCCATCTTCGGTGAGAAGGCGCGCGAAGTGCGCGACACCTCGCTGAAGGTGCCTCACGGTGAGTCCGGCAAGGTCATCGGCATCCGCGTGTTCTCGCGCGAGGACGACGACGATCTGCCTCCCGGCGTGAACGAGCTGGTCCGGGTCTACGTGGCGCAGAAGCGCAAGATCCAGGACGGCGACAAGCTCGCAGGCCGCCACGGCAACAAGGGCGTCATCGGCAAGATCCTCCCCGTGGAGGACATGCCGTTCATGCCCGACGGCACCCCGGTCGACATCATCCTCAACACCCACGGTGTGCCGCGTCGTATGAACATCGGCCAGATCCTGGAAACCCATCTCGGGTGGATCGGTAAGGCCGGCTGGAACATCGACGTTGCCTCGGACGGCACTCGTCCCGAGTGGGCTGCCACGCTGCCCGAGGAGATGCTGGCCGCACCGGCCGACTCGAACATCGCGACGCCCGTCTTCGACGGCGCGAAGGACAACGAGCTCACCGGTCTGCTCGGCTCGACGCTGCCCAACCGTGACGGCGAGCGGATGGTCGACGCCGACGGCAAGGCGACCCTGTTCGACGGTCGTTCCGGCGAGCCCTTCCCGTACCCGGTCGCGGTCGGTTACATGTACATCCTGAAGCTGCACCACCTGGTCGACGACAAGATCCACGCGCGTTCGACCGGTCCGTACTCGATGATCACGCAGCAGCCGCTGGGTGGTAAGGCGCAGTTCGGTGGTCAGCGTTTCGGTGAGATGGAGTGCTGGGCCATGCAGGCCTACGGTGCGGCGTACACGCTGCAGGAGCTCCTGACCATCAAGTCCGACGACGTGGTCGGCCGCGTGAAGGTCTACGAGGCCATCGTCAAGGGCGAGAACATTCCGGAGCCGGGCATTCCGGAGTCGTTCAAGGTGCTCCTCAAGGAACTCCAGTCGCTGTGCCTCAACGTGGAGGTGCTGTCCTCGGACGGCGCCGCGATCGAGATGCGTGACGGTGACGACGAGGATCTGGAGCGCGCCGCGGCGAACCTGGGCATCAACCTGTCCAGGAACGAAGCGGCCACTGTCGACGATTTGGCGAACTAGGTGGTAAGCGCGGTGCGGGCGTCTCCGGAAAAGATGCCCGCATCGCGCACCGCGCTCGACAACTAGTGAACTTTTGCTCGAATTCGACCCGAACAGGGGAAAGGAAGTTACGTGCTAGACGTCAACTTCTTCGATGAACTCCGGATCGGCCTGGCCTCTGCCGAAGACATTCGCAACTGGTCCTACGGCGAGGTCAAGAAGCCGGAGACCATCAACTACCGCACGCTCAAGCCGGAGAAGGACGGGCTCTTCTGCGAGAAGATCTTCGGCCCCACCCGGGACTGGGAGTGCTACTGCGGCAAGTACAAGCGCGTCCGCTTCAAGGGCATCATCTGTGAGCGCTGTGGCGTCGAGGTGACTCGCGCCAAGGTGCGTCGTGAGCGCATGGGCCACATCGAGCTGGCCGCACCGGTCACCCACATCTGGTACTTCAAGGGCGTTCCGTCGCGCTTGGGTTACCTGCTGGATCTGGCGCCGAAGGATCTCGAGAAGATCATCTACTTCGCCGCCTACGTCATCGTCGGTGTCGACGAGGAGCTGCGCCACAACGAGCTCAGCACCCTCGAGGCCGAGATGGAGGTCGAGAAGAAGGCTGTCGCCGATCAGCGCGACGCCGATCTCGAGGCCCGCGCGCAGAAGCTCGAGGCCGACCTGGCCGAGCTGGAGGCCGAGGGCGCCAAGTCCGACGTGCGCCGCAAGGTCAAGGACGGCGGCGAGCGCGAGATGCGTCAGCTGCGCGACCGCGCCCAGCGTGAGCTGGATCGTCTCGACGAGATCTGGACCACCTTCACCAAGCTGTCGGTCAAGCAGCTCATCGTCGACGAGGTGCTCTACCGCGAGCTCGTCGACCGCTACGGCGAGTACTTCACCGGTGCCATGGGTGCGGAGTCCATCCAGAAGCTGATGGAGAACTTCGACATCGACGCCGAGGCCGAGTCGCTGCGCGAGACCATCCGCAGCGGTAAGGGCCAGAAGAAGCTGCGTGCGCTCAAGCGCCTCAAGGTCGTCGCGGCCTTCCAGGCCAACGGCAACTCGCCCATGGGCATGGTGCTCGACGCCGTTCCGGTGATCCCGCCGGAGCTGCGCCCGATGGTTCAGCTCGACGGTGGCCGTTTCGCCACCTCCGACCTGAACGACCTGTACCGCCGCGTGATCAACCGCAACAACCGCCTCAAGCGACTGATCGATCTGGGTGCGCCCGAGATCATCGTCAACAACGAGAAGCGGATGCTGCAGGAGTCCGTCGACGCGCTGTTCGACAACGGTCGTCGTGGTCGCCCGGTCACCGGTCCGGGTAACCGCCCGCTGAAGTCGCTGAGCGATCTACTCAAGGGCAAGCAGGGTCGTTTCCGTCAGAACCTGCTCGGTAAGCGTGTCGACTACTCGGGCCGTTCGGTCATCGTGGTCGGTCCGCAGCTGAAGCTGCACCAGTGTGGTCTGCCGAAGCTGATGGCGCTCGAGCTGTTCAAGCCGTTCGTCATGAAGCGTCTGGTCGATCTCAACCACGCGCAGAACATCAAGTCCGCCAAGCGGATGGTCGAGCGTCAGCGTCCCCAGGTGTGGGATGTCCTCGAAGAGGTCATCGCCGAGCACCCGGTGATGCTGAACCGCGCGCCCACCCTGCACCGCCTGGGTATCCAGGCCTTCGAGCCGCAGCTGGTGGAAGGCAAGGCCATCCAGCTGCACCCGCTGGTGTGTGAGGCGTTCAACGCCGACTTCGACGGTGACCAGATGGCCGTGCACCTTCCGCTGTCGGCGGAGGCGCAGGCCGAGGCGCGCATCCTGATGCTGTCGTCGAACAACATCCTGTCCCCGGCGTCGGGTCGCCCGTTGGCGATGCCGCGTCTGGACATGGTGACCGGCCTGTTCTACCTGACTCGTCTCGACGAGAACGGTGTCGGCACCTACAAGGCCGGCGGCAAGGACACCCCGGAGTTCGGCGTGTACTCCTCGCCCGCCGAGGCGCAGATGGCCGTCGACCGCGGTGAGCTCACCGTGCGTTCGATGATCAAGGTGCGGCTCACCGAGCAGCGCCCGCCGAAGGAGATCGAGGCGGAGCTGTTCCCCGAGGGCTGGCACCGTGGCGATGCCTGGCTCGCCGAGACCACGCTCGGTCGCGTGATCTTCAACGAGCTGCTCCCGGCGGACTACGCGTTCATCAACGAGCCGATGCCGAAGAAGCGTCAGGCCACGATCATCAACGATCTGGCCGAGCGCTACCCGATGATCGTCGTCGCCCAGACCGTCGACAAGCTCAAGGACGCGGGCTTCTACTGGGCCACGCGTTCGGGTGTCACCGTCTCCATGTCGGACGTGCTCGTTCCGCCGGAGAAGGCCGACATCATGGAGCGCTACGAGGGCATGGCCGACCAGATCGAGAAGAAGTACCAGCGTGGTGCTCTCGATCACCAGGAGCGCAACAACGCCCTGGTCAAGATCTGGCAGGAAGCGACCGAAGAGGTCGGTGCGGCGCTGCGCACCCACTACCCGGCCGACAACCCGATCATCACGATCGTCGACTCGGGTGCCACGGGTAACTTCACCCAGACCCGTACCCTCGCCGGTATGAAGGGCCTGGTGACGAACCCGAAGGGTGAGTTCATCCCGCGCCCGATCAAGTCCTCGTTCCGTGAGGGCCTGACCGTGCTCGAGTACTTCATCAACACCCACGGTGCTCGTAAGGGTCTGGCCGACACCGCGCTTCGTACCGCCGACTCGGGTTACCTGACCCGTCGTCTGGTGGATGTCTCGCAGGACGTCATCGTGCGCGAGCACGACTGTGGCACCGAGCGCGGCATCGTGGTGCCGATCGCGGAGAAGCAGGCCGACGGCACGATCATCCGTGACGCGCACGTGGAGACCTCGACCTTCGCCCGCACCTTGGCGCAGGACGCGGTCGACGCAGGCGGCAACGTCATCGTGGCAAAGGGCGCCGACCTCGGCGACCCCGCGCTGGAGGCGCTGCTCGAGGCCGGTATCACCGAGGTGAAGGTCCGCTCCGTGCTGACCTGCACCACCGGCACCGGCGTCTGCGCCACCTGCTACGGCCGTTCGATGGCCACCGGCAAGCTGGTCGACATCGGCGAGGCCGTCGGCATCGTCGCCGCTCAGTCCATCGGTGAGCCCGGTACCCAGCTGACCATGCGTACCTTCCACCAGGGTGGCGTCGCCGGCGACGACATCACCGGTGGTCTGCCGCGTGTTCAGGAGCTCTTCGAGGCCCGTGTCCCCAAGGGCAAGGCGCCGATCGCGGAGGTCTCGGGCCGGGTGCGTCTCGAGGACGACGACCGCTTCTACAAGATCACGATCATCCCTGATGACGGGTCGGAGGAAGTCGTCTACGACAAGCTCTCGAAGCGTCAGCGTCTGCGTGTGTTCAAGCACGACGACGGCTCCGAGCGCCTGCTGGCCGACGGTGACCACGTGGAGGTGGGTCAGCAGCTGCTCGAGGGCGCTGCCGATCCGCACGAGGTGCTGCGCGTGATGGGTCCCCGTCAGGTGCAGGTCCACCTGGTCCACGAGGTCCAGGAGGTCTACCGCTCGCAGGGTGTGTCGATCCACGACAAGCACATCGAGGTCATCGTGCGCCAGATGCTGCGTCGCGTGACGATCATCGATTCGGGTGCCACGGAGTTCCTGCCCGGTTCGCTCACCGAGCGTGCCGAGTTCGAGGCCTCGAACCGTCGCGTGGTCGCCGAGGGTGGCGAGCCCGCCTCCGGCCGTCCGGTGCTGATGGGTATCACCAAGGCGTCGCTGGCCACCGATTCGTGGCTGTCGGCGGCCTCCTTCCAGGAGACCACCCGAGTGCTGACGGACGCGGCCATCAACTGCCGCTCCGACAAGCTGATCGGCCTGAAGGAGAACGTGATCATCGGTAAGCTCATCCCGGCCGGTACCGGTATCAACCGTTACCGCAACATCCAGGTGCAGCCGACCGAAGAAGCCCGTGCCGCCGCGTACGCGGTGCCGTCCTACGACGACACCTACTACTCGCCGGACAGCTTCGGTTCTTCCACCGGTGCCGCGGTGCCGCTGGACGACTACGGCTTCAGCGACTACCGCTAGTCCGTGAACATGGACGCCCCGCTCCTTCCGAGGAGCGGGGCGTTCGTCGTTTCCGGGTCAGCGGATGCGCGGGCAGGTTTTTCCCGCGATATGACAGCGTTCCTCGAAGCCGTGGGGTAACCACGAGCCGCTGATCAGCTGCGGGTGCTGGGGGAATCTCGCATGGCCGGCGATCAGGAAGGCCGGTGCCGCCCATGGTGTCGCCAGTTCGAGGTAGTGCGAGGTGGATGCTTCGGTGAAGCGGATCCGCAGTCGGTCGGGTTGGGGCAACTCGATGTGCTCCAACGCAGTGAGCGGGATCGGTGACGAGCGGTAGTGGTTGGTGAGGTGGATCCGATGATTCGTGAGGGTGATCCGGCCGCTCGGTTCCGGTATCCAGCGCGGCGCCATCGCCTGCTCGCGGGCCGCTGTCGCCGCGGCGTTGGCCGCCCGCGCGGCTTCGGCCGCCGCCCACACCATCTGGGCCGCCATCTGCTGGTTTCGCTGCCTGGCGTTGTAGGCCGCCGCACTGGCTGCCGTGCGCGCCCGCTGGATGTCGCGCCGCGAACTGCCGCGTGCCGGGAGGACGACCGGCGTCGGCGGGGTGAGGTTCGCGATGATCGGCGGGGCGATCGTCAGTGGTGGCGGCGGCGGTACCTCGGGGCTGCGAAACGCCGCCCACATACCCGGCCCTTCGCCGAGACAGATCTCCTGCTCCGCCAATCTGATCGTGGTCGGGTACGGTTCGAGCGCCGAGATCCCACCCTTCCGCAACCGCGACAGCGTCTCACAGGCGTAGACCAGATGGTCATCGACCTGATTCCACCCGACCCGCGCGGCCAGCGCCCGCTCGACCTCCTCCATCGGATCGTGCATCTTCACCGCCTGGATCGTGCCGCATCGAGATCAATCCAGAATACCGGCACCACCGTCCTCTGCCTCCGCTCGTCTTTTCCGGGCCCTCTCGATGACCGAAAACTCGGTTCCAACGCAGCCGCCCAGGATGACCTCGCCGCGTTCGGCGGCTTCTCGCAGTGGGGGAGCGGGCATGCCGTACGCGGTTCGAGTCATCGCGCCATCGCAGTCGGGACAGCGTGGCACGTAAGCCTTCTTCTTCACCGGTTGAGCGTGCCGTATCGAACTTCGTTGCGATGAGGAATCGGTGTGGCCGGCCACGGGCGGTACGCGTAGATTTCGCCGGGTGAGATCTCAGGTAGTCGTGGTCGGGTTCGCTGTGATCGGCGTACTGGCGTCCGTGTTCATCGCCTATCAGGTTGTGACTCATTGGATGTCGGAGCAGGTGGTCGTCAGCTGCCGTCCTGATTCCGGCAGGTCGTACTGCGTGTACCACCGCACCACACCCGGCCTGCTGGCGCCCGAACACGAAATGCATGTCGGAATCGCAGACAAT
This sequence comes from Nocardia sp. NPDC050413, assembly GCF_040655475.1. NCBI lineage: Bacteria > Bacillati > Actinomycetota > Actinomycetes > Mycobacteriales > Nocardiaceae > Nocardia > Nocardia sp. NPDC050413. The sequence continues at coordinate 420,819 of NZ_JBFAJZ010000004.1, read as the reverse complement.
CGTGGGCTGTTCTATGACATCCCGTATTCGGTGGCCGACGTCCAGGCTGCCTGGAACACCGAGACCGGCCTCCTGACGATCACGATGCCGGGCACCGAGCTGAGGATCGCGGAGGCGGAGTATCGCGATCGGTAGGCACGGTGTCGCTGAGAATCACTCCACCACAGTGGGTTCGGGTCGGCGGCGGGGTGGGGCGGTGCGGGCGTGGGTGGCGTAGAGGGTGAGGCCGACGAAGGTGAGGCCGCCGACCAGGTTGCCTACCACCGTGGGGATTTCGTTCCAGATCAGGTAGTCGCCGATCGAGAAGTCGCCGCCGAGGAGTAGGCCGGAGGGGAAGAGGAACATGTTGACGATGGAGTGTTCGAAGCCCATGTAGAAAAACAGCATGATGGGCATCCACATCGCGATCACCTTGCCCGACACCGAGGTCGACATCATCGCGGCGACCACGCCGGTGGAGACCATCCAGTTGCACAGGACGGCACGGATGAACAGCGTGAGCATTCCTGCGGCGCCGTGGTCGGCATAGCCCACTGTCCTGGATTCGCCGATGTCACCGAGCTTTTCGCCGACCACGCTCGGGTCGACGGAGAATCCCATGGTCAGGATGATCGCCATCATCACGGCCACCGTGAACGCGCCGGCGAAGTTGCCGACGAAGACCAGCCCCCAGTTCCGCAACATCGACCGCACCGTGACTCCGCGCCGCTTGTCGATCAGCGCCAGCGGTACCAGCGTGAAAACCCCTGTGAGCAGGTCGAATCCGAGCAAGTAGAGCATGCAGAACCCGACCGGGAACAGGACGGCGCCGAGCAGCGGCTCCCCGGTGTTCACGGTGATGGTCACTGTGAAGGCGGCGGCTCTTCATAGTGCCTCTGGCGCAGGAGTTTTCGCCGTGGAGGTTGCCTGCCGATCACGGCAGGTTGCCCCCACGTAAATAGTGGTATTCCACTATGGTGGGCAGGTGCCTCCCGATGGCAGGCTGGCGGCGACCCCGAATCGAGGAGCCAGCATGCAACCGATCCTGCCCAAGTCCGCCGCCGCCGATCTGATCGTCGCCGCCCGTCTCCGCAAGGGCATCACGTGGGCGAGCATCGCGGAGTCGATCGGCGCACCACTGGTCTGGACGACCGCGGCTCTGCTCGGCCAGCACCCGATGACCGAGGAACAGGCGGCCGCCGTCTGCGGGCTGCTCGACCTCGACGACACCGTCGCCGAAAGCCTGCGCCTGCAACCGTCCCGTGGTGCCGACCCGGCGCAACTGTCCGACCCCACGATCTACCGCCTGGTCGAGGCGGTTTCGGTCTACGGTCCGGCACTCAAGGCACTCATCCACGAGGAGTTCGGCGACGGCATCATGAGCGCCATCAACTTCAACATCGACATCGCTCGCCGCCCCCACCCCGACGGCGACCGTGTCGTCATCACCCTGGACGGCAAGTTCCTCGACTATCGCTGGTGAGCGAGGGACTTCGAGCAGATTGCCCGCGGCCTGCTTGCTGCCGCGGCCGAGCAGCGAGGACGCGGGCGCCGCGTGTCCCCGGACGACCGAGGACAGGACTCATGTCCGGTCGAGTTGGGGTTCGGCAGTGGGGGATTCGGGGTCGCCGACGGTGGTGACGGCGGGTTCGCCGAGGCGGACGGCGATGACGCCCAGGAGGATCAGGGTGCCGCCGAGGAGTTGGATGGGGCCGGGGGCTTCGCCGAGGAGGAGCCAGGCGAAGACCAGGGCGGCCAGGACTTCGGTGAGGGCCACGAAGGAGGCCAGGCGGGAGCCGAGGCGGCGGGTGGCGGCGATGCCGGTGACGTAGGAGATGGCGGCCGTGACGATGCCGATGAGGAGGATGGGCAGCCACCAGGGGGTGGTGAAATCGTCGAAGACGACGGGGTTCGTGGTGGCACGCAGGGGGACGATGCCGATGGTTCCGGCCGCGAGTAGGACCACGCCGCCGATGAGGAGACCGCCCGCGGCGAGGACGGTGCCGGGCAGGTCGCTGCCCTGGTCGGAGAGCACGAAATAGGTTGCGGCGCCGACCATCGAGCCGAGGGCCCAGACGATGCCGACGGGGTCGGTGGAGACGCCGGAGACCACGTCGAGCACCAGCATCAGGCCGGTGATACCGAGAATCGCACCGGCGACAGTCGCCGCGCCCGGACGCTGCCGGTGCCGCACCCACAACCAGCCGACCACCGCGATCGGCGCCGCGAATTCGATGAGCAAGGCGGTGCCGACCTCCATACGCGCGACGGCGTTGAAGTAGGCGAGCTGCGTGCCCGCTACGGCGACCAAACCGTAAGCGACGATGAGTTTCGCGTTGTCGCGCAACAGGTTCCGATTGTTGCGCAGATGCGGCCAGGCCAGCGGCAACAGCACGACGCCTGCGAGCAGCACCCGCACGGCGACCACCGCGGCCGCACTCCAGCCCGCGTTCATCAACCCACGCGCGAGTGGCCCGGAGAGCCCGAACGACGTGGCCGAGGCCAGGGCGAAGAGCAGGCCGGTGCGCAGCCGCCGGGCCGTCGCGTCATGAGTCAAAGTCTCCATGACTAATGACGGTAGGAACCATGGCGTAATCTGTCAACATGGTTTTTGCTCATGACACCGAGGCAGCGCTGCTGTCGGCTGTGGAGCTGGTGAATTCCGCCGTCGAGCCGGACACGCTCACCGAGATCGCCCAGCTCGACGAGTTCTTCGTCCGGCACGACTACACGGGCGCGCACCGCGGCGACGCGGCGGAACTCGCCGAGGTACGCGCCCTGCGCGGCCCGCTACGCCGGTTGCTGACCAGCGACCGCGACACCGCCGTCACACTGGTGAACGAGATCCTGCGCGAGCACCGCGCCGTGCCGCAGCTGGTCCGCCACGGCAGCGTCGACTACCACGTGCACGCCGTCCCCGCCGAGGCCGCGCTCCCGGTGCGCATCGCGGTGGAAACCGCCATGGCGATGATCGATGTCATCCGCGCCGACGACCTGAGCCGCCTCTCGATCTGCGCCGACGACGACTGCGAAGGCCTGGTCCTGGACCTGTCCCGCAACCGCTCGAAGCGCTACTGCAGCACCACCTGCGGCAACCGCAACGCAGTCGCCGCATACCGGGCACGTCAGCGTTGACGCGGACGGCGCACGAAACGGGGTGAGTGCTACCGATCCCGCGATATGACGCGGGATCGCGGGTTGCGACTCAGGGCGCCCCGGTGACGTACGCGATCGCGGTGTCGATCGCCGGCTGACCACCGGCCATCGCGTACCCCGCGAGCGCACCGATGGCCGCACCGGCGACGGTCGCCACGGGCACCGTGATGAAGTCGAGGACGAACAGCCCGAGGGGGAAGCCGAGGACGAATCCGATGGCCGCGCCGATCGCCGCGCCCTGGATGATCTGCGGTTGCAGCCGTTGGGTTTCGGCGAAGAAGCGTTCCTGCGCGCTGATGTCGCGGACGGGGGTCTCGGATTCGCCGACCGGGGTGAGGGTGAGTCGCGAACCTTCGGCGTCGATGCTGGGAGTGAGCGGCACCGCGTGCTCGCCGACCCGCACGACCATCGGCAGCGCTGCCACTACCGCACCCGAATCATCGGTGATGGCAACGACTTTCGCGTCGTGGACGAGCTCGAAGCGACCGGTGTCGATGCTGGTGACCACCGCGCGCCGGTCGTCGGTCGCGCTGACCTCGTAGTTCACGCCCTTGTCGACCCCACGCAGGCCGAGGGGTTCCGGGGCGGGCGCCGGCTCGGCGTGTCCGATCCCGACTCCCGCGACACCGACTCCCACCGCCAGCACCGCCGCGCCGAACATCTTGCCGAACCTCATCGCGCCATCCTCCTGCTGCCCGCACCGGGCCACGCACGCCCGGTCATCGCGGCAAACTTAGCCGCTGATCAGCTTTTCGGAAAGTTCTCACCGCTTGGTTCCGCCCTCGCGACTCAGGCGTCGGGCAAGGCCACAACCAACAGTCGTGATCGGCGTACGAATCCACAGTTCAGTGAGCTGGATTCACAGGGTCCGCACCGACGGGTGGACGCCGGGCGAAGTCGGGCGCGTGCTCCGGCCGAAGTCCGATACCGCCCAGGTACGCGGTGAGCCCGGCGAGCGCGGGCATCGCGTCGACCACACGCAGCGGCAGCGGTGCGGCGTCCAGATCGCCGCGCAGGGCGGGGGCGATGAGCAGCTCGTGTTCGCCGCGCTGCGAGCGCTGGGTGAAGCTCGCGGGCAGCATCCGCCTGCGCTGCACCTTGTCGAGGTCGGCGGTGGTGACGGTGCCGTCGAGCAGGGGTCGCGCGAGGAGGCGGGCGGCGGCGACGGCGTCCTGGATGGCGAGGTTCACGCCGACACCGCCGACCGGTGACATGGTGTGCGCGGCGTCGCCGATGCAGAGCAGGCCGGGCACGTACCAGCGTTCGAGCATCCCGACGGTCACCTCGAGCAACTTGACGTCGTCCCAGGACCGGATGTGTGCCAGCGACTCGCCCGGCCAGTCGAACAGCTCGCCGATCCGATCCCGCAGCCACTGCACGTCGTGCTCGGCGCGCAGCGTTGCGTCGCAACCCTTCTCGATGATGTATCCGGTTTGGTAGTAGTCGCCGCGATCGATCGCCACGGCCGAGTTTCCGCTGGTGAAACGGGTCTGTACGGCGCCGCTCGCACTGTCGTCGACGGCCTTGGGGATGCGGAAGAACCACATGTCCATCGGTACGTCCTCGCTTCGCTGACGCAGGCCCGCCGACTCTCGTGCCACGGAATCGCGTCCGTCGCAGGCGATGACGAGGTCGGCGCGCAGCGTGTGCGTGTCGCCCGTCGCGTCGAGGTAGCGCACGCCGACGACCGTGCCGGACTCCTGGACGAGCCCGGTGACGGTCGAGCGCATCCGCAGGGTGAACCCGGGTTCCGTGGCGGCGGCCCCGGCCAGCAGGTCGAGGAAATCCCACTGCGGCACCATCGCGATGTGCCGGTAGCGGCCGGGGACCCGGGTGAAGTCGGCGGCGACCACCATGCGGTCGCCCGCGTAGACGCGCAGGGTGGTCAGCGCGGACTGGGGGAGACGGGCGAATTCGGTACCGAGCCCGAGCTGGTCGAGCAGTCGAATCGTCGACGGATGGACGGTGTCGCCGCGGAAGTCGCGAAGGAAGTCGGGGTGCTTTTCCAGCACGGTGACCTCGACGCCCGCCCGCGCGAGCAGCAGGCCCGCCATCATTCCGGCCGGCCCGCCGCCGACGATGCAGCACGTTGTCTTGTCCATCGTTTTCCCCTCCGCCGGAATGTCTACGACGAAGCGTAGTAGTAAATCCCGCTGTCGGTACAGCGAATTCGGCAAACTCCCGACCGCCTCTTGACGCGCCGTGCCCCGCGCGCAATACTGAACTAGATGGTTCAGTATGACTTCCTAGACGCCTCGTTCGGGGCGCTCGCGGACCCCACCCGGCGGGGCATCCTCGAGCATCTCGGTCGTGGGCCCGCCACCGTCAGCGAGTTGGCCGAGCGGTTCGAGATGACGTTGACCGGCATCAAGAAGCACATCGGGTTGCTCGAGGATGCGGGGATGGTGGTCACCGAGAAGCGTGGTCGGGTGCGGTACTGCCGTATCGGCGAGCACGTGTTCGATCGGGAGGTGGCCTGGATGCAGGGTTATCGGCAGATGCTGGAAGCCCGGATGGACCGTCTCGACGAATTCCTGCGACGAACGGAGCCAGAGCAATGAGCACCACAATCAAGGACGCGGTCATCACCTCCACCTCGGACCGCGAAGTGCACATCGAACGCGATTTCGACGCACCGCTGGATCGGGTGTGGGACGCCTACAGCCGCGTCGAGCAGCTGTCGCGCTGGTGGGCGCGCGGCCACGAGGTCGACATCGAGCGCTGGGAGTTCCGCAAGGGCGGCCACTGGCGTTTCGTCGAGCACGAGGGCGACGAGTCCTACGGTTTCGAGGGCCGCTTCCGCGAGATCACCCCGAAGGAGCGGATCGTGCAGTCCTTCGAATGGGACGGTATGCCCGCCCACATCTCGATCGACACGACCACCTTCGTCGACCTCGGCAACGGCCGCACCCGCGTGGTCACCGACAGCATCTTCCACACCGCCGAGGAATGCGCGGGCATGCTCGCCTCCGGCATGGAGACCGGCCTCAACGACAGCTACCGCGCCCTCGACGCCCTGCTCGCCGGAAACCGCTGACCGCGCCCGGACTCACGACGCAGGCCCGGCTGCTCAGCTGTGCGAGCAGCCGGTCGCGCGTTTACGCGGCTTCAACCGCAGCGGCGGCAGCGGCGGAGCGGGAATCCGCTCCTGGTCCGGATGGTCGACCACCTGCCCGAACCGGCTGGTGTCGTGGGCTTCCCACGCCTCGCGCGCCGCGACGATCTCCTCGTGACTTCGCCCCACGAAGTTCCACCACATCACCAGTTCCTCCGTGAACGGCTCACCGCCGATCAGGGCGAAATGCGCGCGGTCGGTGCTCGTCAAACGCACCTCGGCCCGATCGGTGCCCAGGTACAGCAGCGGTCCGGGACCGAGCTCGATGCCGTCGACGACGACCGCGCCCTCGACGACGAGCACCGCGTGCTCGAAGGCGCGTTCCAGCGGTAATCGCACGTCGGCGCCGGGATCGAGGACGATGTCCGCGCCGACGATCGGCGTATAGGCCTTCGCCGGTGAGATGACGCCGCCCAGCGAGCCGATCAGCACGGTCGCCCGCAGTCCCGGTTCCTCGTATACGGGCAGCTCGCGGTGCTGTTCGAAGTGCGGTTCGACGCCGGTCGCGTTGTCGGGCAGGGCGATCCACAGTTGCAGGCCGTTGCCCGCGTTCGCGCCAGGTACGCCGAACTCCGAATGCGCGATGCCGCGACCGGAGGTCATCAGGTTCAGCTGACCCGGTTCGATCCGCACATCCGAACCCACCGAATCGCGGTGCCGGATCTGCCCGTCGAACGGCCAGGTCACCGTCTGCAGGCCGATGTGCGGGTGGGGCAGGATGTCGGGCGAGGCGCCGGTGCGGGTGACGGTGGGCGAGCCGAACCGGTCGAGGAAACACCACGCGCCGACGGTCGGCAGATCCCGTTGCGGCAGGGTGCGTTCCACGTACACGCCGCGCACACCGCCGAGCGGGACCTCCCTGGCCGGGTACAGCTCGGTGATCGGGCCGGGGCTCGGCGACGGTTCGCACAGCACCTCGGTGGGGTCGGCCTCGAGGTCGCTCATCCGGGGATGCCCTTGCCGACCACGTGCGCGTCGAACTCGGGGTGCTTGTCGAGCCAGCCGCGGATGAACGGGCAGTGCGGGGTGATGGTTCGCCCGCGCGCGATCACGTCCTCCACGGCGTAGCGGGCCAGCTTGCTGCCGAGGCCCTTGCCGCCGAAGGCGTCGTCGATCTCGGTGTGCACGAAGTCGGTGTCGTTGCCGCGCTCGATGTACTCGGCGAAGCCGGCGAGTTCGTCGCCGTAGAAGATGTCGTAGCGGTTCTTGTCCTGGTTGCGGACGACACGGGCCTGCGACGCGGTGGTCTCCGACATCTTGCGCTCCTTCCGCACCGCCGACAGGTGCGCTCGTGACTTGGTATACCGACCAACCCGGGCGCGGCGTGAGTATTCCCGGCCGCGCCCGATCCGATGCTATTCCCGTCCCGCCGAGGTGAACGACATGTCCGCGTACCGTGGGCCCGCCACCTGTCCGGCGATCGGTTCCAGCGTCGCGAGTTCGTCGTCGCTGAGCCGCACCCCGGCGGCCGCGACGTTCTCCGCGAGCCTGCCGCGCTTGCGGGTGCCCGGGATCGGCACCACGGGAAGACCGTGTGCCTCGGCGCGCGTGTGCACCCATGCGAGAGCGACCTGAGCCTGGGTGATGCCGTGTGTTCGCGCGATCGCCGCCAGCGGTGCGAGGAGTTCGGCATTGCGTTCGGCGTTGGCGCCGGTGAAGCGGGGCATCCGCTGCCGGAAGTCGTTGCCGCCGAGGCTGTCCGCATTGCGGAACGCGCCGGTGAGGAACCCGCGACCCAGCGGCGAGTACGGCACGAACGTCACGCCGAGTTCGGCCGCGGCGGGCACGGCGGTGCGCTCCACATCGCGGGAGAACAGCGACCACTCCGACTGCACGGCCGCGATCGGGTGCACCGCGTGGGCGGCGCGCAGTTCGTCGCCGGTCACCTCCGACAGGCCGAGCGCGCGCACCTTGCCCGCGGTGACCAGCTCGGCCATCGTGGCGACGGTGTCCTCGATCGGCACGGCCGGGTCGCGGCGGTGCATGTAGTACAGGTCGATGGTGTCGACACCGAGCCTGCGCAGGCTCGCGTCCACGGCGGCGCGGATGTATTCGGGGGAGTTGTCGAAACCGCGGAACGCCGGATCGTCGGCCTTGCGCACGATGCCGAATTTGGTGGCGATCACCAGCTCGTCACGGTGTTCGCGGACGAAACCGGACAGGAATTCCTCGTTGTGGCCGGAGCCGTAGATATCGGCGGTGTCGAACAGGGTCACGCCGAGTTCGAGGGCGTGCTCGAGGGTGGCCCGGGACTCGGCCAGGTCGGAGTCGCCGTAGAACTCGCTGATGCCCATGCAGCCGAGACCCTGGATGCCGACCCGTCGGCCGTCGGCGCCGAGGGTGGTGGTCGGCAGAGTGGTGCTCATGTATCGGTTCCTTCGCTCGTGTGCGCGGTGAGCGTGACGGGCGGGACCAACTCGGATCGGCCCTCGTACACGGCGATCTTGTAGTCCAGCACGGCCACGGTCTTCTGCAGTTCCGCGATCTTGTCGAGCACGTCGGCCCTGGTCTGCCGGAACATCTCCAGCCGTTGCGGGAAGGTCTGCTCACCCGCCCGCACCAGTTCGGCATACCGGATCATGTCGGCCACCGGCATGCCGGTCGTGCGCAGCCGCGCGATCAGCTCCAGCCACTCCAGATCACGATCGCTGAAGCGGCGGTTGCCGGTGTGGTCGCGACCGATGTAGTTCATCAGCCCGATCCGCTCGTACCAGCGCAGCGTGTCGCGACTGAGGCCCGACCGCTCGGCGACCTCGCCGATCGAGTATTTCGGGCGCTCCCGTTCGTTCGCGCTGTCGGTGTGCCGAACCGCTTCCGGATCCATCGTGCTCGTCCCTTTCCGTGGAACTCCACCGACGCTAGCCACCTGGAGTGCACTCCAAGCAAGCCTATTCGCGGGACGAGCCGATCTCAGTTGTACTTCGGCAGTTCCTGTACCGCCCAGCGGTTTCCGTCGGGGTCGGCGAAGAACGTGAACAGGCCCCAGCCCAGATCCTGCACCGGGGTCGCCTCGACGCCCGCCGCGACGAGTTGTTCGTAGGCCTGCTGGGCGCTCGGCACCACCATCTGCATGCCCTCGACGCTGCCGGGAGCAGCCTGGGTGATGCCGCGGCCGATGCAGATCGAGCAGCCCGAACCCGGCGGGGTGAGCTGGACGAAGCGGATGTCGGGGCTCGGTGTGTGGTCGTGATCGGCGTTGAAACCGATGCTGGTGTAGAAGTCCTTGGCCCGATCGATATCGGTGACCGGGATGGCAACGAGCTCGATTTTCCAATCCATGCGGTCAAGCATCCCACCGCCCACCGACAGAAACGTAGTGTGGATCACATGGCTAAGGAGATCGACCGCATCCGGGCCCGCTCGGCTTGGGAAACGGTGAAGGAGAGCCCGGTGATCACCGCCATCGCGGTGGCGCCGGTGGTACTGGTACTCGGCGTGGTCTGGTGGCTGACGAACGGCGTGGTCGCCTTCGTGTTGCTCGCGCTGCTCGGCGTCGGAATCGTGGTCGGGGGCAAGCTGCTGAAGTAGGTCAGCGCGGCACGTGGAAGTGCGTCAGTTCGCCGGTTCCCTGGTCCACGCGCGCCCACGGCCGGTCGAACTCGAGCACCGCCAGCGCCGAGGTGGGGAACTTGCGGCTTAGCTCGGTGGCCGCGTCGGAATCGCGGTTGGTCGCGAGATCCCAAGCGGTCCAAGGAATTCCGGGAACATGACCGACAAGGAGGAGAGTCGAGACAGCATCGTCGGTGAGCTGGATCAGCTCGATCAGGGTGTGCGGGTTCGCCTCGTAGATGTCGTCGCGGTACTCGACGGGAGCGTCGATCCCGGTGGCGGCCAGGGTGAGCCGGGTGCGCTGGGCGGTGGAGCAACGCACCGCGTCGATCGCCGGCTGGGTGGCGCGCAACCAGTCGCCCGCCAGTGCGGCTTCGCGTTCGCCGCGTGGGGCCAGTGGCCGTTCGTGGTCCTCCACCCCGTCCGGGTACGCCGATTTTCCGTGCCGCATCAGGATCAGGGTCACCGCCATGTACTACACGGTAATCGTGCACACCGATGAGGTCGCAGTCACACTCGAGGCACACTGAAAGCTGCGTCACTCATACCCGAGGTGACGTCCGACCACACATTTCGAGGATCTGCACCCATGGCCTACGTCATCACGCAGCGTTGTTGCAACGACGCCAGCTGCGTCACCGAGTGCCCGGTCGACTGCATCCGCCCGACCCCGGATCAGCCGGAGTTCGCCACGGCGGAAATGCTCTACATCGACCCAGACACCTGTATCGACTGCGGCGCCTGTGTCGATGCGTGCCCGGTGGACGCCATCTTCTCCGAGGACGATCTCCTCGCCTCGCTCGGCAGGTACCGCGAGATCAATGCCGAGTACTTCCGGCGTCACCCGCTGGAGACGAATTTCGACCCACTCGCCACCCCCGTGCGCCCACCGAAGAGTCTCGGCACCCTGCGCGTCGCGATCGTCGGTGCGGGCCCGGCGGCCTGCTACGCCGCCGACGAGCTGTTGCGGCGCAGCGATGTCGAGGTGGAGATGTTCGACCGGCTGCCCACGCCGTGGGGTCTGGTTCGCGCGGGCGTGGCGCCCGATCACGCGGGCACCAAGAACGTCGCGACGATGTTCGAATCGGCCTTCCGCCGCGACACTCTGCAGTACTACCTCAATGTCGAGATCGGCGAACACATCGATCACCGTGAGCTGCTCGAGCACCACCACGCCGTGATCTACGCCGTCGGCGCGTCGAGCGACCGCAAGCTCGGTGTCCCGGGTGAGGACCTGCCCGGCAGCCATTCGGCCACCGAGTTCGTCGCCTGGTACAACGGCCATCCCGATTTCGCCGAGCGCGAGTTCGACCTGTCGGGTGAGCGCGCGGTGATCGTCGGCAACGGCAATGTGGCGCTCGACGTGGCGCGCGTGCTCACCGTCGACCCGGACGAGCTGGCCAAGACCGATATCGCCGACCACGCCCTGGACGCCCTGCGCCGCAGCAACATCCGCGAGGTCGTGATTCTCGGCCGCCGCGGTCCGCTGCAGGCCGCCTACAGCTCGCCGGAGTTCCTGGCGCTCACCCATTTGAAGGGTGTCGACGTGGTCGTCGATCCCGCCGACCTCGATCTGGACGACCACAGCCGCGCGATCCTCGACGACCCGAACATCGAACCCTCGCTGCGACTCAAGTATCAGCTGGCCCAGGAGTATTCGACCGGCCGACGCGATCCGGCGAACAAGCGCATCGTCTTCCGCTACCTGGCGACCCCCACCGAGGTGCTCGGTGACGACCACGTCACCGGTATCGAGTTCGCGCACAACGAACTCACCGCCGACCTCGTCGCCACTCCCACCGACCGCACCGAGCGCCTCGACACCGGCCTGGTGCTCCGCTCGATCGGTTACCGCGGCGTCCCCGTGCCCGGCCTGCCGTTCGACGAGCGGCGCGGTGTGGTGCCGAGCGAGCACGGCCGCGTGCTCGCCGATACCCAGCCCCTGCCCGGTGTGTACGTGGCGGGCTGGATCAAGCGTGGCCCGCGCGGCGTGATCGGCTCCAACCGGATCGATGCCGAGGAAACCGTCGAAGCCCTGATCGACGACTTCATCGCGGGCAGGCTCACCGACCCGACCGGCGACCGGGCCGCCCTGCGCGCCCTGCTCACCGAGCGTCAGCCCGACCTCGTCGACCGTGCCGCCTGGAAGACCATCGACCAGGCGGAAAAGGCCGCGGGTAAAGCCGCGGGCCGACCCCGCGTCAAGTTCACCACCCGCGCCGACCTCCTCAAGGCCGCGAAGGGGTAATCGGACCCGCGGCCGAGAACCAGGCCCACCCGCCGCCGGTTCTCGGCCGCCGCCCGCCCGAGCTAGGGCAGGGGCATGACCTTGACGACGGTTGTCGTGATCCCACCGACCACGAACCACAACCGCAACACCGGCCGCCCACTCACATCGCCCGGCTCGTACCGCCCGCGCACCGTGATGTGTTCACGCGCCAGCACCGGCGCCACGTACTCGATCACCGCCCGATGCGGCACCGCGAGCAGTTTCGGATAGTCGACGAGGAACTGCTCCACGGCCTGCCAGTAGCAGGCGTTGTTCACATGGTTGTACTGGTCGATGTCGGTGGCGCGCACCGGGAACGGCACATCGGTGTCGGATTCGCGCGGCGCCGGATCGGTGAGGTAGGGCCGCCACCGCAGCCGGTGTTCGTCGGTGGTGCGGGCCAGGTAGGCCAGGCCTTCGTCGCTGATGCGGGCGGGCAGGTTGCTCGACTCGCTGAGGTTGATCCAGAACCCCTCGGTCTCGATCAGGCCGCCGCCTTCGCTCGTGATGCGCACGCGCATGTTCGTCCACCTGGTCGACATGCTCGCGCACCACCGCGTGAGGTGTACGTGATCGGGGAAGACGACCGGGCGGATCACGTCGATGACGGTGCGGCGCACGATCCAGGTGGGATCGGTGCGGTGCAGCGCGGTCTGATGCAGTTCCTCGTAGGCGATATCCTGCAGGTAGCGGGCGACCCCGTCGAAGCGCAGCCGGTGGTACGGGTCCACGTCGCCGGCCCGGACAGGCCACGCCGTGGCGAAACCCGTGCCCTCCTGGGGTAGCGGGGCCAGTGGCTGATCGAGTGACACGTGTGCTCCTTGCGCGGTCCACACAGGTGAGCCGCGACTTCTTGCGTAGTTCTGCCCTCGACTTTACGGTGCGCAGATCACACCCTCACGTCGAGCCGGGACTAGCCCCCACCGGCGTACATGACAAGTGCTGTAGGCGCCCGGTAACCTGCTGGAATGGCCGGCGGGGCGATGGCAGGCGCGATGTTCGGGCGCTATGAGTTGCGTCGGCTTCTCGGAGTCGGCGGTATGGGCGAGGTCTACGAGGCTTTCGACACCACCAAGGATCGCGTCGTCGCGCTCAAGGTGCTCAATCGTGAGCTGGCGGCCGACCCCACCTATGTGCAGCGTTTCCGCCGCGAATCCCATGCGATGGCCAGTGTGCAGGAGCCGCACGTCATCCCGGTGCACGACTGGGGTGAGGTCGACGGTGTGCTCTACATCGACATGCGCCTGGTGCGCGGTTCCGATCTCAAGGAGCGGCTGCAGCAGCACGGCAAGCTGACGCCCGGCGAGGCGGTGCAGGTGGTCGAGCAGATCGCGGCCGCGCTCGATGCCGCGCACGAGCTCGGCCTGGTGCATCGTGACGTGAAGCCGGCCAACATCCTGCTCACGGCCAACCTGTTCGCCTATCTGGTCGACTTCGGTATCGCGCACGGCGCGTCCGATCCGCAGCTCACCAGCGCGGGCAGCGCCGTCGGTTCGATGGCCTACATGGCGCCGGAACGGTTCGAGGACGTCCCGATGACGCCGGCCGTCGACACCTATGCGCTCACCTGTGTGCTCTACGAGTCGCTGGTGGGACGGGTGCCGTTCCCGGTGAACAGTCTCGCCGGCGCGATCGGTTCGCATCAGATGGCACCGCCACCCCGGCCGAGTGCGGTCGATCCGGCGCTGTCGGCGTTCGACGCGGTGATCGAGCGTGGCATGGCCAAGCGGCCCGAGCAGCGCTACGGCTCGCCGGGCGACCTGGCTCGCGCCGCCCGTGCCGCACTGGTGCAGGCCGAACGCGACGCGCCCGCAACCGTTCCCGGCCCGCGGGTGACGCCGTTGGTGAAGCAGCCGCCGCCGCGCCCGTTCACCGGGCAGACCCGGGTCACCGGGCCGCAACCACCGCCGCCGACCGCTCCCTCGCCTGCTCAGCCACCCGCCGCGGCGCACCGGTCCGCACCGCAGCAGCCGATCGCCGGTTTCGCGCAGTCCGGGCGGCAGCAGACCAGGATGAGCACCGGCCCCCAGTTCTCCTCGGGTGCCTACGCCCATCCGTCGGAACCGCTGCCTCTTCCGCAGCGGAATTCGGCGACGCCGATTCTCGCCGGTGCGCTCGGCGCGCTGATCGTCGTGGCCGCTGTCGGGGTGGCGGTGTGGGTGATGTTGAGCGTCAACGATTCCGGCACCGATCGCGCAGGTCAGCCGGTGTCCTCGTCCAGTCTGCAGGTGCCGCCGCCGGTGGTGGTGTCGGTCAGCCAGCAAGTGCCCACCGGCGTTCCGCAGGCGCCGCCGACGGAGCCGAAACCGACCACAACCACTGTGCCGCCGCTGAATTCGGCCGTCACCGGCGCCGACGGGCAGGGTTTCCTCAGCGGTGGCCCGCGCTGCAACGACAACGACGCCGCCATGACGATCGCGCGCACCACCACCTCGCGGGTGGTCATCTGCCACACCGGGGCCGACCGCTTCTACTACAAGGGTGTCGCGGTGCGCAACGGCAACGCGATCGAACTCGACGATCCCGTCCCGACCGGTGGCGGCGGTTTCACCGCGACCAACCCGAGCGACGGAACGCAATACCAGGTCACGCCCGCGGGCCTGACCATCATCAAGGGTGGTTCGGTGCTCTCCAGTGAGGCGATGCTGGAATTCGCCCATCGCTGAGCGTGGTCGGGATATGTTCGACAGGGGTTCGATGTCGAGAGAGGTTTCCCGGATGCGTGCAGCTCAGGTGAGCAAGTTGGAAGGTCCGTCGTCGATCGAGATCGTCGACCTGCCCGAACCGGTCGCTTACCCGGGCGGTGTCCTCATCGACGTGCACGCCGCCGGGATCGCCTTCCCCGATGTCCTGATGACGCGCGGTCTCTACCAGATGAAGCCGGGTCTGCCGTTCGTCGTCGGCGGTGAGGTCGGTGGTGTGGTTCGTGATGCGCCCGCCGAGTCGGGGCTGCGTGCCGGTGACCGGGTCGCGGCACTGACCATGCTCGGCAACGGCGTCGCGGAGGTGGCGGTGGCCCCCGCCGACGCGGTCTTCAAGCTGCCGGACAACGTCTCGCTCGAGTCGGGTGCGGGCATCCTGTTCAACGACCTGACCGTGCACTTCTGCCTCACCAAGCGCGGCAGGCTGGCCGAAGGCGAGACGGTCCTCGTGCACGGTGCGGCCGGTGGCGTCGGTACCTCGACCCTGCGGCTGGCCAAGGCGCTCGGCGCGGGCCGGGTGATCGCGGTGGTGAGCACCGAGGCCAAGGCGCAGGTCGCCAAGGCCAACGGCGCCACCGACGTGGTGCTCACCGACGGCTGGCTGGCGGCGGTCAAGGACCTCACCGGCGGTCGGGGCGTCGACATCGTGCTCGACCCGGTGGGCGGCGACCGTTTCACCGACAGCATCCGCAGCCTCGCGGGCGGTGGCCGGTTGCTCGTCGTCGGGTTCACCGCGGGCGAGATCCCCACGGTGAAGGTGAACCGGCTGCTGCTCAAGAACGTGGAGGTCGTCGGTGCGGCCTGGGGTGAATGGGTGATGACCCACCCCGGTTACCTGGCCGAACAATGGGCCGACCTGGAGCCGCTGTTCGCCTCCGGTGCCGTCACGGCGCCGGAACCGGTGCTCTACCCCCTGGAACGCACGGCCGAAGCCGTTGCGGCCCTGGACAACCGGACCGCGACCGGCAAGGTCGTCGTACAACTGCGCTGACTCGGTGTGAGGTTGTCGGAGCGCCGGGGTAGCGTCCGGTTCGTCGCCGGGATCGAAGGAGCGCGCCGTGCAGTTGTCGAATCGAGTACTGAACCGGACGCTGCTCGCGCGGCAGCACCTCCTCGAACGGTCCACCCTGAGCACACCGCAGATGTGCGAGCATCTCGTCGGGTTGCAGGCGCAGGATGTCCCGCCGCCGTTCATCGGTTTGTGGAGCCGGACAGTCGATTTCGACCCCGACACGGTGTCGCGCGGATTGGACGACCGCACGCTGGTGCGGATCACCCTGATGCGCGGCACCATCCACCTCGTCACCCCGCCCGACGCCCTCCGCATCGCCCCGCACATCCAGCCCGAACTCGAAAAAGTGCCCTTCCGTAAGGGTTTCAACTACGGGGCCATGGTCGGCCTCGACCCCGAGCAGGTCCGCGCCGACGGGGAGGCGGTGCTCGGCGACGAACCGATGTCGGCCGCCGACCTGCGCGCCGAAGCCGCCATCCGCTACCCGGATCGCGATCCGGGCGCGGTGTCGCAGACCTGGCTCTACCAGCTCCCGGTCCTGCAGACCCCACCGCGTGGCCGCTGGCGCGACAACAGCCGACCCGTCTGGTCGCGGGTGCAGCCGTGGCTGGGCGCCCCGCTCGACCCGGACTATCCGGTGGCCGAACTGATCCTGCGCTACCTGCGCGCCTTCGGCCCGGCCTCGACCATGGACATGCAGACCTGGTCGCGCCTGCCCGGCATGAAACAGGTGGTCGCCGACCTGGGCGACCGCGTCCGCACCTACACCGACGAACGCGGCCGGACCCTCTACGACGCCGCCGAACTCGAACTCGCCGACCCCGACCTGCCCGCCCCGGTGCGCCTGCTCGGCTGGTACGACAACGCCCTGCTCTCCCACCAGGACCGCAGCCGCGTCATCAGTGAAACCATCACCCCACGTTCCCTCGGCGTCAATGTCTCACCGGTCCTGATCGACGGCTTCACCGCGGGGGTCTACAAAGTCTTCGTGAAGGCGGGAACCGCCCGCCTCCGCGTGAGCCCTAGCCGCGCCTGGACGAAAGCCGAAGCGACAGAGGTCGAATCGGAGGCCGCAGCCCTGCTCGCGTTCCTGGAACCGGAATCCGCCCCGGTCGTCGACATCCTCGCCCCGGCGGCCGACCTCCGCCCGTGACACGGCTTTAACGCCGGGGAAATACCGGATTCCTAGGGTCGGTCCTACGACGTTCATGGCTGCAACGGACGACGTGCTCGGCTGAACCCGGCGAGCGAACCAGCCGCAACCGAAGGGGTGCGCGCATGGGTTCGTCCGTGGTCATCACCGATGTCACCGTCTACACGCCGCAGGGGTGGCAGCCTGGTGAGGTCGTCGTCCGCGACGGCCGGGTCGCCGCATTTCGCGCCGGCCAGGAGCACGTGGCGCTTCCACGCTTCGACGGTGCGGGCGGCTATCTGCTTCCCGGCTTCGTCAACACCCACACCCACCTGCAACAAGCGGTGCTTCGTGGCGTGGGGGAAGGGCTGCCGCTGCTGGAATGGTTGCGCTGCGTCGGCGAGCACACCGTCGCCGCCACTCCTGAACAGACCTACCTCTCGGCCCTGGCCGGTGGCTTGGAACTGCTGCGCAGCGGGGTGACCACGGTGGTCGAGCACCTGTGGCCGAACCCGTCCGACCAGGTCCACCAGGCCGTGATCCGCGCGCTCGACGAGCTCGGCATCCGGGTGGTTCTCGGGCGCGGCATCGCCGACCGCGCCGACGTCACCCGCAAATGGGGGCTCGACCCGCGCCTGATGCAACCGCTCGACGAGGCGTTCGCCCATATCGACGCACTCGACCGGCAGCTGGCGGGCTCGCGCATCACCACCGCGCTGGCCGTGCCCAACCCGCGCTGCCTCACCCCCGACGGCATGGCGGCGGCCCGCGCCTACGCCGCCTCGACCGGCAAGACGGTGTCGATCCATGTCCTCGAGACCACCACCGACGACGACATGTGCCGCCTGCACGCCGGTATGGGCGCCGTCGACTACCTCGACACCAACGGCTTCCTGGGGGAGCGCACGCTCGCCGTGCACTGTGTGAACCTCGACGCGCACGGTCGCGCGGTCTTCGCCGAGCGCGGCGTCACCGTCTCCTACAACCCGATCTCGAACATGCGCCTCGGCAGCGGCATCGCCCCGATCGGCGACATGCTGGCCGCCGGAATCGACGTGACCCTCGGCGTCGACGGCGCGGCCAGCAACGACACCCAGGACATGCTCCTGACTCTGCGCATGGGCGCGTACCTGCAACGTGCCGCACACCGCCGCGCCGACCTGTTCGGCATCGATCGCATGTTGCACATGGCCACGGGTGCGGCCGGTCGGGTGCTCGGCGGGCCGGTACACACCGGCATCGCCGTCGGCGACCGGGCCGACCTCACCCTGGTCCGCTTCGACCGCGACTTCGCTTGTCTGCCTGTGCTCGACCCTGGCGCGACCCTGCTGACAACCGCTTCACCCCGCGTGATCGACACGGTCTGGGTCGACGGCGAGGCGGTGATCCGCGACGGCCACAGCACGAGAGTCGACACCGACGAACTGACTCACCGCCTGATCCGCATGCGATGAATGTTAATCCAGCGGAAACAGCCCACATGTTGCATGTAATCCAGCAACGCCACACTGAATTCATTCACATGTTGCACGCAACATCCACCGTAGGAAGGTGATCACGGTGACGCTCTACGACACAGTGAACGACGCGGACGCGAGGACGCTGCTCGCCGGACTCGAGGTCTCCTTCGCGGGCGTCGGCAAACGTTTCGGCGGTGACGACGGCACCCTGGCCCTCACCGGCATCGATCTGGATATCCGCGAGGGCGAGTTCGTCGCCGTGGTCGGGCCGTCCGGTTGCGGCAAGTCGACCCTGCTCCGCCTGGCCGCAGGCCTCGAACGGGTGAGCGCGGGAGCCGTTGCGGTGCGCACGAATTCGATCGGCTTCATCTTCCAGGAGGCCACCCTGCTGCCCTGGCGCAAGGTGCGGCGCAATGTCGAGCTCTCGGCGGAGCTGGCCGGGGTGCCGCGCGCTGTGCGGCGGGCACGGGTGGAACGGGCGATCGAGGCGGTCGGGCTGGCCGACTTCGCGAATGCCCTGCCGCGCAAGCTCTCCGGCGGTATGCGGATGCGGGTCTCGCTGGCCCGGGCGCTGGCGCTCGAGCCGCGCCTGATGCTGCTCGACGAACCGTTCGGCGCGCTCGACGAGATGACGCGACTGACCATGCAGGAGGAACTGCTCCGCCTCTACCGCGACAACGCCTTCACCGCCCTGTTCATCACACACTCCGTGGCGGAGGCGGTGTTTCTCGCGTCGCGGGTGGTGGTGATGTCGGCGCGGCCGGGGCGGGTGCACGAGGTGATCGACGTCGACCTGCCCTACCCACGCGACCGTGAACTGCGCTTCGATCCCACCTTCACCGAACTCGTCGCGCGCGTGTCGCACTCGTTGAAAGAGGCTGCCTGATGGTGAGTATCGCCGCCCGGGCCGTGGTACCGGCGAAGCCGGGGGCCGAGCTGTCCACCGCACGCGTGCGCAAGATCGCCAAGACCCTTGCCGCGCCGACTATTTCGATCACCCTTGCCCTCGCCGCCTGGTACGCCGTGTCGATGCTGGTACTCAGTGAAGGTCGCCGCTTCCTGCTGCCACCACCGCATGTGGTGTTCACCGAGTCGCTGGCCGACCCGAAGAAGCTCGAGGTGATGGGTGAGGCGCTGGCGGTGACCGCGCGGGTCGCGCTCACCGGGCTGCTGATCTCGGCCGTGCTCGGTGTCGCCATCGCGGTGCTGATGAGCCAGGCCAAACCGATCGAAAACGTCGTCTATCCGTATGCCGTGGTGCTGCAGGCGATTCCGGTGCTCGCCGTCGTACCCTTGATCGGGCTGTGGCTCGGTTACGGTTTCGCCGCGCGGACCACGGTCTGTGTGCTCATCGCCATTCATCCGATCATCGCGATGACGTTGTTCGGCATCAAATCGGTCGACGCGAACCTGCGCGAGCTGTTCACCCTCGGCCGCGCCGGGCGCCTGCGCAGGCTCTGGTCCCTGCAACTACCGGCCGCCCTGCCATCCACCCTGACCGGTTTACGCACGGCCGCAGGGCTTTCCGTCACCGGCGCGATCATCGGCGACATGTTCTTCGCGCAGGGCAAACCCGGCATCGGCACCCTGCTCGACACCTACCGCGCCCGGCTCCAATCCGAGGACCTCATCGGCGCGCTCCTGCTCGCCGCCCTGTTCGGGGTGCTCGTGTTCACCGTTTTCACGCTGATCCAGAAGGTCAGCGTCGGCCGCTGGCACGACTCGGCCCACTAGAAGGAACCGCCATGAAAAACGCACGTCCCCTGCACCGCCTCGGTATCGCGGCCCTTGCGCTCACCCTCGCCGCCTGTTCCGGCGAAACCGGTGAGGACACCGCCGTCGCCCTCGAACCCGCACCCGCCGAACAACGGCTGGCCGGTGTCTGCCCGGAGACCGTTGTCGTGCAGTTGCAATGGGCACCGGAAACCGACTCCGGCCCGATCTTCGGTCTGCTCGGTCCCGGCTACACGGTCGACGCCGACAACAACAAGATCACCGGTCCGCTCGTCACCGCGGGCAAGGACACCGGGGTGGAACTCGAGATCCGGGCGGGCGGACCGGCCATCGGCTTCCAGACCGTGCCGTCGCAGATGTACGTCGACGAGAGCATCACTCTCGGCCTCGCCCACTCCGAGCACGCCATCGCCGCCGCCGGGCAGCAGCCGATCGTGGCGGTCACCACCTTGCTGCGCAACAGCCCGCAGATGCTGATGTGGGATCCGGCGACCAATCCCGGCTGGCAGGGGATCGCCGATATCGGCCGGTCCGGCAAGCCGATCGTGGTGTCCAAGGGGCAGCTGTACCCGGACTGGCTGGTGGCGCGTGGCCTGGTGAAATCCGAACAGATCGACGCCTCCTACGACAATTCGCCGTCCCGGTTCGTCACCGATCCGTCGTTCGCGCAGCAGGGTTTCGTCAACGCCGAGCCCTACACCTACGAACACGAGGTGCGCGCCTGGAACAAGCCCGTGCGCTACCAGCTGCTCAAGGACGTCGGCTACGAGGGATACGCCCGCACGGTGAACGTCCGGGCGGACAAACTCGCCGAATTGCGGCCCTGCCTGCAGAAATTGGTGCCGATGATCCAGCGGGCCACCGCCGAGTTCCGGGCCGATTCGACGCATGTCGACGAGGTGGTCGTCGATGTCGTCGAGCAGAATCCCAAGCTCAGCCCGTACAGTGCCGAACTCGCCGCGTTCGGCTCCAAGGCACTGATCGACGGCGGCCTGATCGGCAACGACAGCGACGGTGTGCTCGGCAGCTTCGACGAGGCCCGCGTGCAGCGCATCATCGACGAGTTCGCGCCCATCCTGCGCGCGGGTGGATCGAATGTGCCGTCCGGCCTGCGGGCATCGGATCTCGTCACCAAGGAATTCCTCGACCCGTCCATCTCCGTCACCGGATAAGGAGACATTCCATGAGCACCAGCTACGACCTGTCCGAGGTCTCGCGCGAGAAGCGGATGGGCGGCCTCGGAAAGGAAACCGCCCGTGAGATCCGCGTCGTCGATCTCACCGATTTCGAGAATCGCCGCGCCGAGATCACCGACCAACTGTGGGCGGCGGCCACCGAGATCGGCTTCTTCCAGCTCTCCGGACACGGCATCCCGCAAGCTCTGATCGACGAGATGTTCGGTGCCACAGCGGAGTTCTTCGCCTTGCCGGAGGAGGTCAAAGGCAAGTATCCGCTGGTGAAGGAACACAACGCCGGCTGGGAGAGCATGAGCCAGGTGCGCCCGTCCATCGGAGTGCCCGATCAGAAGGAGTCGTATCAGGTCACGCGGCCGCACATGGACCGGCTCTGGCCGAGCGAGGCCGAGCTGCCCGGATTCCGTTCGCGCGTCCTGGATTTCGAGCATCGCGCCTGGGAGGTGGCGATGCGGGTGCTGTCCTGCTTCGCCGACCGGCTCGGACTGGCGCGCGAACACTTCACCGCCGCACACGATCCCGCATCGCCGGACTACCAGAGCGCACTGCGATTGCTGCACTACTTCGCGGTGCCCGAGGAGCTGCGCGGCGTTCCCGGCCGCTGGCGGGCAGGCGCGCACACCGACTTCGACTGCCTCACCCTGCTTTTCCAGCGCGACGGCCAAGGCGGACTGCAGGTGTGTCCCGGCAAGGAGATGGCCGAACAGGAATGGACCTCCATCACCCCGTCCTCGAGCCTGATCACCTGCAATATCGGTGACATGCTCACCCGCTGGAGCGACGACTTGCTGCCGTCGAACTTCCACCGCGTCCGCAGCCCCGGCGAGGGTGAATACCAGGGCGAGCGCTACAGCATCGCCTACTTCGCCCAGGCCGACCGCGACGCGATCATCCAGGGACCCGGCGGCAAGTACCCACCGGTCACCGCGGCCGATTTCCTCACCCAGCGTGTACGAGCCAACTACCGGCCGCAGGGATAATCGGCGCAGACAACGGAAGGGACACGGCATGAGCGGTCAGCGCCCGGAGGCGGAAGCGGAGCGTGGCCACGGAGGGCGCCCGAGCATGCCGGATGTGCAGAGCATGAGCGGTCAGCGCCCGGAGGCGGAAGCGGAGCGTGGCGACGGCACCTCACTGCTCGGCCCGTCGGTGCATCGCCGGATCAGACAGCTGGTCCTTTCCGGTGAACTCGCCCCGGGCAGCCCGCTCAGCGTGCCCGCGCTCGCGACTCGGCTCGGGGTGAGCCGCAGCCCGGTGCGCGAGGCCGTGCAGCAGCTCATCTACGAGGGTCTCGCGGTGAGCACACCGCACGCGGGCGCGAAGGTGGCCGCCGTCGACGACGACCGCATCCGCGAGGTACTCGCGGTCCGCGCCGTCCTCGACGGCCTGGCCGCCGCCACGGCCGCCACCCGCCTCACCGATGCCGACCTCGACAAGCTCGCGGCCGTCATCGCCGCCCAGGAAACCAACCTGGACGACGCCACCGACGCGGCCCGCGACGCCCAGCTCGACCTGGAATTCCACAGCTTCATCCGCGACGCATCCGGAAACCGGTGCCTCGCCGACGAATTGACGCGTCTGGAAGCGCAGGCGCACCTGTACCGAGGCGACCTGTGGTGCTCCGCGCGCAACCGTCGCGTGGCCCTGCGTGAACACCGCCGCATCCTTGAAGCCCTGGAATCAGGCCACCCCGAATCGGCCCGCGCCGCCGCCGAGGCGCACGTCCACGGCCTGATGACCCGCCTCTCCCGGCACTGACTTGCCTGAGCCGGTTCCAAGGCGCGTCATCCATCGACGATGGCCCGAGCCCGCCGCGGCGCCGGCGGTTTCGAGTCCGCCCTATCGGTCCGTGGCGCGGGGGTCCGACTGTCCGACGCGGCGATCCCGGTAGGCGGGCGCCTTCGCGGTACCCGCAGGCGTGAGCGTGCGCAGCAGGGGGAGCGTGCGCCGTTCGATCACCGTCGACAGCACGATCACGCTGTGCGACCGCACCACCGCGCTGGTGCGGTCGATGCTGAGCAGCACGGCCTGTAGACCGGCGTGTGAGTCGGCGCCGATGCGGCAGAGCACGTCGCCGGAACCCGTGGTCGCGTAGGCCTCGAGTACGCCGGGGATCGCGTCGAGTTCGGCGGTGAGGGTGTCGAGCGCGCCCTGGGCGATCTCCAGGGTGACGAACGCCTGCACATCGAAACCCGCCGCGGTGACATCGATCTGGGGGTCGTAGGAGGCGATCACCCCGGCCTCCTCCATCCGGTTGATCCTGGCCTGCACCGTCGCGCGGGCCACCTTCGTGCGACGCGAGAGTTCCAGGATTCCGGCCTTCTGGAACTCGTGCATGGCCGACAGGATCGCCAGGTCGAGTTCGTCCAGTTTCGCGGGTGTGCGCATGCCAGACCTCCGTCCTCGGGTGCTATTCAAATTGTCCACCATCCGACAGCGTGAGGTATCAACTTTGGTCAGCATGACCAGGCGCGAGCGGTGTTGTTGCCTAGCTCACGGGTGGCGCGTTTTCCTAGGTCATGACCATTGAGCAGCAGCTCGTCGGGCTGATCGAGCACGACGACAGTGTCGATCCGTTCCCTGTCACCGGCTGGGACGCGCTGGTGTGGGTTGTCGGCAACGCCACCCAGTGCGCGCACTTCCTGCAATCGGCCTTCGGGATGCGGCTCGAGGCCTACGCTGGCCCCGAGACCGGCAATCGCGACCACAAGGCCTACGTGCTGCGCAGCGGGGGAGCGCGGTTCGTCGTGAAGGGCGCGGTCGACCCGGACAGTCCGCTGGTCGCCCATCACGACCGGCACGGTGACGGCGTGGTCGACATCGCCCTCGAGGTCCCCGACGTGGACCGGTGCGTCACCTGGGCGCGCGAGCACGGTGCGACGATCCTGGTCGAACCACACGACGAGAGCGACGAATTCGGCACGGTGCGCTCCGCCGCCCTGGCCACCTACGGCGAGACCAGGCACACCCTGATCGACCGCTCCGGCTACGCGGGCCCGTATCTGCCCGGCTATATCGCGCGCACCTCGACCCACCGCGCGGGCCCGCGGATCTTCCAGGCCATCGACCACGTGGTCGGCAATGTGGAGATGGGCATGATGGACCGCTGGGTCGACTTCTACCGGCGCGTCATGGGTTTCACCAATATGGCCGAGTTCGTCGGCGACGATATCGCCACCGAGTACTCGGCGCTGATGAGCAAGGTCGTCGCCAACGGCAACCACCGGGTGAAGTTCCCGCTCAACGAACCGGCGGTGGGCCGCAAGCGTTCCCAGATCGACGAGTACCTCGAGTTCTATCGCGGACCGGGCGTGCAGCACATCGCCCTGGCCACCGGTGACATCCTCGCCACCGTCGACGCCCTGCGCGCCGCGGGCGTCGAATTCCTGCCGACCCCCGATGCCTATTACGAGGACCCCGAACTGCGTGCCCGCATCGGCCACGTCCGCGTCCCGGTCGAGGAACTGCAGCGGCGCGGCATCCTCGTCGACCGGGACGAAGACGGCTACCTGCTGCAGATCTTCACCCGTCCCGTCACCGATCGCCCGACCGTGTTCTTCGAACTCATCGAGCGACACGGCTCACTCGGCTTCGGAAAAGGCAATTTCAAAGCCCTTTTCCAGGCCATCGAACGGGAACAGGCGGCCCGCGGGAACCTGTGAGCGGGTCCGCGCACGCACTACAGTTCAAGGCATGCGGATCCCCTCGGCGATCATCACCGGCATGGCCCTGGCTGTCGTGCTGTCGTCGTGCGGATCGGGGGGCGACTCCGATTCGCCGACCGGCCCGAAACGGCCACCACCGAAGGTGGCCTCGCTCGGGCCCTTCGTCGGCGAGTGCGGGCACGTCACCGACGACGAGGTGCGCCAACTGGCCGGGCTGTCCCAGATCACGCGGGTGTACAAGAACTCGACCGGGTGCAACTGGCAGTCGGCCGGGTTGTACGCGCCGAGTGTGACATTCGCGTCGTATCGCGGCAGCCCGATCGATCGCGAGCGGGCCTGGGTGTCCAGCGTCGGCCGCGAACCGGAGCGCGTCGACGTGAACGGTCGCCCGGGCTTCCAGGCCCTGGACCCGGGGGGCATCTGCGATTTCGCGGTGCAGCTCGACGACGACTTCTTCGAATGGTCCATCTCCGACGGCGCTTTCGCCTCCGCGGGCAATCCGTGCGATCGCGCGCGCAAACTGGCCGAGCTGACCGTAGGACGGTTGCGATGAGCGCCACCAGGATCGCGACCGCCGCGGCGACGCTGCTGCTCGCCGTCACCCTCGCGGGCTGCGGCGGCAAGATCGATGGCAATGCCCGCCCGGCCCCGGAGGAGGAGCGGGGTGGCGGCGAAAAGGTGAACACCAATTTCGACAACCTGCTGCGCGAATGCGAGGTCGTCGAGATAGCCAAGATCGGGGAGATCGTCGGCAACGCCCAGATGGTCGAGACCTCGTTCAGCGGCGCGGTGTGCATGTGGGACATCGACGACGCACCTGGTGGCTCGGCCATGGCCACCCTCAACTGGTACGAGATGGGTACGCTGAACAACGAGAAGACCACCAACGAGAAGTTGGGGTACCTCACCGGTGACATCACGGTGCAGGGTCGCAGGGCCCTGCAGGTGCGCAGGCCGGGCGACAACGACTCCTGCGGAGTCACCGCGCCGGCCGCCGATGTCGGGGTCATCGGCTGGTGGATCAACTACCGGCCGGGCTCGGCCCATCCGGATCCGTGCGCGGGAGCGCAGAAGCTGGTGGAGCTGACCTTGGATCTGGCCAGGTAGAAGCCTTGACGCACGACCCCGCTTTGACCCCGGTTCGGGCGGGCGCGTATCGTGGACCGCTGTGCCCGGATTGCTACGGGCAAGTTCGTGCGTGAACGTAGGCCAGCGAGAGCGGCTGATACGTTCCAGCGTGCCCAGAAAAAGGGCCCTGAGCTGCGCGCGACACGCCCGACCGCGGGTAAACGGAAACACGGTCGGACGTGCGAGTGAAAGCTCGATGAACTGAAGACACGTGTTCCGCTACCGCAATCACCAATAAGGAAAGCCGGTCTATGCCAACCATCAACCAGCTGGTCCGCAAGGGTCGCCGCGACAAGGTCACCAAGACCAAGACTGCGGCCCTGAAGGGGAGCCCGCAGCGTCGTGGCGTGTGCACTCGCGTGTACACCACCACCCCCAAGAAGCCGAACTCCGCGCTCCGTAAGGTCGCGCGCGTTCGCCTGACCAGCGCGATCGAGGTCACGGCGTACATCCCCGGTGAAGGCCACAACCTGCAGGAGCACTCCATGGTGCTCGTCCGCGGCGGTCGTGTGAAGGACCTCCCGGGTGTCCGCTACAAGATCATCCGTGGCTCGCTGGACACCCAGGGTGTGAAGAACCGCAAGCAGGCCCGCAGCCGCTACGGCGCCAAGAAGGAGAAGAGCTGATATGCCACGCAAGGGCCCCGCACCCAAGCGTCCGCTGATCAACGACCCGGTCTACGGGTCCCCGCTGGTCACTCAGCTGGTCAACAAGATTCTGCTGGACGGCAAGAAGTCGACCGCCGAGCGCATCGTCTACGGTGCCCTCGAGCAGGCGCGCGAGAAGACCGGCACCGATCCGGTCGTCACCCTCAAGCGCGCGCTCGACAACGTCAAGCCCGCCCTCGAGGTGAAGCCCCGCCGCGTCGGTGGCGCCACCTACCAGGTGCCGGTCGAGGTCCGTCCGGGCCGCGCCAACACCCTGGCGCTGCGCTGGCTGGTCAGCTACTCCCGCGCCCGTCGTGAGAAGACGATGATCGAGCGTCTCGCCCACGAGCTCCTCGACGCGAGCAACGGCCTCGGTGCCGCGGTGAAGCGTCGCGAGGACACCCACAAGATGGCCGAGTCGAACCGGGCCTTCGCGCACTACCGCTGGTGATAGTCCGGCCCGTCACTTAAAAGGGAGAATTTCGTGGCACAGGACGTGCTCACCGACCTGAACAAGGTCCGCAACATCGGCATCATGGCCCACATCGATGCGGGCAAGACCACCACGACCGAACGCATCCTGTTCTACACCGGCATCACGTACAAGATCGGTGAAGTTCACGACGGCGCGGCCACGATGGACTGGATGGAGCAGGAGCAGGAGCGTGGTATCACCATCACCTCCGCCGCTACCACCTGCTTCTGGAAAGACAACCAGATCAACATCATCGACACCCCCGGGCACGTCGACTTCACCGTCGAGGTGGAGCGTTCGCTGCGCGTGCTCGATGGTGCGGTCGCGGTGTTCGACGGCAAAGAGGGTGTCGAGCCCCAGTCCGAGCAGGTGTGGCGTCAGGCCGACAAGTACGACGTGCCGCGTATCTGCTTCGTGAACAAGATGGACAAGCTCGGCGCTGATTTCTACTTCACCGTGCAGACCATCAAGGACCGTCTCGGTGCCAAGCCGCTGGTCATCCAGCTGCCGATCGGCGCCGAGAACGACTTCGAGGGCATCGTCGACCTGGTCGAGAACAACGCCAAGGTCTGGAAGGGCGAGACCAAGCTCGGCGAAGAGTACGAAGTCGTCGAGATCCCGGCCGACCTCAAGGACAAGGCCGAGCAGTACCGCCAGGAGCTGCTCGAGACCGTCGCCGAGTCCGACGAGGCGCTGCTCGAGAAGTTCTTCGGTGGCGAGGAGCTCTCCGTCGAGGAGATCAAGGGCGCCATCCGCAAGATGACCGTCAACTCCGAGCTGTACCCGGTGCTGTGCGGTTCCGCGTTCAAGAACAAGGGCGTGCAGCCCATGCTCGACGCGGTCATCGATTACCTGCCTTCCCCGCTGGACGTCGAGGCCACCACCGGCCACGTGCCCGGCAAGGAAGACGAGATCCTGACCCGCAAGCCGAACGTCGACGAGCCGTTCTCGGCCCTGGCGTTCAAGATCGCGGTGCACCCGTTCTTCGGTGAGCTCACCTACATCCGCGTGTACTCGGGCAAGGTGGACTCCGGCTCGCAGGTCGTGAACTCGACCAAGGGCAAGAAGGAGCGTCTGGGCAAGCTGTTCCAGATGCACTCCAACAAGGAGAACCCGGTGACCACCGCTTCGGCGGGTCACATCTACGCCGTGATCGGTCTGAAGGACACCACCACCGGTGACACCCTCTCGGATCCGCAGAACCAGGTCGTCCTCGAGTCGATGACGTTCCCGGACCCGGTCATCGAGGTCTCCATCGAGCCCAAGACCAAGTCCGACCAGGAGAAGCTCGGCACCGCGATCCAGAAGCTGGCGCGCGAGGATCCGACGTTCTCGGTGAAGCTCGACCAGGAGACCGGCCAGACCGTCATCGGCGGTATGGGTGAGCTCCACCTCGACATCCTCGTCGACCGCATGAAGCGCGAGTTCAAGGTCGAGGCGAACGTCGGTAAGCCGCAGGTGGCCTACCGTGAGACGATCACCAAGCCGGTCGAGAAGCTCGAGTTCACGCACAAGAAGCAGACGGGTGGCTCCGGCCAGTTCGCGAAGGTCATCATCGCGGTCGAGCCCTTCGTCGGCGAAGACGGTGCGCACTACGAGTTCGAGAACAAGGTCTCCGGCGGTCGCGTGCCCCGTGAGTACATCCCGTCGGTCGACGCGGGTGCCCAGGACGCCATGCAGTACGGCGTGCTCGCCGGCTACCCGCTGGTGAACCTGAAGGTCACCCTGCTCGACGGCGCGTACCACGACGTCGACTCCTCGGAGATGGCGTTCAAGATCGCGGGTTCGCAGGCCCTGAAGGAAGCGGCCCGTAAGGCCGGTCCGGTGATCCTCGAGCCGCTCATGGCGGTGGAGGTCATCACACCCGAGGATTACATGGGTGAAGTGATCGGCGACCTCAACTCCCGCCGTGGCCAGATCCAGGCCATGGAGGAACGCAGTGGTGCCCGTGTCGTCAAGGCGCTGGTTCCGCTCTCGGAGATGTTCGGCTACATCGGTGACCTGCGGTCGAAGACCCAGGGTCGCGCGAACTACTCCATGGTGTTCGCCCAGTACGCGGAGGTTCCGGCCAACGTGTCCAAGGAGATCATCGCCAAGGCGACCGGCGAGTAATTCGCTTGCCGCGGCCTTGTACGCTTGGCCGCGGCAACCGGGCGTCAGCACGACCCCCCTTATTAACCGCACTGCTGCAAAAAAGCACGCACTAACTAGTCCAGGAGGACAACAGTGGCGAAGGCGAAGTTCGAGCGGACGAAGCCCCACGTCAACATCGGCACCATCGGTCACGTCGACCATGGCAAGACCACGCTGACTGCGGCCATCACCAAGGTGCTCGCCGACAAGTACCCGGACCTGAACGAGAGCTTCGCTTTCGACCAGATCGACAAGGCGCCGGAGGAGAAGGCTCGTGGTATCACGATCAACATCTCCCACGTCGAGTACCAGACCGAAAAGCGCCACTACGCGCACGTCGACGCCCCGGGTCACGCCGACTACATCAAGAACATGATCACCGGTGCGGCCCAGATGGACGGTGCCATCCTCGTGGTCGCCGCCACCGACGGCCCGATGCCGCAGACCCGCGAGCACGTGCTGCTCGCCCGTCAGGTCGGCGTGCCCTACATCCTGGTCGCGCTGAACAAGTCGGACATGGTCGACGACGAGGAAATCCTCGAGCTCGTCGAGATGGAGGTCCGCGAGCTGCTGGCGTCGCAGGAGTTCGACGAGGATGCCCCCGTCGTGCGCGTCTCCGGCCTCAAGGCCCTCGAGGGTGACGAGAAGTGGGCCGAGTCGATCGTCGAGCTGATGAAGGCCGTCGACGACTCGATCCCGGACCCGGTCCGTGAGACCGAGCTCCCGTTCCTGATGCCGGTCGAGGACGTGTTCACCATCACCGGTCGTGGCACCGTCGTCACCGGTCGTGTCGAGCGCGGCATCATCAACGTGAACGAGGAAGTCGAGATCGTCGGCATCCGCGAGAAGAGCACCAAGACCACCGTCACCGGTATCGAGATGTTCCGCAAGCTGCTCGACCAGGGCCAGGCCGGCGACAACGTCGGTCTGCTGGTTCGTGGCATCAAGCGCGAAGATGTCGAGCGTGGCCAGGTCGTCGTGAAGCCGGGCACCACCACTCCTCACACGGAGTTCGAGGGCCAGGCGTACATCCTGTCGAAGGACGAGGGCGGTCGCCACACCCCGTTCTTCAACAACTACCGCCCGCAGTTCTACTTCCGTACCACGGACGTGACGGGCGTTGTGACCCTCCCCGAGGGCACCGAGATGGTCATGCCCGGTGACAACACCGAGATGTCCGTCAAGCTGATCCAGCCGGTCGCCATGGACGAGGGCCTGCGCTTCGCGATCCGCGAGGGTGGCCGCACCGTCGGCGCCGGTCGCGTCACGAAGATCATCAAGTGAGTCTCTGACTTACTGACACCGCAACGGCGTCGCTCCTTCGGGAGCGGCGCCGTTCGGCGTTTCCGGGGGCACTACCTTTGGGGTCATCGCTCAGGGGGGCGGTGGTGGGTAGCGTTCCTGGTTCAGGTGTTCCGGTGAATGGAGGCGGCGTGGTTGTGGTGAAGGGGTTCGAGGTTGTCGAGGGGGAGCTCGGGCACGGGTTGCCGTATTTCGCGTTCGGGGAGGGGCGGCCGTTGGTGTTCCTGCGGTGGTTCACGCCGGATCACACGAACCCGAGCGGGTGGATGCGGGCCAGTGAGGTGAAAACGCTGGCGCCGCTGGCCAGGAACTTCCGGGTGTACGCGGTGAATCGGGCTCCGGGGATGGCGGAGGAGACGTCGATGGCCGATATCGCGCGCGACCACGCGGAGGCTTTGCGGGAAGAATTCGGGGAGCCCGTCGATGTGCTGGGGATTTCCTCGGGCGGGTCGGTAGCCCTGCAATTGGCCGCCGATCATCCGTCGTCGGTGCGCAGGCTGGTGATCGCGTCGTCGGGGTGCAGGCTGCCCGAGCCCGCTCGCGCCTCACAGCTGAAGTACGCGACGGCCGCCGCCGAAGGGAAACGCGCACTCCAGCACATGGCGACCGTCGGTATCGAGTCGCCGGTGAAGGCCCGCCTGGTCGGTGCGGTGGCCTGGCTCGCCGACCCGCTGATGCGCCCGAAGAACCCCGCCGACACCCTGGCGTTCGTCCGCGCCGAAGACGCCTTCGACGTCACCGACCGCCTCACCGACATCACCGCCCCCACCCTGGTGATCGGCGGCGAACGCGACGAGTTCTACCCCCAGTCGATCTTCCACCAGACCGCCGAGGGCATCCCCGACTCCCGCTTGAACATCTACCCCGGCACCACTCACATGGGCGCGATCAAACACGAACGCTTCGCTCCCGAAGTCACCGAATTCCTGGAATCAGCAACGTAACCGAGGGTCGAGGCATCCGGCGAACGGTCTTCACCGCTCGTCGAGGTGTACCCGAACCGTGACACCGCCGCGCTCGCCGCGGCGAGCGACAGCTACGGAATGTGGTCTCGACCGTACCGATCGACTGTGGCAATTCATTGAGAGCTCTGTGTCAGCGGACCTTGGCTCCGTAGACATGCTCGACCGCCATTGTCATCAGGACGCGGCGGTCCGACACCATGACCTCGCGGTATTCGTTCCAGTCCGGGTGCTCGCCCGCGGCGGCGCGGTAGTAGGCGACGAGGGCTTCCACCTCGGGGCCGTGTGGGTCGGTGCCGGGGCCGGTGAGCTGGGCGGTGCCTTCGGCGGTTGCCCAGGACCAGCCGTCGGCGCTGCCCACTTCGAGGGCGGCGCGTGGGTCGCGGCGCAGGTTCGCGGTCTTGGCGCGGCCCTCGGTCATCGAGACGTAGATGACGCCCGCCTCGCGGTCGTAGTAGGGAGTCACCGGTGAAAGCTGCGGTCTGCCATCGGCTTTGATCGTGGCGAGGACACCGATCTTCGCCTCGGCGAGCAGGGCGTGCGGATCGAACTGTTCGGACATGGGCCACTCCTGTTGTCGGTGTGTTCTGACGAACCGTTGTGCACCTGCGTTTATGCCCGCGCGGAAAACCTGTCGACAATCCCGGATCGGGCCGCGTACAAAGAGTCCATGTTTACGGTACGTCCGCAGTCGCGGTTCTAGTTCGCATCGGATCCGTGTGGCGCCGAGGCGGCGCCGCGTGACCCGACGCCCGTGCCGTCCCCCGGAGCGCCTCACCGGCGAGCGTCGATTTCTGAAACCGACTCGGCCGGGAGCCTCCCATGACCAGAACCGACCTCGCCCGCCTACGCAATATCGGCATCGCCGCCCACATCGACGCGGGCAAGACCACGATCACCGAACGAATCCTGTTCTACACCGGCGTGATTCGCACTCTCGGTGAGGTGCACGACGGTACCGCCGTGATGGACCACATGGTGCAGGAGCGCGAGCACGGCATCACCATCACCTCGGCGGCGACCACCTGCGAATGGGCCGAGCACCAGATCACCGTCATCGACACACCGGGCCACGTCGACTTCACCGCCGAGGTGGAGCGCACGCTGCGGGTGCTCGACGGCGCGGTCGCGGTGTTCGACGCCAAGGAGGGTGTGGAGGCGCAGTCGGAGCAGGTGTGGCGCCAGGCCGACACCTACGGTGTGCCCCGCATCTGTTTCGTGAACAAGATGGACAAGCTCGGTGCCGATTTCGCCTTCACTGTGCGGACCATCGCGGAACGACTCGGTGTTCGCCCGTTGGTGATCCAGCTGCCGATCGGCGCCGAACGTGACTTCGAGGGCGTGATCGACCTGGTCGACATGACCGCGAAGCGCTGGCGCGGCGACACCGGAAACGGTGCCCGCTACGAGACCGTCCAGATACCGGAACAGCTGCGGGCCAGGGCGATCCAGCATCGAGAAGCACTGCTGGCGACGGCCGCCGAAGCCGACGACGACGTGCTGGAAAGCTACCTGTCCGGTAAGCCGATCGCTGTCGACGTTCTCAAAGCCGCGATCCGGCGGATGACGCTCGACGCCACGGCCTACCCGGTGCTGTGCGGTTCGGCGCTGGCCAATATCGGCGTACAACCGCTGCTGGACGCCATCGTCGACTACCTGCCGTCGCCGGTGGATGCTGTTGCCGTGCACGGCTTCTCGATGGAAGGAACACACGTGCACCGCGCTCCCGATATCGCCGAGCCGTTCGCGGCCCTGGCGTTCAAGGTCGCGGCGCACCCGTTCTTCGGGAGGCTGGTGTATCTGCGCGTGTACTCCGGCACCGCCGAACCCGGTGCCACCGTGCTGAATTCGACGAACGGACGAAAGGAGCGCCTGGGCAAACTGTTCCAGATGCACGCGAGCACCGAGATCGCGATCGATCGGGTGCGGGCGGGTCAGATCTGTGCCGTCATCGGCCTCAAAGCCACCCGCACCGGCGACACCCTGTGCGATCGGCACGACCCGATCGTGCTGGAGTCGATGACCTTCCCCGACCCGGTCCTGTCGCTCTCGATCGAACCGAGGACTCGCGCCGACCAGGACAAGCTGGGCGCCGCCCTGGCTCGCCTGGCCGACGAGGACCCGACGTTCACCGTGCATGTCGACGCCGAAACCGGACAGACGGTGATCGGCGGCATGGGCGAGCTGCATCTGGAAATCCTGGTCGACCGGCTGAAACGACAGTTCCGGGTGGACGCGACCATCGGCGAACCACGGGTGGCCTACCGCGAGACCGTCACCGCTCCCGTCGATCTGCTCGAGTACACCCACCGCAAACAGGTGGGTGGACGCGGGCAGTACGCGAAGGTGGCGATCGCGCTGGCCCCGCACGTGGCCGACGACGGCGCCGTCTACGAATTCCGCAACCAGGTTACCGGTGGGCGGGTGCCGAAGGAGTACATCCCCGCGGTCGACGCGGGCGCGCAAGACGCGCTCGCGGTTGGGCCGCTCGCCGGCTTCCCCCTGGTGAACGTGCTGGTGACGCTGATCGACGGCGCTGCCCACGTGCAGGATTCCTCGGATCTGGCGTTCCGGCTGGCCGGTGCGGCGGCGGTGCGCGCGGCGGTGGCGCGCGCGAAGCCGGTGCTGCTCGAGCCGATGATGGCCGTGGAGGTCGTCATGCCCGAGCAGTACGTCGGCGAGGTGATCGGTGATCTGAACACCCGGCGTGGCCGGATCACCGAGCTGGGCGAGCGCGGCGGCGCCCACGTCGTCCGCGCGCTGACCCCGCTGTCGGAGATGTTCGGCTACATCGGCGATCTTCGCTCGAAAACCCGTGGCCGAGCGAATTTCTCGATGACGTTCGACTCCTACGCCCCGGTCCCACCCGAGGTCGCGAAGTCGATCATCGCGAGCAGCTGACCAGGATGTCGGTGGCGTCTCCTCAGGCGCCACCGATTCAGGGCGCCAGGGTGCCGACCGTCCACAGGGGCGCGGTTTCCACGCGGGCGAAGCGCCAGCCGTCGGGCGTGCGCACGGCATCGAATCGGTAGGTGCCGCCACCGGCGTAGAACGGTTCGGGGGCTACCCGGCCGGGGGTCGGTGCGCTGGGAACGAACGCGAACAGCGAGTTCGCCCGGACCTGGGCCCGATCGCCCGCGAGTTCGATGCGCACATTGCTGATGTAGTGCGGCGAGCGCTGCTGGTCGGAGTGGTTGCGGCCGGCGAGCGCGATGACCTTGTCGAGCCCGGTGGCCTCCCCGCCGGGCGATTTGGCGGTCACGTCGGGGGTGTAGATGGTGGCGAAGGCGTCGAATCGTCCTTCTTCCAGTGCTGCGGCGAGATTGTCGACGAGGGCGTGGATCTCGTTGCGGTCTTCCAGCTCACGCAGTCGTTGCTCGGTGGAGTCGGTGCAGGCGGTGGCGACCAGCGCGGTCGGCAGCGCGAGGATCGGTAGGAGGTAACGGATTTCGGGCATGATCCCAGCCTTCGGCTTGATTGTTGGTAACACCAATGTAGGTGAGACCAACGATAACATTCGTGGGTGTGACCAACAAGTGCTTGATACGATGAGGCCATGGAACTCACGGGAGCGCAGGCGGCGGCCAGGCTGCGTGGGATGCCGACGCGACTGCTCACCCAGGTCGCGGTGCTGGCCGACCGAGCTGCCGAACGCGCCCTCGCCGACACCGGTTCACGCAGGCATCACTTCGCGCTGCTGGCCACCCTGGCCGAGTTCGGTCCCGCCAGCCAGGCCGAGCTGGGCAGGCGCACCGGCATCGACCGCAGCGATATCGTCGGTGCGCTCAACGACCTGGCCGGGCGCGGCTTCGTCGACCGCACCCCCGACCCCGAGGACCGGCGCCGCAATATCGTCACGATCACCGAGCCGGGCGCCACCCACCTCGCCGACCTCGACGGCAAGCTGCGCGCCGCCCAGCAGGAACTACTCGGCGCGCTGTCCGAGGGCGAACGCGACCAGCTCGTCGGTCTGCTCAGCCGCGTGCTGGACGACCACGCGGGGCGGTGAAGCCCGCCCGGCGACGGTGCTGTTCGATCAGCGGTGCTCGCCCGTGAAGGCCTGGTCTTCCGGTGTCGTGGGCCGACGCGCAGCCGGTGCCCCGCGCAGCAGATGCAAGGCGTCGGCGGAGGCCTCGTCGCGGGCGGTGTAGACCTCGAGCCGGTGGTCGGGGCTGTCGGGCTGCAACCACACCTGATAGTCCACATCCACGCTGCCGACCGTCGGATGCTGTAGTCGCATCGTGCCGACGGTGCAGTCGGCGACTTCGCCCTCGGCCCACAGTGTCGCGAATTCCGTACTGCGCATGGTCAATTCGCCGATCAGTTCGGCCAGGCGTGCGTCGGTGGGGTAGCGGCCCGCCGTGAGCCGCAGGTAACCGACGTGAATGCGGGCGAGTTCGTCCCAGTTGCGATGCAGGTCCCTGGTGAGCGGATCGAGGAAGAATTGGCGTGGGATCGACGGGCGCTCGACCGGGTCGGCGGGGGCGGCGAAGTCGAGGTGTTCGGCGAAGAGTGCGTGTCCGCTGTGGTTCCAGGCGAGCACGTCGCCGCGCCTGCCGAGGACGAGGGCGGGCATGGTGTCGCCGAGCGCGTCGAGTAGGGCGAGGACGCGGGGGTGGGCGCGTTCGGGTTCGTCGCGGGTGAGTCGTGGTGTGGTCGGTCGTCCGGCCAGGTTGTGCAGGTGTGCGGTCTCGGCGGCATCGAGCCGCAGTACCCGCGCGAGGGCGTCGATGACCTGCGGCGAAGCCGTGCCCGCCTGATCCTGTTCGAGCCGGGTGTAGTAGCCGGCGCTCACGCCCGCCAGCTGCGCGAGTTCTTCGCGGCGCAGCCCGGGTACCCGGCGGGTCGCGCCGTAGGTGCGCAGCTCGAGGTCGGCTGGGGTGATGCGGTCGCGGCGGGTTTTGAGGAATACGCCGAGGCTTTCCAGCTCCATTTTCCCGATCGTAGGGAGCCCGGCGCGCTCGTGGGTATCCCTGCCGGGTGTACCCATCGCCGGGTCTGGTTGCCGTGCACGGTAGGGCCCAGATTCGGTGACATGAACATTGCTTCTCCGGTGCGGGCGTGGTTGGGCCTGCTGGTGGTCCTCGGTCCGGTTCTGCTCGTCGCGATGGACGGTTCGGTGCTGTTCCTGGCGATGCCCGCGATCACCGGCGCGCTGTCCCCGTCTGCCGATCAGAGCCTGTGGATCCTGGACAGTTACGGCTTCGCGGTGGGCTCCCTGCTCATCGCCTTCGGCACCATCGGCGACCGCTACGGGCGCAAGCGGCTCCTGCTGATCGGCGCCGCGATGTTCGGTCTCGGCTCGGTGGGTGCGGCCTTCGCCACCAGCCCCGAATCGCTGATCGCGTTCCGCGTGCTGATGGGCGTGGCCGGGGCGACGCTGTTGCCGTCGGCGCTGGCCGTGCTCGGCACCCTGTTCACCGACCCGAAGCGCCGCGCACAGGCCATCGGCATTTTCGCGGCCACGTTCGCCGCCGGATTCGCGATCGGACCGATCGTCGCGGGTCAGCTGCTGAGCCGGTTCTGGTGGGGTTCGGTCCTGTTGATCAATGTGCCGGTGGTGCTGTTGTTCCTGATGCTCGCGCCGATCCTGCTCGGCGAGGTGCGGGCCACGGTGGCCGGCCGTATCGACGTGGCGAGTGTGGCTACCTCGGCGGCGGGTCTGCTGCTCGCCATGTACGCGGTGAAACACACAGCTGCGGAGGGTATTTCGCTCTCGGCCACGGGCGCCGGCTTGGTGGGTGCGATGCTGCTCGGCTGGTTCGGACGCAGGCAGGGTCGGATCGCGAACCCGCTGATCGACTTCGCGTTGTTCCGCAATCGCGTGTTCACGATCGCGATCGTCACCGGCTTCCTCCCGCTGGCGGCATGGTCGGCCACCGCCTATCTCGGCGGCATCTATCTGCAGTCCGTACTCGACCTCACCGTCACCGATGCCGCGCTGCTCGCGGTGCCCGGGGCCGTGGTCCTCACCGTCACCGCCGTCGTCACCCCCGCGATCGCCGCCCGGATCGGCCGGTCGGCCGCGCTCGTCACCGCGCATTTCACCATCGTCGCGGGCCTGCTGCTGTTGCTGCCGACCGGCACGAGCACCGGCGCGGGTTGGTATATCGCGGCGACGGCCGTGGCGGGCATCGGCTACGGCATCTCCTTCAGTGTGGTCGCCGATATCGCGGTCGCGGCGGTCCCGGCCGAACGCGCGGGGTCGGCGGCCGCGCTCGCCGAAACCGGCAACGAACTCGGCAATGCTCTCGGTATCGCCCTGTTCGGTTCCCTGGCCGCGCTCGTCTTCCGTATCGGCGGTCCCGACCTGGCGCCCACCCTCGGTGCGACCCTCGACCTGCCCGATCTCCTTCCAGCCGCTGCTGCCGACGCGCGATCGGCGTTCGTCGACGGGCTGCATGTCGTCGCCGCGGCCGCCGCCGTGCTGCACGCGCTCCTCGGGCTGGTCGCGCTGCGCGTGCTGCGCTCGCGTCCAGTGGATGTGGAGATCACGCAACCCGCTCCGGTGGGTCTCTGACGAAGCAACCATCGGCGAGGCTCCGATTGCCCGGGGCATCACATCGCCGAGCGAATGCGACGTGAACCACACTCCCGACCGGCGCACTGGTACAAACAAGCGAGAGGGAAGGACGAAATATATGAGCGCGCCGATCGTCATCGTCGGAGCGGGCCTGGCAGGCCTGCGCACCGCCGAGGAATTACGCCGAGCCGGGTACGAGGGGGGTGTGCTGCTCGTCGGGGACGAGGCGCGGCCACCGTACGATCGCCCACCGCTGTCCAAGCAGTTCGTGCGTGGCGAGACCGACGACACCACTCTGCGCCCGCCGGAGTTCTTCGCCGAGAAGAACATCGAGCTGCGCCTCGGCACCGCTGTCGCCCGAGTCGACACCGCCGCGCGCACCCTCACCCTCGCCGACGGTGACACCATCGCCTACGACCAGCTCGTCATCGCCACGGGCCTGCGCCCCCGCCGCCTGCCCGGGGTGGAGGAGGTGACGGGCGTACACGTACTGCGCGCCCACGACGACGCCGAATCCCTGCGCACCGACCTGGCCGCCGCCCAGCGCGCCCTCATCGTCGGCGCCGGATTCATCGGCTGCGAACTGGCCGCGAGCTTCCGCGCCGCGGGCAAGGACGTGACCCTCGTCGAACCGCAGCCTGCCCCGCTCGCATCGGTACTCGGCGAGCAGATCGGTGGGTACGTGGCGCGTATGCACCGCGACCACGGTGTCGACCTGCACTGTGGCGTCGGCGTCGACACGCTTCGGGTGGACGTCGACGGGCACGTGCGCGGCGCGCTGCTCAGCGACGGTTCCGATATCGATGCCGACCTGGTGGTCATCGGAATCGGGTCCGTGCCCGCCACCGACTGGCTGGCCGGTTCCGGTATCGAACTGGCCGACCCGACGGCGGGCGGGGGTGTGCTTGCCGACGAGCTGGGGCGTACGTCCGCTGAGGGCGTCTGGGCGGTCGGCGACGTGGCTGCCTGGCGTTACGGTGACATTCGCAAGCGGGTCGAGCACTGGACCAGTGCGGGTGAGCAAGCGAAGCTGGTGGTTACCGCGCTGCTCGGCGGCGCGACACCGACGGCTGCGCGGGTGCCGTACTTCTGGAGCGATCAGTACGACGTCAAGATTCAGGCCCTCGGTACGCCTGATCCGGCGGACGAGGTCACTGTCGTGTCCGAAGACGGGCACAAGTTTCTCGCGTACTACTCCAGGGACGGGATTCTCACCGCTGTGCTCGGGGCGGGGATGACGGCCCAGGTGATGAAGTTGCGGGCGAAGTTGGCCGCGCCTACGCCGGTGGCCGATCTGCTGGCTGCTACGTCCTGATCCTGAGGCGTGTGGCGGACTGCCGGTGGGGCACGGATCACTGGCGGTGCCGCCGAGCGCAGGCAAATGACTCGGGTTCCGGCACGCGAATCGGATTACTCTGGCGCCGTGGGGATTTCTGAGTATGCACCCGGTGACGTGGTCGTCTTTTCGCACGGCCCGTTCGGTGGTATCTGTGCTGTCGTCCAGTCCGTCGACACCGGGCGGTCGACGCTCGGGCTGGAGTTCGCCGTGGGCACCACGCACCGTGAGGGCGGGGTGCTGCGGGAGGACCGGCATCGGCTGACCGTCGGGTTCGACGAGGTCGAGTTGCTGTAGGCGGGACGGGGGCGTTCGCGGGCCTGTAATACGGTGGACCCGTGATCGTCGCGCTTATCGATTCGGGTCTCGGCTTGTTGCCGACGGCCGCGTGGCTGCGCAAACTGCGACCCGATGTGGATCTGCTGCTGCTGCTCGATCCCGAGGGCGCGCCGTGGGGGCCCAAGCCGGAACAGTGGGTGGTCGAGCGGGTGCTGGCGACGGCGCGGCAGGCGCTGGGGTTGGGGGCCGAGGTGATCGTGTTGCCGTGTAATACGGCGAGTGTGACGGCGTTGGCTCAGGTGCGCGCGGAGGTGGGGGACTCGGTGCCGGTGATCGGCACGGTTCCGGCGATCAAACCCGCTGCGGCGCAGTGCCGTTCGGTTGCGGTGTGGGCGACGGCGGCGACGACGGCCAGCCGTTATCAGGCCGACCTCATCGCCCGCTTCGGTGGCGATGCGAAGGTTGTCGGGGTGGCCTGCCACGGCCTGGCCGACGCCATCGACCGAGGTGACGTGCCCGCGATCAACGCCTCGATCGCCGATGCCGCCGCTCGCACACCCGCCGATGTGGAGGGCGTCGTGCTCGGCTGCACCCACTATCCGCTGGTCGTCGACGCCATCGTCGCCGCATTGCCGGACGGTGTACGCCTGTTCGACAGCGCCCAGGCCGTCGCCGCCCAGACCGTCCGCAAGATGGACGAGCTCGGCAGGCCGACCACCGGCACCGGAACGGTCATCGTCCGCACCAGCGGTGAACCAGGGGAATTGCCTACCAGCGCAGCGACTTTCGAGTCGGGCCGCCTGCTGGGCGCCGTCGGCCTCTGACGTTCCGGTCCGGGTGGTGCGGTGACCGGGCAGGGTGTCCTGTGGTGTTGAATGCGCATAACCGACCCTGGAGGTGCGTTGTGACCGAGGCTCCCACCGCCGACGACGTACGCGCCGCGCTCGCCGAACACGCCGACCCGGCCGACGCGCGACACCTGCAGCGCTTCTTCAAAACCGGCCCCGGTGAATACGGCGAGGGCGATGTCTTCCTCGGCGTCCGCGTGCCGTCGAGCAGAAACGTCGCCAAACGCTTCACCGCCTTACCCCTCGACGAGGTCGACGAACTCCTCGACAGCCCGATCCACGAGGAACGCCTTGTCGCCCTGCTCGTTCTCGACGCGAAGTTCGCCACCGCGTCGAAACCACGCACCCGCCACGACAAGACCCGCGAGGAGATCGTCGACCGCTACCTGGCCGCCGTATCCAGGGGTCGCGTCAACAACTGGGATCTGGTCGACTCGTCGGCCGAATACATCCTCGGCGCCTGGTTGCTCGACAAAGACCGCACCCTGCTTTTCGACCTGGCGCACAAGGATTCACTCTGGGACCGCCGAGTGGCCCTGCTCTCGACCTTCGCCTTCATCCGCGCCGGTGACGCGACAACCACTCTCGCCCTGGCCGAAGAATTACTCGACGACCACCGCGACCTGATCCAGAAGGCCCTCGGTTGGATGCTGCGCGAGCTCGGCAAGAAGGTCGATGCCGCGCTGCTCACCGACTTCCTCGACACTCAC
This sequence comes from Nocardia sp. NPDC050413, assembly GCF_040655475.1. NCBI lineage: Bacteria > Bacillati > Actinomycetota > Actinomycetes > Mycobacteriales > Nocardiaceae > Nocardia > Nocardia sp. NPDC050413. The sequence goes on along the minus strand of NZ_JBFAJZ010000004.1, from coordinate 379,510 downwards.
GCACGCGAAATGGGCCGCACGGCATTGAGTTACGCGACCGAACACCTCGACAAGGAACAGCGCGCCGCGTATCGGGCGATGCGCTAGAACTGGATTTTCAGGTGGTCGGTGACCGGCCGGGCCTGGCAGCCGAGGATGTAGCCGTTCTCGATGTCCTCGGGGTCGAGGATCTCCGAATTCTCCATCTCCACTTTGCCTTCCAGCACCGTGCAGGCACAGGACCCGCATTCGCCTTCCTGGCAGGAGTACGGCACGTCGAGGCCCTTGTCGAGCATGATGTCGACCAGCGTCTGCTTGCGTGGCCAGCTCAGCTCGTGCACCTGCCCGTCGAGCTCCACCTCGACGGTTGCGGCGTCGGCGGCCTCCTCCTCGGACACCTCGGCGGGCGCGTGGTCGGCGAACGGGTCACCGGCCAGCGAGTTGAAGATTTCGGCGTGGGTGCGGCTGCGCGGCACGTCGAGCGAGGCGAGCGCGGTGTGCACGAGGTCCATGAACGGTTTCGGCCCGCACATGAACGCCTCGTACGCGGTGTAGGGGCTCACCAGGCGGGCGAGCATGTCGGCGGTCGGCAGGCCGAGCAGCGGTTCGAGCCAGTGGATGACACTGAGCCGCTGCGGGAACTTGCCGACCAGTTCGCGCAGCTCGTCGGCGAAGATCACCGAGCCGGCGTCGCGGTTGGCGTAGACGAGCACGATCTTGCCGCTGCCCTGGGCGAGCGCCGACTTCAGGATGGAGATGACCGGGGTGATGCCGCTGCCCGCCGCGAACAGCAGCAGATCGGTGTCGAGGTCGCGGGGGGTGAACACGCCCGATGGCGGGAGTACTTCCAGCTCGTCGCCTGCGCTGATGTTGTCGCACAGCCAGTTCGACCCGTAGCCGCCCTCGGTGCGCTTCACGGTCACCTTGGGTAGGTCGTCGGTGAACGGCGAACTGGCCAGTGAGTAGCAGCGGGCCACCGAACCGGTGAGCTCGCTGGGGATGCGCAGGGTGAGGAACTGCCCGGGCTGGTAGGCGAACCGTTCGCGCAGCTCGTCGGGCACCTCGAAGACCACGGAGCGGGTGTCGGTCGTTTCGGCGATGACTGCGGCGACCCGCAGTACCACCGAGCGCGAGCCGTGCGGAACCTCGACTGTGGTCATGTCGTCCTCTCAAGCAGATCTAGCCAAAACTAGAACGTGTTTCAGTTTCATGCTAAGTCCGGACGCGCCTGCAGGGCAAGCTGCGCCTCGAGCCCGGCCACGAGCACCTCCATCCCGAAGTCGTAGGAGTACTTGCCGCGCAGGTCGGACATGTACTTCGTGGCACGGGCCACCGCTTCGGGCAGCAGCACGTCCGCGGGGGCGGAGCGGTCGCGCGGATTCACCCTGCTGCGGCCGAACAGGTAGGTGTGGATGGTCGCGTAGGCGGCCAGCACGTTGCGATCGGAGAATCCCGCGTCGAACAGGATTTCCATCACCGCTTCGATCAGGTCGAGCTGCTTGCCGAGCATCTGCTCGAGCAGGATGTCGCCCAGGCCGGGATGCCTGCGCAGTTTATCGTCTATCTGATCGATCAGATCGCGCAGGCGTACCTGCCACGGGCCGGACTCGCGCGGCGGCTTGCGCACGCCGACCAGCGCCGCGCTGGCGACCAGGTCGAGGAGTTCGCGCTTGTCGGCGACGTAGTAGTAGGGCGCCATCGGCGACACCCCGAGCTCACGCGAGAGCCTGCGCATGGACAGCTTCTCCACGCCGTCCTCGCGTACTACGCGCAGCGCCGCCTCGACGATCTCCGCTTCCGAGAGTGTCGAATTCGCGCCGCTGCCGACCCCACCGTGGTTACGCAAGCCTCTGCCTCACCTCTACTGCCGCTGGGCTCTCGGGCCCCTTCCGTCCTGCTCCCGGAAGTCTAGATGTCGTGGCCCGTCCGGTGAGTTTTTCCGAATCCCGCCTTTATGGCAGTGACTGACGTTAAAGTCGCGAGTGACCGTCAACACATGGGAGGTAGTCATGGCCGAGAACCCGGCACCCACGAACGAGGACACCGGCGAGGACTTGATCGCCGAGACGCTGATCGAAGAGGTCAGCATCGACGGCATGTGCGGCGTGTACTGACCATGGCGGCAGGCGTGCTCGATCTCGATGCCCGATGGGCGCTGCATCCCCGGGTCTCCTTGCGTCCGGAGTCCTTCGGTGCGCTGCTGTACCACTTCGGCACCCGCAAGCTCTCGTTCCTCAAGAGCCGCGAGCTGGTCGACGTGGTCCGGTCGCTGCCCGCGCACCATTCCGTGCGGGAAGTGCTGCACGCCAAGGGCTTCAGCGCTTCGACGGCATATGTCGAGGCGCTCGACCAGCTGGCCCGCACCGACATGATCGTGCCCGCACCGGGTCCGGTCACACCGGTGGAAGCGAGCCCGCCTGCCCCGGTCGGCGCCCCGCAGGGCGGACGGCTGATCGACCGTTTCGAGTCCGGTCTCGCCGCGCCGATCTGTCTCACCTGGGAACTGACGTACGCGTGCAACCTGTCGTGCGTGCACTGCCTGTCGTCGTCGGGTCGCCGCGACCCGAACGAACTGAGCACCGAGCAGTGCAAGGCGCTGATCGACGAGTTCGAGCGCATGCAGATCTTCTACGTCAACATCGGTGGCGGTGAGCCGACCGTGCGCCCGGACTTCTGGGAGCTGGTCGACTACGCCACGGCCCACCACGTGGGGGTCAAGTTCTCCACCAACGGGGTTCGCATCAACCAGCAGGTCGCTGCCAGGTTGGCCGCCAGCGACTACGTCGACGTGCAGATCTCCCTCGACGGCGCCACCGCCGAGGTCAACGACGCCGTGCGCGGTCCCGGCTCCTACGACACCGCGATCAAGGCGTTGGCGAACCTGGCCGACGCGGGCTTCCGTGACGCCAAGCTCTCGGTGGTCGCGACCCGCCACAACATCGCCCAGCTCGACGAATTCAAGGCCATCGCCGACCGCTACGGCGCCACTCTGCGACTGACCAGGCTTCGCCCGTCGGGCCGCGGCGCCGACGTGTGGGACGAGCTGCACCCGCTGCCCGAACAGCAGCGCGAGCTCTACGACTGGCTCGTGCGCAACGGCGAGGGCGTGCTCACCGGCGACTCCTTCTTCCACCTGTCGGCCTTCGGTTCGGCCCTGCCGGGCTTGAACATGTGCGGTGCGGGCCGGGTGGTCTGCCTGGTCGACCCGGTGGGCGACGTCTACGCCTGCCCGTTCGCCATCCACGACCGGTTCAAGGCCGGAAACATCCTCACCGACGGCGGTTTCGACGGTGTGTGGACCAACGCCGAACTGTTCGCCGAACTGCGCGAGCCGGTCGACGGCGGCGCCTGCACCAAGTGCAGCCACTACGACGCCTGCCGTGGCGGATGCATGGCCGCCAAATTCTTCACCGGTCTGCCCGCCAACGGACCCGACCCGGAGTGTGTGCAGGGGTACGGGGAGGCGGCGTTGTCGGCACCGGGCCGCGTCGTTCCGCGCCCGGCGGTGGACCACTCGCGGCCGGTGCGTGCCCGCACCCGGGTGTCGCTGCCACTGACCGTGCGTCAGCCACCGGCCAAGGCGTGCAACGAGAGTCCGCTCGGGTAGTCGCGTCGCGGTTGCCAGCGGTGCGCTGCCGATCTTGCTCGACACGTCAACTAAGCGGTCGGAGCGGCATTTCGAGCGGAGTTTCTTCCTTTTTTCTGGGGTGATGATGTTTGGCGGGCCAAGTGCGAATAGCATGCGAGGAATGCGCCATGATCGTCTGCCCGACGGCTTCGGGGTACGGATCGATCCACGGGTACGCGCATTTTCCGGGGGTCGGATCCTGATCGGCGGATCGCCCGCACGGATGCTGCGCCTGGCACCCGAGGCCGCCGAATTGATCGGCGACGGGTACCTCGAGGTCACCGATACCAAGTCCGCGATCGTCGCCCGCAGACTCCTCGACTCCGGGGTCGCCAACCCGCGACCCCGGCTGCTGCCCTCACCCGACGACGTCACGGTCGTCGTCCCGCTCTACAACAACGCCGACGGACTCGTGCGGCTGCTCGGTTCACTGCGCGGACACAATGTGATCGTCGTCGACGACGGTTCCGACGAACCGGTGCGCATCCCGCCCCGGCCGGGGCGCGGTCAGGTGACGGTGCTGCGTCACGAGCGACCACTCGGCCCGGCCGCCGCCCGAAATGCCGGGTTGCGGGCGGCGTCAACGGGTTTCGTCGCATTCCTCGACTCCGATGTGGTGCCGCGCAGCGGCTGGCTCGAGGTGATGCTCGGGCATTTCAGCGATCCGCAGGTGGCGCTGGTCGCCCCGCGCATCGTCGCCCTGGATTCGGAGTCCAACGCGCTGGCTCGCTACGAACACACCCGCTCCTCGCTGGATCTGGGCAGGCGCGAGGCCGCGGTGCACGCGCGCGGCATCGTGTCGTACGTGCCGAGCGCGGCACTGCTCGCCCGGCGCGCGGCACTGCTCGGCGAGGGTGGGTTCGACGAATCCATGCAGGTGGCCGAGGATGTCGACCTGTGCTGGCGGCTCGAGCGGGCAGGCTGGCGACTGCGCTACGAACCGGCCGCCCACGTCGCCCACGACCACCGGGTCGAGTTCCGGGCCTGGTTCACGCGAAAGCTGTTCTACGGCACGGGCGCCGCGCCGCTGGGCAAGCGGCACGGGGAAATGGTCTCGCCGCTGAGCGTGCCGAAGTGGACGGTGCTCGCCGCGATCCTGTTCGCCACCCTGTCGAAATGGGGGCTGCTCGGCGGGCTGGTCACCCTGGCGACGGCGCTGGTCCGGATGCGTCGGGTGTTCGCCGAACTCGACAATCCCACGCGCATCGCGGCGGTGTATCTGGCGCGCGGATTCTTCGCCGGGCTCTGGCGATTGGCCTCGGCGATGTGTCGTGACTATTGGCCGGTGACGCTGTTGGCGGTACTCGCCTCGAAGCGGATCAGGAAGATCGCGGTCACCATGGCACTGGCCGACGGACTGGCCGATTGGTTCACCCACCGCGATTCCGGTGGCCTCGATCCGCTGCGCTATGTGGCCTACAAGCGGCTCGACGATGTCGCCTACGGCACCGGGCTGTGGCTCGGCGTCATCCGGGCACGCAGCTTCGAGGCGCTGAAGCCGCACGTTCCGCCGAACTGAGCTGTCCGCGTTGCCGAACACGCTGGTGGTCGGGGCCGGTTCGGCGGGGTGTGTGCTCGCGGCTCGGCTCAGTGACGACCCGGCCCACACGGTGCTGGTGCTCGAGGCGGGACAGGTGTGGCCCGCAACGGCCGACATTCCCGCCGAACTGCTCGACCCCGGCCATCTCCCGGTCGGACCGGAGTCGGCGGTGCTCTGGCGCTACGCGGGAAACCTGGTGCGTGGCAAGCTGATCGGCGGATCAGGGGCGATCAACGGCAGTTATTTCATCCGGCCGCCCGCCGCGGGCTTCACGGACTGGAACAGCGAGCGATGGACCTTCGACACGTTGCTGCCGTTCTTCCGGGGCCTGGAGAACGACCTGGATCACGGCACCGATCCCGGCCACGGCACCGACGGGCCGATCCCGGTTGTCCGGACCACCGATCCCACTCCGTTCAGCGCCGAATTCGCCGAACGATGCGCGGCCGCCGGATTGCGCGAGGTCGCCGACCTCAACGCACTCGACGCACCGGACGGCTTCGGACGGGTACCGCTCGCGATCTCGGGAAACCGGCGCGCCGGACCGGGCATCACCCATCTGTATCCGGTCCTCGACCGGCCCAACCTCACCGTCGTCGGGGAAACGACGGTGACGCGCCTGGTCATGAACGGCAGCCGGGCCGTCGGTGTGGAGTGGGTGCGCGGCCACGAACACGGACGCACCGACGCCGACCGGATCGTGCTCTGCGCGGGCGCCGTGGAATCGGCCGCGCTGCTGCTGCGTTCGGGCATCGGACCCGAGCGGCAACTGCGCGCACTCGGCATTCCGGTGGTCCGGCCCGCCCCCGTCGGGTCGTGGTGCACCGATCATCCCGAGATCGGCGTGGAGTTCTCCGGACCCGAACCGGCCGCGTCGACCGTCGCCCTCGAGTACGTGCTCGAACACGACGACCTCGAATTCCGGCCGTACACACCTGTGTTCACACCCGGTGTGCGCAGGCTCGGGGTGGCGCACATGCGGCCGACCGGCGCCGCCGAACTGACGTTGCGTTCGGCCGACCCCACCGTGCCGGTCCATATCGATCAGAGCAGGCTGCTCACCGCGGCGGACCGGGCAAACCTGCGCACGGGCGTCGAGCTGGCGTGCGAACTGTTCGACCTGAGGTTCGGGCCCGTCGACGACCACTGGCTACGTGCCAATAGTGGGACGTCCCAGCATCTGTCCGGCACCTGCCGGATGGGTCCGGCGAACGATGAGCAATCGGTCGTCGACGAGCTCGGTCACGTGCACGGAATCGAAGGATTGAGTATTGCCGACCTTTCGGTCGTCCCGGTGCCGCTGACGCGGGGCCCACAGGCCACGGTAGTGACGCTCGCCGCAGCCATAGCGGCGTGCTACACGGTGTGACGGAGTGACATCTGGTAGCACAATGTGACCTGCGGGACAAACCCGCACTTCTGGCGTTTGGCCCGATAACTGCCCGGTACAGTTTGTAGCGGGAAAGAAAGGCAAATGGTCAGCAATCTTGCAGGTGGGCGGCCCCCACGGCAGGCTACGGAGGCGGGCGCGCAGCTCGGTGCTCTGGAAGCCTATGCCGCACAGGCCCATGGTTTTCTCAGTGCCGGTGGTGAACAGCTGACCCAGCTGGCCGGTCTGTTGCGTCCGCTCGTTCTCGAGTCCTGGTTACGCAGCGTACGCGGTGGGATCGATCCCACCGATATGGTCGACGGCCGCGGTCTGCGCGGCGCGGACCTGGTGCGGTATCGCGATGCCCACCCTATCGCCGCCCTCATGCCGTTGATCGACAAACTGCTGGTCCAGGACGCGGCGCGGGCGGGGCTCATCGTCACCGTCGCCGACCAGTTCGGCCGTGTGCTCTGCGTGCACGGTAATCCCGACCAGGTCGCCGCGGCCGCCGAGATCGGTCTGCGCGAAGGCGACGACCTCAGCGAACGGCGCATCGGCACCAATGCCGTCGGCCTCGTCGTGCGCACCGGCCGGGCCACCTGGATCCATGGGCCCGAACATTTCCTGCACCGCATGCACCAGATCACCGGTGCGGCGGCGCCCGTGCACGAGCCGGACGGCAGGCTGGTCGGGGTGCTGATGATTGCCGGCGGGATGCGGGTGGCCAAGCCGGAAATCCTCGCGCTGGTCAAGGCCGCCGCCACCGCCGCCGAGATGGATCTGGTGCTGCGAGCCATGCGGGCGGGCCGAGGCGAAACCACCTCGGTACGCGGAAGCGACTCGGCGGCCGAACCCGAACAGGCCAGGTTGGCGCTCGATGTGCTCGGGCTCGGGCAACCGCACTTGAGCGTGGCGGGGGAGCGGGTACCGCTGTCGCAACGTCATGCCGAGATCCTGCTGTTGCTCACCGAGCATCCCGAGGGTCTCGGTTCGGATCATCTCGCGCTGCTGCTCGACGACACCGATCTGGACAACGGCACGATCCGCGCCGCCATGTCCCGGTTGCGCGCGGTGGTCGGCGCGACGGTGGTCGCCTCGCGCCCATACCGCTTACAAGTGCATGTCGCAACCGATGTGGAGGCGCTGCGGGCCGCGCTGGATTCCGGTGATATCGAATCCGCATTACGGTTGTACGCCGGTCCGGTGTTGCCGCGTTCCTCGGCGCCGGGCATCTGCGACCTCCGCGACGAGTTGCGGGTGCGGTTGCGTACCGCGGTGCTCGCCTCGGCCGACCCGGCCGTGCTGCGCCGGTGGACCGCGGGTCAGGAGGGGCGCGACGATGCCGCAGCCTGGGCTGCCTATCGGGCGACGGTCGATCGCGATTCACCCCTGTATGCGCAGATCGAAGCCAAGATCCGGGTGCTCGATCGGCGCCTCGGTGCCGATGCAACGCAGATGCAACGTTTCGGCTCCTAGTCTCCGGTTCTGAAAGTGTGCTAGCTCACATATCTGTAGTCGATGTGTTGGAGCGCACACTCATGGCCAGGTCGTGCCCAGCTCCGGAAACCGACTGGACGCCCGTCTGACTTTTTTATCGGAATAAGTTCCTTTTTATTAACTGAACGCCTAGTGTCGGCACTGCATGGACAGGCGCCATGTGATGTAGGCGACATTGGAGGAACGATCAACAGCTAGACCAACCGCGGCCGACGATCTGTCCGCCGCCGCAGGCGATCCGAGGTGGATCGCCGCTCTCGTCCACATGATCTGTCGGGGATCTGCGCGGATGTGGCGTTGTGCCCATCGCGCTCTTGGCCGGACCCATCGGCGACCACGAGGTACCTCAGGTGTCTTCGTGCTGCCCGAAAACGTTCGGACTGCTGTTTTTTCGCGATACGAGGAGGCTCTGGTGCACGGTACGGAGTTGGGTGGGTTCAGCGCGCGACCGCAGGAAGCGGAGGGTGCGTCGGCACCGTTCCCGCTGACCCCCGCTCAGCTGGGGGTCTGGTACGCGCAGCTGCTCGACCCCGACGTGCCGATCACCATCGCCCAGTACGTGGACATCACCGGGGAGCTGGATCCCGATGTGCTGCAAGCGGTTACGGCCGAGGCCGCACACACCTACGGTTCGCCGCTGGTGCGGATCGGTGAGCGCGATGGTGTTCCGTATCAGGTGGTCGACCACTCGCTCCCGATCGAGAGCGAGCTCCCGCTGATCGATCTGCGCCACCACGACGACCCCGTCGCCGCGGCCCAGGAGTGGATGCGCGCGGAATTCGGCGCCCCGCTCGACCTGCTCACCGACCGCCTCGTCGCGGGCGCGGTGCTGCGGGTGGGTGCGGAGCGCTGGTTCTGGTACCTGCGGGGACACCACATCGTGCTCGACGGGTACGGCGCGTTCACGCTGTCGCAGCGCATCGCGGAACTCTACACCGCCCGGATGCTCGACTTCGAGCCGTCGCGGGTGGTGCCGGGTGACCTCGCCGAACTCGTCGAGGGCGAACAGCGCTACCGCGAGAGCACTCGCTTCGCCGCCGATCGTGAGCACTGGGCCGAGCGTATCGCGGGCCTGGACAGCCCGACCGCGCTCGACCCGCGCACCGCGCCGCGCTCGGCGATCAACCTGGTCACCGGCGGACGGCTCACCGACAAACTGGTGGAGCGTCTGGAAACCATTGCCGCCAGCGATGATTCGACACTGTCTGCGGTGCTGCTCGCCGCGTTCGCCGCCTACCTCGGCCGGCTCACCGACCGGCCGCACGCGGTGCTGAGCCTGCCTGTTACGGCCCGGACCACCGCTGTCATGCGGCGCTCGGCCGGCATGCTGTCCAATATCGTTCCGCTGCGCCTGCCGACCGGCGCGGCCGGGGCGAGCACCACCTGGGGCGAGCTGCTGCGCGCGGCCCGGGTGGAGGTGGCCGGTGCGCTGCGCCACCAGCGCTACCGCGCCGAGGACATCCGCCGCGACGCCGAGGACGACGGTCGCCCGGCCCGGCGCGCGCTGTTCGGTCCGCTCGCGAACTTCATGCTGTTCCGCACCAGCCTGCTGCTCGGCAACACCACCGGGCGCTACCGGGTGCTGTCGACGGGGCCGATCGAGGATCTGAGCCTGAATGTGTACTACGGCGATCACGACCGGGTGCATGTCGATTTCGAGGCGAACCCCAACCTCTACGACGCCGATTCGCTGGCCCGGCATCACTGCCGTTTCCTGCGCTTCCTGGAGCGGCTGACCGCGGTCGACCTGGATACTCCGGTCGGCGCCGTCGAGGTGGCCACCGAGCTGGAACTCGAGGTCAGCACCAAGATCTGGAACGCCACCGGCTTCGATGTGACGGCCGTGCTCACCGAGCGCGAAGTGGCGTCGGCGACCCTGCCCGCGATGTTCGAGGCGCAGGTTCTGCGCACGCCCGATTCCGTGGCTGTCCGGATGGCCGGTTCCGGCGAGGCGCTCACCTATCGCGAACTGTCGCAGCGGGCCGCCCGGCTGGCACGACGGCTGCGGGCAGAGGGTATCGGACCGGAATCGCTGGTGGCGCTGAGCATTCGGCGTTCCGCCGACCTGGTGGTCGCCATGTACGCGGTGCTCGCCGCCGGTGCGGCGTACGTGCCGATCGATCCTGACCACCCCGGCTACCGCATTACCCATATTCTCGAAACCGCCTCTCCCGCCGCGATTCTCACCACAACGCGAGAGGAAGTCGTCGCCACCGACGTGCCGGTGCTCGCGGTCGATGACATCGACCTGAGCTGGTACGCCGATGAGCCGCTCACCGATGCGGACCGCACGGCCCCGCTGCGGCCGGAGCATCCGGCCTACGTCATCTTCACCTCCGGCTCCACCGGTCTGCCCAAGGGTGTGGCCGTCGAGCACGCCGCGATCGTGAACCGGCTGGTGTGGATGCAGCACAGCTACCGCCTGCACGGCGTGGACACCGTGCTGCAGAAGACGCCGACGACCTTCGACGTGTCGGTGTGGGAGTTCTTCTGGCCCTTGCAGATCGGTGCCACACTGCTGCTCGCCGAGCCGGACGGGCACCGCGATCCCGCCTACCTGCGTCGGGTGATCGGCGAATACGGCGTCACCGTCGCGCATTTCGTGCCGTCGATGCTCGAGGCCTTCCTCGCCCAGCAGGAGATCGCCGAACGTGGGTCGCTGCGACTGGTTTTCGCCTCGGGTGAGGCGCTGCCCGCCCCGCTGGCGCAGCGGTTGCGGTTGCTCACCGGGGCCCGGCTGCATAATCTCTACGGTCCCACCGAGGCCGCCGTCGACGTCACCTTCCACGAGGTGACCGACGCCGACCGGGTGACGGTGCCGATCGGCGCGCCGGTGTTCAATACCCGGCTCCATGTTCTCGACTCGCGGCTGCGGCCGGTTCCGGTCGGGGCTCCGGGTGAGCTGTATCTGTCGGGGGTACAGCTCGCCCGGGGTTATGTCGGCCGTCCCGAGCTCACCGCGGGCCGGTTCGTCGCCGACCCGGCGGCGGCGGGCGAACGCATGTACCGCACCGGCGACCTCGTGCGCTGGACGACCAACGGTGAACTGGAATACCTGGGCCGCACCGACTTCCAGGTGAAGTTGCGTGGCCTGCGCATCGAACTCGGTGAGATCGAAGCGATCCTCGACGGCGTCGAGGGTGCCGCGCGCGCGGTTGTCGTCGTGCGTGACGACGCGGGTGTCGGCGAACAACTTGTCGCGTATGTGGTGGCCGAGGCCGGTGCGGTCACCGTCGACGCGCTGCGTGAGGCCGCCCTGCGCGCCCTGCCCGCCTACATGGTTCCCGCCGCGTTCGTGCTGCTCGACGAGCTGCCGGTGAACGCCTCGGGCAAGCTCGACCGCAAGGCGCTGCCCGCTCCCGCTCGCACCGTCGTCGCCTACACCGAGCCCGCCGGGCCGATGGAGGAGACGGTGGCGCGGGTCTTCGGTGAGGTGCTCGGCCTCGAGCGGATCGGCCGCGACGACGACTTCTTCGCGCTCGGCGGCAACAGCCTCGTCGCCACCCAGGTCGCGGCGCGCCTCGGCGCCGATCTCGGCTGCGGTCTGACGGTGCGCGACCTGTTCGGCGCCACTACGGTGGCGCGGCTGGCCGCGGTGATCGCCGAGCGCGCCGACGCCGGTGTGAGCGCCCAGCTGCCGGTTCTCGCCGCCCGACCGCGCCCGTCGACGATTCCGCTTTCCCCCGCACAGCAACGCATCTGGTTCCTGAATCGGTTCGACCCGGCCGCGCCCGGCTACAACATGCCCTTCGTGGTGCGTTTGCGCGGCACTGCGGATCTCCCTGCGCTGCTGAGCGCGCTCGAATCCGTGGTCGACCGGCACGAGGCCCTGCGCACCGTCTTCCCGGCTGTCGATACGGCGGGCGAGGTGGCCGAGCAGGTGGTGTGCCCGTCCGGGCTGGTGCGCATCGGTGCGCCGACCGAGGTGAACGCCGCAGATCTGGATGCCGAGCTCACCCGATTCGCCTCCACCGGTTTCGATTTGGAGCGCGAGGCGCCGTTCCGCGCGCAGGTGTTCGTGGTTGCCGACACCGCCGCGCGAGGCGAACCGCACACGGGATCCGACGAACTCGGCGTCGAAGCCCGTCATGAAAACGCGGTCGGCCGCGCTGTCACGGCGGGTGACGGTGAATGCGTGCTCGCCGTCGTGTTGCACCACATCGCGGCGGACGGTGTTTCGCTGCAGGTGCTCGTCCGCGATGTGCTCACCGCCTACCGCGCCGCCACCGACGGCGTCGACCCCGACTGGTCGCCGCTGACCGTGCAGTACGCCGACTACACCCTGTGGCAGCGTGAGCTCCTCGGCGCCGAGAGCGACCCGAACTCGCTCGCGGCACGCGAAATCGCCTTCTGGGAACGCACTCTGGCGGGACTGCCCGACCAGCTCGAGTTGCCGTCGGCGCGGCCGCGTCCGGTGGAACCGAGCATGCGCGGTGCGCGGGTGGAGTTCACCATCGACACCGACCTGCACCGCAGGCTGACCGAACTGGCACAGCAGGCGGGCGCCTCGCTGTTCATGGTGCTGCACACCGCGCTGGCCGTGCTGCTCGCCCGCCTGTCGGGCACCACCGACATCGCCGTCGGCACCGGTGTCGCGGGCCGCGGTGACCGGGCTATCGACGACCTGATCGGCATGTTCGTCAATACGCTCGTGTTGCGCACCGAGGTCGACACGGCCGCGAGTTTCGCGGCCGCCCTCGAGCACACGCGCGAGACCGACCTGGCCGCGTTCGCGCACACCACGGTGCCGTTCGACCGGCTCGTCGATGTGGTGAACCCGGCGCGCTCGCAGTCACGCCACCCGCTGTTCCAGGTGGCTCTGAACTTTCAGGCGGTGCTCGACACCACCTTCGAGTTGGCGGGCTCGCCGGTCACCGTGCACGAGATCGAACTCGACATCACCAAGTTCGATCTGCAGATCACCCTGGCCGAAAAGCGTTCCGCCACTGGCGAGGCCGATGGCATCGAGGCAGTCGCTCTGTACGCCACCGATCTGTTCGACGAAACCGATATCCGTGACCTCGGTGCGCGCTTCGTGCGTTTGCTCGCCGCCGCCTCGGCCGCACCGGAAACCGCCGTGGGCGACCTGCCGCTGCTGTCGGTGGAAGAACAGGCCCGGCTCACCGGCCTGCGTGGCGCACCCGTCACCGCCACCGGTCTGCTGCCCGACCTGCTCGCCGCCGCCGTCGCGGCCGACCCGGAGCGGGAGGCCGTCACCGACGGCGACCGCACCCTCACCTACCGGGAGCTCGAGCGGGCCTCGTCGCGACTGGCCCGGGTGCTCATCGATGCGGGCGTCGAACCGGACGACGTTGTTGCCGTGGGCATTCCGCGTTCCATCGAATCGGTGCTGGCCGTGTGGGCGGTCGCGAAGGCAGGTGCGGCCTGGCTGCCCGTGGACCCGAGCTACCCGCTGGACCGGATCACCCACATGGTCACCGATTCCGGCGCGCGCCTGGGTCTGACCGTCGACGGGTCGGCCGCCGCGCTGCCCGCCTCGATCGAATGGCTGGCCCTCGACGAGCTCAAACTTATGGCCGAATGCGCCTCGCGTTCCAGCGAACCCGTCACCGATCTCGACCGGGTGCGTCCGCTGCGGGCCGAGCACCTCGCCTACGTCATCTACACCTCCGGTTCCACCGGTCTGCCCAAGGGCGTGCTGGTGACCCAGGCCGGGATCGCCGGATTCGCCGCCGAGGAGACCGATCGCATGGTCGGCTCGCCGGACGCGCGGGTGCTGCAGGTGGGTTCACCGTCGTTCGACATCTCGGTGATGGAGTTCCTGCTCGCGGTGAACTCGGCCGCCACCCTGGTGATCGCCGAGCCCGGTCGGCACGTCGGTGACGAACTGGCGCACCTGCTTTCGGAGCAGCGGGTCACACACGCGCTCATGACGCCGTCAGCGCTGGCCGTGCTCGATCCCGCCCGGCTCGAGCACCTGCGCATGGTGATGGTCGGTGGCGAGGCGTGCCCGCCCGAGCTGGTCGCGCGCTGGACCGAGGGTCCGGTGGGCCGCGTGTTCGTCAACGCCTACGGCCCGTCCGAGACCACCGTCGCCACCAACATCAGCGCACCCCTCACCGCCGACACCCCACTCACCCTCGGCACACCGCTGCGTGGCATCGCTCAGTGGGTGCTCGACAGCAGGCTCCGCCCGGTGCCCGCGGGAGTCACCGGTGAGCTGTACGTGGCGGGCGCCCAGCTCGCCCGTGGCTACCGCGACCGCGCCGCCCTCACCGCCACCCGCTTCGTCGCCTGCCCCTGGGAGCAGGGCGCCCGCATGTACCGCACCGGCGACCTGGTCCGCTGGACCCCGGAAGGCACCCTCGTCTACGTCGGCCGCAACGACGACCAGGTGAAACTGCGCGGGTTCCGGATCGAACTCGGCGAAATCGAATCCGCCCTCCTCACCGACCCGGCGATTCGCCAGGCCGTCGTGATGGTCCGCCGCGATGCCCATCGCGGTGACCAGCTCGTCGCCTACCTCGTGCCGGCTACACCGTTGGACAAGGGCTCCGAAGCGTTCCCGGAGAGGATCGCCGAAGCGCTGCGTGGACGGCTGGCGGCGCACATGGTGCCGTCGGCGTTCGTGGTGCTCGATGCGTTGCCGTTGACGCCGAACGGGAAGCTGGATCGGCGGGCGTTGCCGGAGCCGGTATTCGCGGCGAAGGCATTCCACGCTCCCGCGCCTGGCACCGAAACCGTGGTGGCTCAGGTGTTCGGCGACGTGCTCGGCGTGGAGCTGGTCGGCGCGGACGACGACTTCTTCGCTCTCGGTGGCAACTCACTGGTCGCCACGCAGGTCGTGTCCAGGCTCGGCGCCGCGCTCGGTGCCGGTGTGCCGTTGAAGATGCTGTTCGAAGCGCCGAGCGTCAGCGCGCTCGCCGCCCGCCTGGCCGGTTCGGAGCAGACCGTCGCGCTGCCCGCACTCGTCGCGAGTGAACGTCCGCAGCGGATTCCGCTGTCCTACGCGCAGCAGCGGATGTGGTTCCTCAACCAGTTCGACGCGGAGTCGGCGGCCGACAATATCGCCGCCGCCATCCGCCTGACCGGCGATCTCGACCACGCCGCGCTGGCCGCGGCAGTTGACGCGGTGATCGCCCGGCACGAAACTCTGCGCACCCGCTACCCGGCCGTCGACGGTATCCCGTTCCAGCAGGTTCTCGATCGGTTCTCCGTCGCCCTCGAGCCCGAGGACATCGATCCCGCGACGCTCGACGATCGCGTCCGCGCGCTCGCCGCCGTGCCGTTCGCGGTGGATCAGGAGCCGCCGGTCCGCCTGCGCCTGCTGCGCACCGCCGCCGACGAGCACGTCCTGGTGCTCGTGGTGCACCACATCGCCGCCGACGGCTGGTCGGTGGCGCCGCTCACCCACGACGTGATGCTCGCCTACGCGGCCCACCGCGCGGGCACCGCCCCGGAGTGGACCGCGCTGCCCGTGCAGTACGCCGACTTCGCGCTCTGGCAGCGGGATGCGCTGGGCGCCGAGGACGACCCGTCGTCGCCGATGGCCCGTCAGATCGATTTCTGGACAACAGAACTCGCGGACCTGCCCGACCTGCTGACACTTCCCACCGACCGTCCGCGTCCGGCCGTGGCATCGGGTCGCGGAGCCCGCCACGCCTTCTCGATTCCCGCGACGATCACCGACCGCCTGCGCGCGCTGGCGACCGAGTCCCACGCATCGCTGTTCATGGTGTTGCACGCCGCGTTCGCCGCTACTTTGGCGAAACTCTCGGGCCAGCAAGACATTTCGGTCGGCACGCCCGTGGCCGGTCGCGGTGACCAGGCCCTCGACCGGCTCGTCGGGATGTTCGTCAACACGCTCGTGCTGCGCACCCGGGTCCCCTCGGATGCCACCTTCACCGATCTCGTCGGCACCGTCCGCGACGCCGACCTGCGCGCACTCGCCAACGCCGACGTCACCTTCGACCGGCTCGTGGAGGTGGTCGACCCACAACGCTCGACCGCACGCCACCCCCTCTTCCAGGTGATGCTCGACTTCCAGAACACCACCCGGACCGAACTCGAACTCGCGGGCCTCACCGCCACCGAGATCGAGATCGACACCAACACAGCCAAATTCGACCTGCACCTGACGCTGCGCGAAACCTCCGACGGCCTGCTCGCCCGCTTCGAGTACGCCACGGACCTGTTCGACGCGCGGACCGTCACAGATTTCAGCACCCGCCTCCTACGGGTGCTGGATACGGTGAGCGCCGATCCCAACGTCGTGATCGGCGACATCGACCTGCTCGGCGCCGCGGAGCGCACCCTGCTGCTCGAAACCTGGAACGACACCGCGTTCCCGGTGATCGAGGGGGCGAACCTGGTCTCGCTGTTCGAGGCGCAGGCCGCCCGGACGCCGGGTGCGACCGCGGTGACATTCGAGGGTCGGTCCCTCACCTATGCCGAATTCGGGGAGCGGGTGAATTGCCTCGCCCGCCTGCTCATCTCGATCGGCGTACGCCCCGACCGCACGGTTGCCCTCGGGCTGCGCCGCGGTACCGACCTGGTGGTCGCCATGTACGCGGTGCTCACCGCAGGCGGGGCGTACGTGCCGCTCGACCCCGACCACCCCGCCGAGCGCATCGCGCAGGTGCTCGACGCCGCCGACCCGGTGTGCGTGCTCACCCGCGAGGCGGACGGTCTCGATCTGGCCAGTGCCGAGCGCGCTGTCGTCCTCGACCTGGATCAGGTCGACACCACCGACTACCCGGCCGCCCCGGTCACCGACGACGACCGCCTCGCCACCCTCACCCCGGACAATGCCGCCTACTTGATCTTCACCTCCGGCTCCACCGGCAAGCCCAAGGGGGTTGTCGTCTCGCACGCCGCGATCGTCAACCGGCTGATCTGGATGCAGGACGCCTACCGCCTCACCCCCGCCGACACCGTCCTGCAGAAGACACCCGCCACCTTCGACGTCTCGGTGTGGGAGTTCTTCTGGCCGCTGCAGATCGGCGCCCGTCTCCTCCTCGCTGCCCCCGACGGCCACCGCGACCCGGCCTACCTCGCCGATCTCATCGACCGCGAAGCCGTCACCGTCGCCCACTTCGTCCCCTCGATGCTCACGGTGTTCGTCGGCGCGCTGGGTGCCGACATCGCTCCGACGGCCGGGCAACTCACCACTCCCCGGTGCGCGTCGCTGCGGCTGGTCTTCGCCTCGGGCGAGGCGCTGCCGCCGACGCCCGCCCAGGCCATGCGCGAGCTCACCGGTACAGCTGTGCACAACTTGTACGGCCCGACGGAAGCCGCCGTCGACGTGACCTACCACGAGGTCGTCGACGCCGACGAGGTCACCGTCCCGATCGGCGCCCCGGTCCACAACACCCAGGTCTACATCCTCGACGCCCGCCTGCGCCCGGTCCCGCCCGGTGTCCCCGGCGAGCTCTACCTGGCAGGCATTCAGCTGGCCCGTGGCTACGCGGGTCGCCCCGACCTCACCGCCGACCGCTTCGTCGCCAACCCGTTCACCCCCGGCGAGCGCATGTACCGCACCGGCGATCTGGTGAGCTGGACGGTCCTCGCAGAGGATGACCCGGCAGTGAGTGTGTCGCACATCGACGCCCGCACGAGTGGTGCTGATTCCTCGGCCGACACCGATACCCTCGCCGGAGAAGACGTGGCCGGTGCGCCGGTGCGCTTCGCACGTGGCGAGCTGAAGTACCTGGGCCGCACCGATTTCCAGGTCAAGCTGCGTGGACTCCGGATCGAGCTCGGTGAGATCGAAGCAGCGCTGTCGAGGGTGCCCCAGGTTGCCCAGGCTGCGGTTCTGGTCCGCGACGACGTGCTGGTCGGCTATCTCGTCGGCGCCCCGGATCTCGAGGTCGTCGAGTCGACGCTGGCTCGCACCCTCCCGGCCTACATGGTCCCGTCGGCATTCGTGGTGCTCGACGAATTCCCACTGAACGCTTCCGGCAAGCTCGACCGGAAGGCACTGCCCGCACCGGTTTTCGAGGCCGCGGCTTTCCGTGCGCCGTCGACCGAGGTGGAGCGGATCGTCGCCGCCACCTTCGCCGCCGTGCTCGGCTTCCCGGCCGATCGGCAGGTCGGTCTCGACGACGACTTCTTCGCCCTCGGCGGCAACTCGCTCACCGCCACCCAGGTCGTGGCCCGGCTCGGTGCCGCCCTCGACACCCAGGTCCCCGTGCGTCTGCTCTTCGACGCGCCGACCGTCCACACACTGGCCGAACGATGCGCGGCGCTGCGCGGCACCGGCGGTCGGGTGGCGCTCACGACTCGTGCACGCCCGCAGCACATTCCGCTTTCGCCGGCGCAGCGGCGCATGTGGTTCCTCAATCGCTTCCTCGCCGACGCCGACGGTCCCGGCGACGCCGTCGACAACATCCCGGTTGCCCTGCGCCTCACCGGCAACCTCGATATCGCCGCGCTAGAGGCGGCCCTCGCCGATGTGATCGACCGGCACGAAACCCTGCGAACCAGCTACCCCGAAGGCCCTGACGGTGCCGAGCAGCGGATCGCCGGTCCCGCCCCGCTCGCGCTGACACCCGAGCCGGTCACCGAGCAGGAACTGCCCGCCCGACTGCTGGCATGCGCCGCGGTGCGCTTCGACCTGACCACCGAGATCCCGTTCCGCGCAACACTGTTCGCGACGGACAACGCGCACGTCCTCGTCCTCGTCGTTCACCACATCGCCGCCGACGGTTTCTCCCTCGGCCCGCTGGCCACCGACCTGATGACCGCCTACGCCGCCCGCCGCGACGGCATCGCCCCCACCTGGTCGCCACTGCCGGTCCAGTACGCCGACTACGCCCTCTGGCAGGACGAGGCCCTCGGCGACCCCGCCCACCCCGGCTCGCTCTCCCACACCCAACTCGCCTTCTGGCAGCGCACCCTCGCCGGTCTGCCCGAACAGCTGGAACTGCCGACCGACCGGCCACGTCCGGCCGATTCGAGCTTCCGCGGCGGTGTGCACCGGTTCCAGATCGACTCCGATCTCCACAGTGAGCTGCGGGAACTGGCCCGCAAGCACGAGGCGACCCTGTTCAGCACCGTGCACGCGGCGCTGGCCGTGCTGCTGGCGCGGCTGTCGGGCAGCGGTGACATCGCCATCGGCACCCCGGTCGCCGGTCGCGGTGAGGCCGCCATCGACGGCCTGATCGGCATGTTCGTCAACACCCTCGTCCTGCGCACCCAGGTCGACCCGCGCGCCGAGTTCGAAACCACCCTCGATGCCGTGCGCGCGGGCGACCTCGACGCCCTCTCCCACGCCGACGTCCCCTTCGAGCAGGTCGTCGAGGCCGTCGACCCGGCACGGGCCCGCAAC
Organism: Nocardia sp. NPDC050413; assembly: GCF_040655475.1. Lineage (NCBI taxonomy): Bacteria > Bacillati > Actinomycetota > Actinomycetes > Mycobacteriales > Nocardiaceae > Nocardia > Nocardia sp. NPDC050413. Next base: position 360,207 of record NZ_JBFAJZ010000004.1, on the reverse strand, counting down.
CGGCACCCGCTGTTCCAGGTGGCTCTCGTCCTGCAGAACTTCACCGTTCCCGCACTCGACGCGGCCGGATTGCACGCGGCCCCCGTCGATTTCGACGCCGCCGTCGCGAAGTTCGACCTGCAGTTCACCCTGCGCGAATCCGACGACATCGATGGACGCGCCGACGGCATGTCGATCGAAATCGCCTACGCCACCGACTTGTTCGACGAATCCAGCGTGGCCGTCCTCGCTCGCCGCTTCACCCAGGTGCTGGCCGCTGTCGTCGCGGACCCGACCGTCGTCGTCGGCGACATCCAGTTGCTCAGCGCCGAGGAACAGCAGCGCACCCTGTACGACTGGGCGAGCGTCGAGGCCGCGGTGGCCGACACCGGCGACACCATGGTCGACCGGTTCGCCCGCGCCGCCCTCATCGATCCGCAGGCCGTCGCGGTGAAGGCGGGGGAACGGCAGCTCACCTATGCCGAGCTCGATGCCTGGTCCAGCCGCCTCGCCCGGCGGCTCATCGCGGCAGGTGTCGGCCCGGAAACGCTGGTGGCCGTCGCTCTTCCGCGCACTGTCGAACTCACCGTCGCGCTGCTCGCGGTGCTGAAGGCCGGTGGCGGTTACCTGCCGATCGACCCGAACTATCCCGCCGACCGCATCGAGTACGTCCTCGACGACGCCCGCCCGCTGTGCGCCGTCGCCAACGCGGAGACCGGTCTGCCGCGCGACTGGTTCGGCGGGCCGGTGATCGACCCGAACTGCGGCAACCTGGCCGACTTCGGTGCCGAACCGCTCACCGACGCCGACCGCCGCGCCACGCTCGCACCCGCGCACACGGCCTACGTCATCTACACCTCCGGTTCCACCGGACGCCCCAAGGGTGTGCAGGTACCGCACGCGAACGTGCTTGCGCTGCTGGACAATACGGCCGCAAAGTTCGCGTTCGGTCCGTCGGATGTGTGGACGATGTTCCACTCCTACGCCTTCGACTTCTCGGTCTGGGAACTGTGGGGCGCCCTGCTGCACGGCGGCTCGATCGTCCTCGTCGACTACTACACCTCCCGCTCACCAGAGCAGTTCCGCGAACTCCTGATCCGCGAACAGGTCACCGTCCTCAACCAGACCCCGTCCGCCTTCTATCAGCTCATCGCCGCCGATCTGGACGCCCCAGCCATCGCCGCCGAGGGTGCTCTCGCCGATTTCGCGCTACGCGCGGTGATTTTCGGCGGTGAAGCGCTGGAACCGCAGCGACTGGATGCTTGGTTCGCCCGCCATCCGCACGCGCCTCGACTGGTGAATATGTACGGCATCACCGAGACCACCGTGCATGTGTCCTACCGCGAGATCACCCCGGACACCGGCTCGGCCAGCGTGATCGGCGGCGCCATCGCCGGACTCACCGTGCGCGTCCTCGATTCGCGGCTGCGTCCCGTTCCGGCGGGCGTGCCCGGTGAAATCTACGTGTCCGGCCCACAGTTGGCGCGCGGCTACCTGAACCGTGCCGGCCTGACCGCGAGCCGCTTCGTCGCCGACCCGTACGGTCCGCCCGGTTCGCTCGCCTACCGTTCCGGCGACCTGGCCCGCTGGAAGGCGACCGGCGACGGCGCCGACCTGGAGTACCTCGGTCGTGCCGACCAGCAGGTGAGCCTGCGCGGGTTCCGGGTGGAACTCGGTGAGATCGAGGCGGCGTTGCTGAACAGCTCGGCGGCGCCCCGCGAAGTCGCGGTGCTGGTGCGCACGGACATCGTCGACGAGCCGAGGATCGTGGCCTACCTCGTGCCGGGCACCGCGCACATCGATGCCTCGGCGCTGCGCCAGGAACTGTCGCGCACACTGCCCGAGCACATGCTTCCGGCCGCGGTCGTGCCCGTCGAGCGGATTCCGCTGACGGTCAACGGCAAGCTCGACCGGGCCGCGCTGCCCGCGCCGGTCTTCGAGACCACCGTGTACCGCAAGCCCGCCACCGTCACCGAGGAGATCGTGGCCGCGGTCTACGCCGAGGTGCTCGGCGCCGGTGACCAGCAGGTCGGCGCCGACGACGACTTCTTCGCCCTCGGCGGCAGCTCCCTGCTGGCCGCCAAGGCCGTGGCCCGCATCGGCGCGGCACTCGACCGCAGGGTCGGGGTGCGCACCCTGTTCGAGGCGCCGCGCGTCGGCGACCTGGCCGCCGCCGTGGATGCCCAGGCGAAGGTGGACCGTCCCGCCCTGGTCGGCCGGGCACGCCCCGACCGCCTGCCGCTCTCGCCCGCCCAGCAGCGCATGTGGTTCCTCAACCGCTTCGACCGCACCTCGGTGGCCTACAACATCCCGTTCGCCCTCCGCCTCACCGGCGACCTGAACATTCCCGCCCTCCGAGCGGCCGTTGCCGATCTGATCGCCCGGCACGAATCCCTGCGCACCATCTACCCCGAGGTCGACGGCACCCCCATTCAGTCCATCGTCCCCGCCGCGCAAGCGATCACCCCCGCCGACGGGCTCCCAACCGCCGGGCCGATCGAAGTGGTAGGGACCCGCGTTGCCCCGGCGGCCGATCACGTCGCAGCCGCGACCGTCGATTCGGCTCCTGCGCGGGCCGGAGCCATCCCGGCGCTGGTCGCGGTGGAGATCACCGATGAGTCTCTGCCGCAGGCTGTTCGGGAGCTGGCCGAAACCACCTTCGATGTCACCGCCGAAATCCCGGTCCGCCTGCGGCTCTTCCGCCTCGGCGAGTCCGAGTTCGTGCTGGCGGCGGTCCTGCATCACATCACCGCCGACGGTTCGTCGATCGCACCGTTCGTCGCTGACCTGATGCGCGCCTACACCGCCCGCCTCGCCGACACCGCGCCCGGCTGGACACCGCCCGCCGTCCAGTTCGCCGACTACGCCCTCTGGCAGCGCGAACTCCTCGGCGACGACAGCGACCCCGAATCGGTTGCCGCCCAGCAACTCGCCTTCTGGCAGCGACAGCTCGCGAGCCTTCCGGATCAGCTGGCGCTGCCGACCGATCGTCCGCGCCCGGCCCGGCAGAGCCTGCGCGGCGACAAGGTGGCCTTCACCGTCGACGCCGACCTGCACGCCGGGCTCGCCGCGCTCGGCCGCACGCACGGCGCCACCCTGTTCATGGTGGTGCACGCGGCCTTCGCCGCCCTGCTCGCGCGGCTCTCCGGCACCGGCGACATCGCCGTCGGCACCCCGACCGCCGGTCGCGGTGAGACCGAACTCGACGAGGTCATCGGCATGTTCGTCAACACCCTGGTGTTGCGCACCCCGGTGACGCCCGCGGCGCCGTTCACCGAGCTGCTGACCGCGGCCCGCGCCGCCGACATCGCCGCCTTCGCCCACGCCGATGTGCCGTTCGAACGGCTGGTCGAGGTGCTCAACCCGGCCCGCTCCACCGCCCGGCACCCGCTGTTCCAGGTCGGCTACTCCTTCCAGAACCACGATCGCGGAAACCTGGAGTTGCCCGGCCTCACTGTGACCGACATCGAATTCGATTCCGGCGTCGCACAATTCGATCTGCACCTGTTCGCCCTGGACAACTACACCGCCGACGGGTCACCCGCGGGCATCGACATGGTGCTCGGCTACGCGACCGACCTGTTCGACGACACCACCGCCGAGCGGTTCGCCCGGTCGCTGCACCGCATCCTCGAAGCCGTCACCGCCGCACCGGAAACCCGCGTCGGCGACCTCGACCTGCTCGGCGCCGACCGCGCTCGTGTGCTCGAGACATGGAACGCCACCGCCCACCCGGTCGCCCCGGCCACGCTGGCCGACATCGGCGCCCGGCAAGCGGAGCGGACCCCGGACGCGACCGCCCTGATCGACGCCGATACCGGGGAATCCCTGGACTACCGCACCTTCGACGCCCGGGTGAACCGCATCGCCCGCCTGCTCATCGCGGAAGGCGTCGGCCCGGAACGCACCGTGGTGCTCGCCATGCGCCGAGGGCTCGACCTGGTGATCGCCATGCATGCGGTGGTCCGTGCCGGTGGCGCGTACGTGCCGATCGACCCCGACCACCCGGCCGACCGCATCGCCTACATCATCGAGACCGCCGCACCGATGTGTGTGCTCACCACCGTCGCGGACGGTGTGCCCGTCGCGGTGAACGTGCCCGTCTTCGAGCTGGATCATCGTGCGCTGGAGGAGGTGTCGAACGAGCCGCTGACCGATGCCGAGCGCATCACCCGGCTGCGCCCGGAGCACCCCGCGTACGTCATCTTCACCTCCGGCTCCACCGGCCTGCCCAAGGGTGTCACCGTCCCGCACGCGGCCGTCGTCAACCAGCTGGCCTGGCTGCACGACCGTTTCACCATGACCGGCACCGACCGTGTCCTGCTGAAGACACCGGCCACCTTCGACCTGTCGGTCTGGGAATTCTGGTCCCCCCTCACCAGCGGTGGCGCACTGATCGTCACCCGCCCAGGCGACGAACGAGAACCAGATCGTTTGCGCGACACCATGACCCGCTACGGCGTCACGGTGCTACACGCCGTCCCATCACTGATCGGCATGCTCCTCGCCAGTGCCGATGTCGACGTCCCGACCGCAACGACCCTGCCTCTGTCGCTGCGCGCGGTCCTCGCCATCGGTGAAGCGCTGCCGGCCGCGACCGCCACCCAGTTCCTGGCGTCCGGCACCTCGGCTCGCCTGCACAATCTGTATGGCCCCACTGAGGCCGCTGTGTCGATTACGGAGTACGAAGTCGCGCAGCACCCTTCGCATGTGGTTCCGATCGGTTCGCCCGAGTGGAACAGCGCGGTGTACGTGCTGGATACCCGACTCAACCCCGTGCCGATTGGGGTGGCGGGCGAACTGTATCTGGCCGGCGCGCAGTTGGCTCGTGGCTACCACGGCCGCTACGCCCTGACCGCCGATCGCTTCGTCGCCAATCCTTTCGAGCGGGCCGGGACGCGCATGTACCGCACCGGCGACATCGTCCGCTGGCGTGATGACGGCACCCTCGAATACCTGGAACGCGCCGACTTCCAGGTCAAGATCGGTGGCTTCCGGATCGAGCTCGGTGAGGTCGAAACAGCACTGCTGCGCTGCACCGACGTGCGTGCGGCGGTCGCGATCGCCAAGGACGACGACCGTGCGGGCACCCGCCTGATCGCCTACGCGGCGGTCGCCGACCTGACACCCGGTGGCGAGCAGACCATCGCGTCGCGCCTGCGTGGCGAACTCGCGGGCCACCTGCCCGCCTATATGGTCCCCGCCACCGTGGTGGTGCTCGACAGCCTGCCGCTCAATGCCAACGGCAAGGTCGACCGAGCCCGGCTGCCCGAACCGGCTTTCACCGAGGCGGCCTTCCGCGCACCGGTCACCGCGCTGGAACAGCTCGTCGCACAGGTCTTCACCGAGGTGATCGCCTGCCCGAGCGCCGGTCTGGACGACGACTTCTTCGCCCTCGGCGGCAACTCGCTGATGGCGACCCGGCTCGCCGCCCGGCTCGGTGCGGCACTCGGCGCCCAGGTGCCGGTCGCGGCCGTTTTCGAGGCACCGACCGTCGCCGCCCTAGCCGAGCGGCTCTCCGCCGCCGAGCGTACGGGCGCACGCCCGCCGCTCACCCGGCGCACCGAGTACGGACCCGCCGTACTCGCACCCGCGCAGCAGCGCATGTGGGTGCTGCACCAGCTGTCCCCGCAGTCCTCGGCATACCACATCCCCGCCGCCATCCGCCTCACCGGCGAACTCGACTTGGCCGCTCTGCAGGCCGCGATCGCCGACCTGCTCGCCCGCCACGAGAGCCTGCGCACCCGGTACCCGGACACCCCGGACGGACCGGTGCAACAGGTACTGCCCGCGTGGTCGACGTCGGTAGACCTGACGCCCATCCCGGTCGCCGCCGAAGACGTCGAGGCCCGGATCGCCGCCCTGGTCGCCCAGCCGTTCGACATCACCGCCGCACCGCCGGTTCGCGTAGCGCTCTACAGACTTGGCGAGAACGAGCACGTCCTGGTCGTCGTCGTCCACCACATCAGTGGCGACGGTTACTCGATCGCACCGCTGACCCGGGACCTGGTGCGCGCTTACGTCGATCGCGCACAGGGCAACGAACCAGGCTGGGCGCCACTGGAAATCCAGTACAGCGACTTCAGCGTCTGGCAGCGCACCGTGCTCGGTGACGAGCACGACCCGGACAGCGTGCTGTCCCAGCAGCTGCGGTACTGGTCGCAGGAGCTCGCGGGCGCACCGGAACTTCTGTCGCTCCCGACCGACCGCCCCAGATCGACACGGCGCGAGATGCACGGCGCCGCTTGCGAATTCGCGGTCGATTCAGCGCTGACCCGACGCCTGGACGAGGTGGCGCGCAGCAACAACACCACCTTGTTCACCGTCGTCCACAGCGCCCTCGCCGTGCTGCTCGCCAAGCAGTCGGGCAGCAGCGATATCACCGTCGGTGCCCCCGTCGCCGGTCGCGGCGCGCGCGAACTCGACGATCTCGTCGGCATGTTCGTCAACACCGTCGTGCTGCGCACCGAGGTCGACTCCCGTGCCCCGTTCACCGACCTGCTCGCCCAGGCCCGCCGCCGCGACCTGGCCGCCATCGCGCATGCCGATGTCCCGTTCGAGCAGGTGGTCGACGCGCTCGGGCGCACCAGATCGGGCGCCTACACGCCGCTGTTCCAGGTGATGCTCACCTTCCAGAACATGCCACCGGGCAGCATCGACCTACCCGGCCTACGCGTGCAGCCGCTCGATCCGGGCCTGACCGAAGCCAAGTTCGACCTGCACCTGACCGCCGTGCAGCGCTACGACGCCGACGGCGAACTCGACGGCATCGACATGCATTTCGGTTACGCCACAGACCTTTTCGACGACAAGACCATCCGGGTGCTCACCGAGCGATTCCGCAAGGTGCTCGCCGCCGTCGCCGCCGATCCCGCCGTGGTGGTTCGGGCCATCGACGTGCGCACCGACGCCGAGCAGGCACCCACCGCACCGACCACCGCCGACCTGCCGAGCCTGATCGGCTCGGCGGCCCGTGTGGCGCCGGCGACCGTGGCATTCGTCCACGGCGAGCACGCCATCTCCTTCGCCGAGCTCGACGCCAAGCTCACCGCCGTGAGCCGGTCTATGGGCGCGAAGATGAAACCCGAAGCGCTGATCAACGTCGCGCTGGCCGGGCTGGTGCCCGGTGTGCTCGGCGCCCTCGGCGCGGCGGGTCTAGCCACCACTTTGCACACACTGGTGACCGATGCCGCCGCGGTGATCGCCGGGGCGGGGTCGGCTGACGACTCGGAAGGACAACTCTGATGTCGCACACGAATTCGGTCACGGCCGCCGTCCCGTTCGACACGCTGGGGCGTGAGCTCCCGAACGAAGACGGGCGTGACCCGGCGACCCTGCTCGCCGCATTCATCGACCAGGTCGCCGACGACCCCGATGCGCTCGCTGTCGTCGACGGCGAACGCGCCCTCACCTACGCCGAGGTCGCCGACCGCGCCGAGGAGCTGGCGGCGGTGCTGGTGGAACGCGATGCCGGTCCCGAGACCACGGTCGCGGTGTGCCTGCCACGTTCCGCCGAACTGGTGGTGGCGGTGCACGCCGTGATCGCCTCGGGGGCGGCCTTCGTTCTGCTCGATCCCGACGCATCCGCCGACCTGCGGGCCCGCACCCTTGCGCTGGCGGCGCCCACCCTGCTGCTCACCGGGACCGTTCCCACGTCCGCCGACCCGGGTCTCGACACCGAATCGACCACCGAAGACGGTGCCGAACAGACGATTTCGGTTCAGGTGCTGACCGGCGCCGACAACCCTCCCGCTGAAGGTTCGCGTGCCCTTCCGGGCCCGGGTGCCGACAATCCCGCCTACCTCGTCGTCGACCCCACCGCCTCGACCGCCGTCGTCATCGGACACCGTGCGGCACACGCCAATTCGGTCTGGCGGTACCGCATGTGCGGCATCGGGGCTGGCGATTCCGTGCTGTGGCACGCACCGCTGGGCTCCCAGGCCGCGATCGGTGAACTCCTGCTCGCCCTGCAATCGGGCGCGGCACTCGTACTGCCGGTCGGCGACAACCTCGCCGAGGCTATCGCCGAAACCCGCGTGACCACAGCCGCATTCGACCCGGTCCAGCTCGCGGAACTGACCGAGCTACCCGACGCCGAGGAACTGCTCGACTCGCTACGCGTGGTACTGGCCCGAGGTGCGACCCTCCCGGCGAGAACCGCCGCGGCCCTGCGTTCGGTGAGTGGCGCCACCCTGTGGCAGGTGTACGGCAGACCGGAAACCGCGGGCGAGGTCGTCGCCCACGAGGTGACCGGCGCCGACCTCGAAGTGGTGCCACTCGGGTGCGCCGCCGACGACGTGGAACTGCTCGTTCTCGACGAACACCTCGAGCCCGTCGCCGACGGTGAAGTGGGCGAACTGTACATCTCCGGCGTGCAATTGGCGCGCGGCTACCTCGGCAGACAGGCGACCGCCGCCACCTTCCTCGCCAATCCCATCGGACCCGTCGACGACCGCATGTTCGCCACCGGCGACCTGGTGCGCCGCAGGCCACCGGGGGAGGGGTGGGCTGCCGAACTCGAATACGTCGGGCGGGTGGACGATCGCGCCGACCGGTACGCGGTCGTCCCGGCACGCGGCGGGCTACCCGGTGAACTCCTGCTCGACGAGTTCGAAGCCCAGGCCGCCGCGACGCCTTTCGATCCGGCCGTCGTCCACGCGGCGGGTTCCGGTTCGATCATCACCTACGGTGACCTCGACCGGCGGACCAATCAGCTCGCCCGGCACCTGACCGCGCTCGGCATCGGGCCGGAATGCCCGGTGCTGGTGGATATTCCGTGCTCGATCGAGCTGGTCGTCGGCGTGTACGCCGTGCTGAAGGCGGGTGGCGCGGTGGTGCCGGTCGAGGCCGGGGTGCTGCCGCCGGTCGTCGGTCCCGCGTTGATCGTCACCGTGGCCGGGCGTGAACACACTGCGGTGTACGACATTCCGCGGGTGGTGATCGACGACGTGACGTTGTCGGACTACTCCGACGAACCCATCACGCCCGCTGAGCGGCGCGCGCCCGTACTCCCGCAGCATCCGGCCTTCGTGCTGTACCCGCGCGGCGCCGGGCAGGGCGTCACCGTGAGCCACGCCGCGGCGGTGCACCGGATCACCGCCATGCAGAGCAGGCACGGGCTCACCGGCCGCGACGTGTACCTGCACCAGGCCACCGAATGGCACGGATATGTGCTGCCGTTGCGGGTCGGCGCCACCGTTGTCCTCACCGAACCTCCTGATCCGGCCCGGTTAACCGACCTGATCGCCACCTACGGCATCACCGCCGCCGACTTCACCCCGCAGCGGCTCACCGAGTTCACCGAGCACCTCACCGGCGTCGCCGACGGCGTGCCGACCCTGCGCAGCGCCGTCGTTCTCGGCGCCCCGCTCTCCGCCGCGCAGATCCGCGACTTCGCCGCCGTCTCCGCCGCGCACCTGCACCACGACTACGGTCGCGCCGAAGCGACCGTCACGCTCACCTACCCCGAAGGACCCCGCGCCGACTCGGGTGAACCCCCGCCGGTCCGGGTGCGGGAATGGAACCGCCGCGTCTACGTGCTCGATGCGCGACTGCGCCCGACCAGTCCGGGCGTCGCGGGTGAGCTGTATCTGTCGGGTGCGCAACTGGCCCGCGGCTACCGCGACGACCCGACCGTCACCGCCGAACGCTTCGTCGCCAACCCCTTCGGCATTCCCGGCGAACGGATGTTCCGCACCGGCGAACGAGCCCGCTGGGAAATCGACGGAACCACCGCCGCTCTGGTCCGCCTCGGCACTACCAACCCCACCAGGAAGGCACTCCCATGACCAACCCGTTCGACGACGACAACGCCCAGTTCTACGTCCTCGTGAACTCCGAAGGCGAACACTCCCTCTGGCCCACCTTCGCCGCCGTCCCCGGCGGCTGGACGGTAGCCTTCGGCGCCGCCCCCCGCACCTCGTGCCTGCACTACGTCGAATCCCACTGGCTCGACATGCGCCCCAACTCCCTCATCGCCGCCATGGCCAACGACCCCCGCCCCGAGTAGGCCCGTCTCCGTCCCAGGCACGGCTTCGGCGGGACGACTAGCCGAGCAGTACCCGGCGCATGAGGAAGCCGACTCGGGCGCGACCGGCCACGGGGGTGTTGCCGAAGGATTGGCCGAGGTCGATGACCATGGCGAAGGCGGCGTGGACGAGGAAGCGGGCCTCGGCAGGGGTGAGGGCGGGGCGGACCTCGCGGACGAGGCGGGCCCATTCCTGGACGCTGAGGCGCTGGATATTGCGCAGGACGGCGCGTTCTTCGGCGGGGACGTGGCCGAATTCGGCGTAGTAGACCACCGCGAGGGCGCGTTCGTCGAAGGTGTCGGCGACGAACTGGTCGATCAGCACATCGAGGGCGGCGGCACTGTGTGGGGTGCTCGCGACGGCGGGACCGATGGCGCCGGACACCCGGTCGGCGGCGCGGCGGAACGCGGCGGCGAGGATGTCGCTCTTCCCACGGTAGAAGCGGTAGACCGCCGAAGCGGCGGAAAGCCCGGCGGCGGCGGCGATGTCCTCCACACTCACGTTCGGGTAGCCACGCTCGTGGAACAACTCGACCGCTTTGCGCAGCAGCAGTTCGTGTTTGAATGCGGCGGGGATCTGTGCCCGCACTGACTGCTCGGAAGCCGTTGCGGCAGGCGGAAGTTCGCAGTCGAGCAACGACATGCACGCCGAACCGAGCAGCTTGTGCACCGCCCGCGCGGGAAGCGCGGCGTGGTGGTCGGCGAGGCTGGTGACCACGCCGAACATGGCCGTGGACATCAGCCGTAGTTCCTCGGCACTCAGTTGCGGACGCAGGACGGCGAGTTCACGGTCGAACCCGGCGAGGACCGAACTCTGCTGCCGATCGAGAACCGCTCGGTCGGCGGGCTCGAGATAGCGCCCCTCCCAGCGCACCAGCGTGACGGTCGCCCGGTTCTCTAGGGTGGCGCCGATGAGCCCGGCGAGCCTGTGCCGCAACCGTTCCGGCGCCGACCGGACCTCGGCGGGTACCTCGACGGCCGTGGTGAAAGCCTGGCCGACCCGCAGCAATTCCTCCCGGAACAACGCGTACTTACTTGGGTAGTGCCGGTACAGCGCGGCCGAGCTGATGCCGAGCGCGGCCGCGATGTCCTCCATGCTCACCCCGTGATACCCGGCGGCCCCGAACGCCGCCGCCGAGGTGGCCGCGATCTGCGCCCGCCGATTCTTCGGCCTGCGCCGCACACCATCGACTACCGACCCACGTGCCACACGAGACTCGCCGACATTCATACCCGAAGTGTATTAAACGGTGTCGGAGGGCGTGATCCGGGCATACCAGTCGAGCAGTGCCGGGTCGTCGACCGCGCTGCGTTCCACGACGCGAGCCGGATCGGCGCCCTGGAAGAGCTTCTTGATGGGCACCTCGAGCTTCTTGCCGGTGCGGGTGTGCGGAATGCCCGGGGCCTCGCGGATCTCGTCGGGCACGTGCCGGGGCGAGACCTCGCTCCGGATGGCGGCATTGATCCGGGTCTTCAGGTCGTCGGTGAGTTCGGCGCCGGGCGCGAGCACGACGAACAGCGGCATCCAGTAGCCGCCGTCGGGCTGTTCGGCGCCGATCACCAAGGCCTCGGCGATCTCCGGGAACTGCTCGACCGCCTGGTAGATGTCGGCGCTGCCCATGCGGATACCGTGCCGGTTGAGGGTGGAGTCGGAGCGTCCGTGCACCACCACGCTGCCGTGCTCGGTGAGCGTGATCCAGTCGCCGTGGCGCCACACGCCGGGGTAGGTGTCGAAATAGGCGTCGCGGTAACGCTTTCCGTCCTCGTCGCGCCAGAAATGGACCGGCATCGACGGCATCGGCTGGGTCACCACCAGCTCACCGACCTCGCCGCGCACCGGCTTGCCCTGTTCGTCGAACGCGTCGAGAGCCACCCCGAGATACGGTGCCGACAGCTCACCCGGCCACACCGGTACGGTCGGTGCGCCACCGGCGAAGGCCGACACCACATCCGTGCCACCGCTGATCGAACTCACCTGCACACGCGGGCCGACGTTCTCGCTCAGCCACAGTGCGCTCGTCTCCGGCAGCGCCGAACCGGTGATGCCGACGGTGCGCAGGGCGGACAGGTCGTGATCGGTGCGCGGCACGGCGCCGGCCTTGATGCAGCCGAGCACATACCCTGGGCTGGTGCCGAACACGGTGGCACCGACCTGGGCGGCGATGCGCCACAACGCATCCGGGCCGCCCGCGGTGGGGCTGCCGTCGTAGGTGACGATGGTCGCGCCTGCCAGCAACCCGGCGACCTGGAAGTTCCACATCATCCAGCTCGGGCTGGTGTACCAGAAGAAGACATCATCGGTGCCGATATCGGATTGCAGCGCAACCGCTTTGAGATGCTCGAGCAGCACGCCACCGTGGCCGTGGACGATGCCCTTGGGCAGTCCCGTCGTGCCGGAGGAGAACACGATCCACAGCGGATGGTCGAAATCGACCGGGGTGGTTTCGATGATGCCGAAATTCTCGTCGGTGACCGTGTCGGCCCAGGCCAGTGCGTCCGGCACCGAGAGACCGAGCTGGGGCACGACGACGGTCGCGCGCAGACCGGGCAGCCCTTCTCGCAGCGCGGCGATATCGGCTCGCTTGTCGTGGTCCTTGCCGCCGAAACGGTAGCCGTCGGCGGTGACGAGCGCCGTCGGGTCGAGTTGTCCGAGCCGGTCGAGCGCGGCCTTGGCGGAGTAGTCCTGTCCACAGGCGCTCCACACCGCGCCGATGCTCGCGGTCGCGAGGAAGGCGACGACCGCCTCCGGGATGTTGGGCAGATAACCCACCACCCGGTCACCCGCGTCGACCCCCTGTTCGCGCAGGGTGCGGGCGAAGACGGTGACCTGCTCGATGAGGTCGGACCACAGGATCTCGCGCGGTTCGGCGTCCTCGTGCAGGGCGATGATCGCGGGCCTGCCGAACTGGGCCATCCGGATGATCTGGTCGACGTAGTTCAATCGGGTGCCCGGAAACCACTGTGCCCCCGGCATTTCCCGGGAACCGAGGACCTCGCCCGCCGTCTCACCGAGTTCGAAGTAGTCCCACAGCGCCTGCCAGAACCCCTCGAGGTCGTCGACCGACCACTGCCACAGGGCTCGGTAGTCCGGATAGGAGACGCCGGTGCGGGCGGTGACGAACGCGGCGAAATCGGTGATCCGGGCAGCCGCGATGTCGTCGTCGGTCGGTACCCATTGTGGTTGCACTGGCGTGGTCCTCCTCGGTTCAGGACAGGTCGGCGCGGCGCACGATCTGCTCGGCATGACGCAATACCGGTGCGTCCACCATGCGCCCTTCGAAGGCGAATACGCCACGGTGGTTCGGAACTTCGGCGAGAACCCTTCGCGCCCAGTCGGTTTCGGCATCGGAAGGCGCGTACCCGGCGCGGATCACCGGAACCTGACTCGGGTGGATGGCGACCTTGCCGTCGAAGCCGACCGCGACCGCGTCGAGCGTTTCCGCCGCCAGGCCGTCCAGATCCTTGATGTTCAGATACACCGAATCCAGCGCGAACCGGCCGAACGCCTTGGCGGCGAGCAGGCTGGTGGAACGCACGTGCCGGGCGATGTCGCGGTAGCTGCCGTCGGCGTGCCTGCTGGCATTGCCGCCGAGCCCGGCGATCAGGTCCTCCGCGCCCCACATCACCCCGATGGCGTTGTCCACCTGCACCGTTTCGGCGACGCGCACCGCGCCGAGCGGAGATTCGACCAGCACGATCACCTCGCACTCGGCGAGGTTGCGCACCTGCTCGGCCGACTCGCACTTGGGCAGCATCACCCGCCGGTAGTCGGTTTTCGCGAGGACGGCCAGGTCGTCGAGGTGGTCGTCGGTGCCCGCGGCGTTCACGCGGATCACGGTGTGCTGCGGGTCGAGTGGGGTGTCGAGCAATGCCTGCCGAGCGGCGGCCTTGTCGGCGGGGGCCACACCGTCCTCGAGGTCGAGAATCACCACGTCGGCGGCCGCGGCGGCTTTGGCGAAGCGTTCCGGACGGTCGGCGGGGCAGAACAACCACGCCGGGCCCGTCGGCTGCCAGGCGCTCATGTGGTCGGCGCCTTACGGACCAGGGTCTGCCGGACCGCGGTCGCCACCACCACGCCGTTCTGATTGCGCGCGGTGTGGGTGAGGCTCACGATGCCCTCGCCGGGGCGGCTCTTGGACTCGCGTTTGCCGGTGACCAGGGTTTCGGCGTACATGGTGTCGCCGTGGAACAGCGGGGCGGGCACGGTCATCTCGGAGAAGCCCAGGTTGGCGACCAGGGTGCCCTGGGTGAGCTGGGCCACCGAGAGACCGACCAGCGTCGACAGCGTGAACATCGAGTTCACCAGCCGCTGGTTGAACGGTGGCTGGGCGTCGGCGAACGCCGCGTCCAGGTGCAGGGCCTGGGTGTTCATGGTGAGGGTGGTGAACAGGACGTTGTCGGCCTCGGTGATGGTGCGGCCGGGCCGGTGCTCGTAGATCGTGCCGATCTCGAACTCCTCGAACCACAGGCCGCGCTGCACCACACGCTTCTCGGTCACAGTCCGAGCTCCCTTGCGATCAGCATCAGCTGCACCTCCGTTGTGCCCTCACCGATTTCCAGGATCTTGCTGTCACGGTAGTGCCTGGAGACGAGGTATTCGTTCATGAACCCGTTGCCGCCGAAGATCTGGGTGGCGTCGCGGGCGTTGTCCATCGCCGCCTCACTGGCCACCATCTTCGCGATCGAGGCCTGCTTCTTGAACGGTTTGCCCGCCAGCATGAGGGCGGCCGCGTCGTAGTAGGCGGTGCGCGCGGTGTGGGCGCGGGCCTCCATCCTGGCGATCTTGAACGCGATGGCCTGGTTGCGGCCGATGGCCTGACCGAACGCCTGCCGCTCGCCCGCGTACCGCACGCTCTCGTCCACACAACCCTGTGCCGCACCCACCGCGAGGGCGGCGATGGCGATGCGGCCCTCGTCGAGGATGCGCAGGAAGTTGGCGTAACCGCGACCACGCTCACCGAGCAGGTTCTCGCGCGGCACCCGCACATCGGTGAAGCTCAGCGGATGGGTGTCGGAGGCGTTCCAGCCCACCTTGTTGTAGGCGGGCTCGGCCACGAAACCCGGCGTCGAGGTCGGCACGAGGATCGTGGAGATCTCCTTCTTACCGCCGTTGTTGCCGGTCACCGCGGTGACGGTGACCAGGCGGGTGATTTCGGTGCCCGAGTTGGTGATGAACTGCTTGCTGCCGTTGATCACCCAGCTGTCACCGTCCTCGACGGCCGTGGTCCTGGTGCCACCGGCGTCGCTGCCCGCGTCGGGCTCGGTGAGGCCGAAACCGGCCAGCGCCTGCCCGCTGGTGAGCTGGGGCAACCACTCCGCGCGCTGGTCGTCGTTGCCGAACCGGTAGATCGGCATGGCGCCGAGCGACACACCCGCCTCGAGGGTGATGGCCACGCTCTGGTCGACCTTGCCGAGTTCCTCCAGCGCGAGGCACAGGGCGAAGTAGTCGCCGCCCATGCCGCCGAACTCCTCGGGGAACGGCAGGCCGAACAGGCCCATGTCGGCCATGCCTGCCACGACCTCGTACGGAAAGCTGTGGTCGGCATCGTGTTTCGCCGACACCGGGGCGACGACCTGCTGGGCGAAGTCGCGCACGGTGAGTGCCAGCTGACGGTATTCCTCCGGCAGGGAACCGGTGGACAGGTAGTCGGTCATGCGGTGGTTCCTTCACGTTCGATGTCGGCGTCGGCCGTGTTCGCGGCGTCGGTTTCGGCGGGATGGGCGACGACACGCACCAGCACTTGGTCCAGCTTCACCTGGGTGCCAGGCGAGGCGAGCACCTCCACCGTGCCCGCTACCGGCGCGGTGAGGGTGTGCTCCATCTTCATGGCCTCGATCACGATCACCGGATCGCCCACGGCGACCGTCGCACCGCTCGCGACCGGCGCCGCGATCACCGAACCCGGCATGGGGCTGCGGATTTCGGCGTCACCGACGTGCGCGGCATCGCCACGAACACTCGCCTCCGCCACCTCGCGCAGCACGCAGACGCGTCCGTTGCCGCTCACCCACAGCTGGCCGTCGGCCTCGGCCACCCGCACCTTGCGGCGCAGGCCGTCGATGGTGAAGACCAGGCCGTCGTCGAGCAGGGCGCCGGTCAGTGAGCTGGTCCCTGGATCCGCGGGCTCCTCCGAGTGTGTTCCGACGGTCGTTACCGGGTCGCCGGGGTGCTGCGTCGTGCCGGTGTGTTGTGGCGCGGCTGGGAGTTGGGTATCGCCTCGGTGTTGTCGCGCGCCCGATGGAGTGGTGTCGTCGTTCGCCAGCCACACACGCGCGGAATCCGGTGTGCCCGTGATGAATACGTGGCGCACCTGATCGCCCGAAGCGAGCCGGATCGCGGTCGGCGCCGGCGTTCCGAGTCGCCAGCCCGACGGAATCGACCACAGGTCGGCATCGGGCTTCGGCCAGCGCCGCAGCCAGTGATACGTGGCGGCGGCGATGAATTCGTCATCGGTGGGTTCGGCGGGGGCGAAGTCCGCGACCCGGCGGTCGAGCAGTGCGGTGTCGAGGCGACCCGCCTGCACATCGTCGTCGGCCAGCAGGAAGCGCAGAAACTCGATATTGCTGGTGACACCGAGCAACACCGTCTGTTCCAGCGCCCGGTCGAGCGCGGCGAGCGCGTCGGCGCGGGTGTTGCCGCGAGCGATCACCTTCGACAGCATCGGGTCGTAGTCGCTGCCGACCACGGTTCCCACGGACAGCCCCGAATCCACTCGGATGCCTTCGCCTTCCGGCTCGGACAGGGCGAGCACCGTGCCACCGGTCGGGAGGAAGCCGCGGCCCGGGTCCTCGGCGTACACACGGGCCTCGATCGCGTGCCCGACCAGGTGGATCTCGTCCTGGGTGCGCGCCAGCTTCTGCCCGGCGGCCACCCGGACCTGGCATTCCACCAGGTCGATGCCGGTGACCATTTCGGTCACCGGGTGTTCCACCTGCAGTCGCGTGTTCATCTCCATGAAGAAGAACTCGTCGGGCCGGTCGGCGGAGACGATGAACTCCACGGTGCCCGCGCCCACGTAGTCGACGCTGCGCGCGGTATTGCAGGCCGCGGTGCCGATCCGCGCCCGGGTGGCGGCGTCGAGCAGCGGCGAGGGTGCTTCCTCGATGACCTTCTGATGCCTGCGCTGCAAGCTGCACTCGCGCTCACCGAGGTGCACCACATTGCCGAAAGCGTCTGCCAGCACCTGTACTTCGATGTGCCGTGGCCGGGTGACGAAACGCTCCAGGAACAGGGTGTCGTCGCCGAAGGCGGCACCGGCTTCACGACGGGCGCTCACCAGCGCGGCGGGCAGGTCCTCAGGCCGCTCGACCAGGCGCATGCCCTTGCCACCACCACCGGCCGACGGCTTCACCAGCACGGGGTAGCCGATATCGGTTGCGGCGGCGATCAATTGGTCGTCGGTGAGGCCGGGTTCGGCGATGCCGGGGACCACCGGAACGCCGAAAGCCGTCACCGTCTTCTTCGCGGTGATCTTGTCGCCCATCACCTCGATGGCCTTGGCGGGCGGTCCGAGGAAGACGATGCCCGCATCGGCCAATGCGGCGGCGAACGCCGAATTCTCCGACAGGAAGCCGTAACCCGGGTGCACCGCCTGCGCGCCGGAACGCACAGCGGCGTCGACGACCTTCTCGATCGACAAGTAGCTCTCGCGCGCGGGCGCCGGGCCGAGTCGCACCGCGACGTCGGCCTCGCGCACATGGCGCGCCTTCTTGTCGGCGTCGCTGTACACCGCGACGGAACGAATGCCCATGGCACGCAACGTCTTGATGACGCGCACCGCGATCTCACCGCGATTGGCGACCAGGACGGTGTCGAATTCGACGGGTTGGGATTTGTTCAGCATGTCGCTCACATCCGGAAGACGCCGTAGGAAACGGGTTCGAGTGGCGCTTGCGCACACACCGAAAGGGCAAGTCCGAGCACGGTTCTGGTGTCGGTGGGGGCGATCACGCCGTCGTCCCAGATGCGCGCCGTCGCGTAGTAGGGGTTGCCCTGGGTCTCGTACTGCTCGCGGATCGGGGCCTTGAACGCCTCCTGATCCTCGGCCGACCAGGGCTTGCCCGCGCTGTCGAGCTGGTCGCCGCGCACCGTGGCCAGCACCGAGGCGGCCTGCTCGCCACCCATCACCGAGATACGCGCGTTCGGCCACATCCACAGGAAGCGCGGCGAATACGCGCGCCCACACATGGAGTAGTTGCCCGCACCGTAGGAACCGCCGATCACCACGGTCAGCTTCGGCACCCGCGCGCATGCCACCGCGGTGACCATCTTCGCGCCGTGCTTGGCGATACCACCGGCCTCGTAGTCGCGGCCGACCATGAAGCCGGTGATGTTCTGCAGGAACAGCAGCGGGATCTTGCGCTTGTCGCACAGTTCGATGAAATGCGCGCCCTTCATGGCGGATTCGCTGAACAGCACGCCGTTGTTGGCGACGATGCCGACCGGATGACCGTGGATGCGGGCGAAACCGGTGACCAGGGTCTTGCCGTACTCGGCCTTGAATTCCTGGAAACCGCTCTCGCCGTCGACGATCCGGTCGATCACCTCGCGCACGTCGTACGGCGTGCGCGGGTCGACAGGGACCACGTCGTAGAGCTCGTCCTCGGGCTTGGCCGGTGGGGTGCTCGGCAGCACCTCCCACGGGGCCTCGGGGCGCGGGCCGAGGGTCGAGACGATATTGCGCACGATGCGCAGCGCGTCGCGGTCGTCGTCGGCGAGATGATCGGTGACGCCGGAAGTGCGCGAATGCAGCAGGCCACCGCCCAGTTCCTCGGCGGTGACGACCTCGCCGGTCGCCGCCTTCACCAGCGGCGGGCCGCCGAGGAAGATGGTGCCCTGGTCGCGCACGATCACGGCCTCGTCGGCCATCGCGGGCACATACGCGCCGCCGGCGGTACAGGAGCCGAGGACCGCCGCGATCTGCGCGATGCCGCGCGCGCTCATGTTCGCCTGGTTGTAGAAGATGCGGCCGAAGTGGTCGCGGTCGGGGAACACCTCGTCCTGGCGGGGTAGGAACCCGCCGCCGGACTCGACCAGGTACACGCACGGCAGGTTGTTCTGCGCGGCCACCTCCTGGGCGCGCAGGTGCTTCTTCACCGTGATCGGGTAGTAGGTGCCGCCCTTGACCGTCGGGTCGTTGGCCAGCACCAGGCATTCCCGGCCCGCGATCCGGCCGATGCCCGCGATCACGCCCGCGCCGGGGCACTCGTCGTCGTACATGCCGTTGCCCGCCAGCGGCGCCAGCTCGAGGAAGGGGCTGCCCGGGTCGAGCAGTTCGTCGATGCGGTCGCGGGGGAGGAGCTTGCCCCGGGCGACGTGGCGTTCGCGCGACTTCTGCGGGCCGCCGAGCGCGGTCGTGGCCAGCCGTTGCCGCAGGTCCGCCACCAGGGCGAGGTGCGCGTCTCGATTGCTCGTGGCGGCCTCGGTGTCATTGCCGAGGTCGTGTGTCACCGTCATCGGGCCATCCTGCCATCCGGTTAATCGCCAATAACTGAAATTCAGGTTAATGTTGATTAACCAAGTTGTCCAGAGGTGGAAGGAGCGCCGGTGGCCGAACCCGTCCAGGCGACCCGGCGCGAGCAGCTCAAGGCCCAGCGCCGGGAACAGTTGCTCACGGCAGGCGCTCGCTTGATCGCCGACCGGGGTTTCCTCGGTGTACGCCTCGACGACCTGGGCGCCGCCGTCGGCATCAGCGGACCCGCCGTCTACCGGCACTTCGCGAACAAAGAGGCACTGCTGGTCGAACTGCTCGTCGGCATCAGTGAGCATCTGCTCGCCGGCGGCCGCGCGGTGGTCGCCGAATCGTCGACGGCCGCCGAAGCCCTCGCCGGCCTGGTCGACTTCCACCTCGACTTCGCCTTCGGCAACCCCGAACTCATCCGCATCCAGGACCGCGACCTCGACAAGGTCCCCACCCCCGAACGCCGAGTCCTACGCCGTACCCAGCGCCAGTACGTCGAAGTCTGGGTAGAAGTCCTCCGCGAACTGCGCCCCGCCCTCGCGGAGGAAACCGCCCGAATCCAAGCCCACGCCGCCTTCGGCCTCATCAACTCCACACCTCACAGCGCGTCGGCTGCGAGTGCTTCCCGAGCCAGACCGGTGCTGCGGCAGATGGTCTTGGCCGCACTGACGGCCGGCTGAGAGAGCCGACCGGATCAGTTGCGTGCGGACGGTCGGGTACATCGCTGACTACTCCGCGATGCGGGTCCACAGCCAGCTCGGGCCGACTGTCTCGGCGCCATGCGCTGCAACCCTCGCGCGCAACTCCCGGTCGGCGGTGACGACGATGATCGTGTCGTAGTCCGCGGTGGCGACCACCTCGACGATCGCGTCGTCGCCCGACCCTTCGGCGAGAACGGCTTTCAGCGGGGCGGAGGCCACATCCGCGCCTGCTTTCGCGGCACCTTCGAGCACCACGATCACATCGGCGGTGTTGCCCAGCCCGGCGAGTTGGGCGAGCAATCGCCGGGCGGCACCGGCACGGTCCTTCCACCACCCGTCGGGGCGCGAACCGATGACGTTGGCCGCATCGACGACGATCAGCTGGTCCATCCGCCCAGTCTGCCCCTCCAGCGCGGAGCGACAGGCCTCGCGGGTTCCTGGGTGGCGGCGGGGGAGGGGCCTACGCTGGGCCCATGACTTCCCTGACGGATCCTCAGGTGCGAGAGTTCCTTTCCCACGGCACACGGACGGGCAAGGTGGCGTTCACGGCCAAGGACGGGCGGCCCTTGGTGACGCCGATCTGGTTCATCGTGGAAGGTGATGAGCTGGTGTTCAACACCGGGAAGGAGACCGCGAAGGGGCGGGCGTTCGCGCGGGATCCCCGGGTTGCGATGTGTGTGGACCTGGAAGAACCGCCCTATGGGCTGGTGGAGGTGCAGGGGACGGTCGAGTTGTCGGAGGATCCGGCGGAGCTGGTGCGGACCGCGACCGCGATCGCCGCCCGGTACATGGGTGCGGATCGAGCCGAGGAATTCGGCAAGCGCAACGGGGTTCCCGGCGAGCTGGTGGTGCGGGTGCGGCCGACGAAGGTCATCGCGCATTTCGACATGACCGGGTAGGTCAGCGGGGCGCGGGCACATCCGGTTCGGGCGGGAGGACGGGTACTTCGGTCGGGAAGACGGGCTCGTTGTCCATCGGTGCGGCGTCCGGGCCGGGAGTGGACGGGTCGTACGGCGCGGGATCGCGGTCGAAGATCGGATTGCTGCAGGAAGCGCCGGGTTCCGGTGTGGTGTAAGGGTTGTTGCGCAGGGCGGTGATGAACTGGTCGACGCGCGCGTCGGTCGCGCTGTCGAGGACGAGCTGGTGGCCCCACGACTGCAGCGAGATCGGATCGGCCATGTTCGGGATGGGCGACATGAAGGTGTATGTCCTGCCCTGCACCTTGTTTCGCAGCGTCGCCTGATCGTCGGCACTCACCCGCGCGGGGTTGTAGGCGATCCACACCGCGCCGTGTTCCATCGCGTGCACCGCGTTCTCGGTCCGGATGCCCTCGGGATAGACCACACCGTCGCAGGCCGCCCACACCGCATCGTGCGTGCCACCCATCGGCGGGATCGACGTGTACGCCACCCGCTGCGTGCTCGGCACATGATTGCCGAGCGGGTATTCGGCGGTGACGACACCGGGGATGTCCTTCGCCGGGTCCTGGTTGTCCTCGGAAGGCGCGAAGCTGTCCACGGCGGTCGTCGGATGACCTTTGACGGCATCGTCACCACAACCGGCCAGCGCGACCGACGCGACCGCCAGCAGGCACGCGCTCACTCTGTTCCGTACCCGCATGGGACCCTCCTCGTCGTGCCTGCGCTCGCCGTCCGAGACGAACTTACTGGCAGTCCGCCCACACCGCCGTGGACTCGGCTCCGGCGGTGTGATCAGGTGTTGGAACGACTGGTCGAGACGAACTGCTTGCCCGGGTCGACCATCTTGCGCACGGTCGCGCCTTTCGAATACTCCCCGAGCGCGGTCATATTCCAGCCGTGTGCGGCGCGGGCGAGCATGGCGAGGAAGACGCCCGTGGTCGGTTCGCCCTGGGACAGTTCGAAGCGGACCAGTTCGGAGCCGGTGTGGTCGTCGAGGAGACGGCAGTGTGCGCGGCCGACCTGATCGAATTTGTGGCCCGCGAAGGAGTTGACCGTGAAGATCAGGGCGTAGACCTCCAGGGGAAGGGCCGTCAGGTCTACGGTGATGACCTCGTCGTCGCCGTCACCGTGGCCGGTCAGGTTGTCACCGGAGTGTTTGATGGCGCCGTCGAATGCCTCGCGTCGTAGGAACCAGACGTTGGTGAGTTTCTTGGCCCGGTCGTCGTAGGCGATGACGGAGGCGTCGAGGTCGATCTTGGTGCCGTGGGTCGCCGGGTCCCAGCCCAAGCCCATTCGCACCCGGGCGAGTGGCGGTGCACCGGCCTTGGTGAGCGACACCGTTTCGCTCTTGCGCAGGGTCACATGCCCTTTCGACAGGTCGACCGTCGGGCGTCCGAACCGCGGTGGTTCAGAGGTCGTCGGCGCCGATCGAACCTCGGCCGGTGGGGCAGGCTGAACCTCGGCGGGTGACGAGGGTTGCGCCCCGGCTGCCGATTCCTGGGCCGGTTCGTCATCGACGCTGATGCCGAAATCGGTCGCGATACCCGCCAGCCCCTGCGCGTATCCCTGACCGACCGCACGGACCTTCCACCCGTCCCCGCGCCGGTACAGCTCGCAGGCGATCAACGCGGTCTCCGGCCCGAGTCCGGTCGGGGTGAACGCGGCGAGCAGGGCGCCGGTCGATTCGTCGGTCACCGTGATCCGGGGCGGTCCGGCCCGGCCCCAATCGGCGGGTCCGGTGCCGTCGAGGCTGGCGGTGAAGGCGATCCGGTCGATCTCGGCGGGCACCGCGCCGAACGACACACGGACGGCCTCGGCCGAGACGACCTCGACGCCCGGTGCGACCGGTTGGTTGTAGAAGACGAAATCGCTGTCGGAGCGCACCTTTCCGGCGGCGGTCAGCAACAGGGCGGCGAGATCGGCTCCCGTGTCGGCCGCCACGGTGATCCGCACCTCGCTCGACGGCACCGGTGCGTTCGCGCCCTTGGACAACTCCATGGTCTACCTCAACTCATCGGGAGCCCGTCGTCGCAACGGCCTTCGTCGCCACCGAACCTACTGCCGTGCCCGGCGGGCATCCAGCCGAGCGAGCGCACGGGAACCCGGATCCTTCC
This sequence comes from Nocardia sp. NPDC050413, assembly GCF_040655475.1. Taxonomy (NCBI): domain Bacteria; kingdom Bacillati; phylum Actinomycetota; class Actinomycetes; order Mycobacteriales; family Nocardiaceae; genus Nocardia; species Nocardia sp. NPDC050413. The sequence continues at coordinate 337,005 of NZ_JBFAJZ010000004.1, read as the reverse complement.
CATGCCTGACCCATCGACAACCACGATGACCAGCAGGAATGCGCGCGTCGCTGGCAGGTTGAGGCGACAACCAGGGCTACCGTTTCGACAAGTTTCGTAGCAACGAGGCCGGCGAACGGAGTTCTGGCATGGCCGGACGGACTGCGGCCCAGGCGTGGGTCGCCACGCTTCTCGGTGTGGTGCTCGTGCTCGGCACCGCGACGCACGCGTCGTCCCAGCCGCCGGGCCCGTCCGCCCCGCGCACGTCCGACCATTTCGAGGATCCCGAATCCGGCTTGTCGATCGACGTGTTCTATTGCAGCGCCCGAACCCAGACCTACCGGGTCCCACCGGGCACGACGAGCCTCTACATCGAGGCCGTCGGTGGACAGGGCCAGACGCCGAACCCGAACTTCACCGGCATCGGCGGGCTCGGCGGCCAGGTCAGCGGTGGGCTGCGGGTGAGTCCGCAGCAGGAGTTTCAGGTCCAGGTCGGGTGCGCGGGTGGCGAGAACGGCGGCTTCTCGCCGTACGCCTCCGGTGGTGCCAGGGGTGAAGCGGTCGATCAGCTCACGAATTTCGGCACGGTCTACTCGAGCGGCTGGGACGGTGGTGGTGGTGGCGGCGCGTCGGCCGTGCTCGGGCCCGACAATGAGCCCGTGCTTGTCGCGGGCGGCGGAGGCGGCGCGGGTGGCAACGCCCCGGACTGCTATTCCGTGTCGCCCGTGCAGGATTCGACGTTCTTCTATTGCGGTGGCGGCTCCCGTCGCGACGGCGGTGACGGTGGCGACGGCAGCGCGGCGGTCGGCTGGCAGGAAGGCCCGCCGTGGACCGGCGGAGCGGGGGAGAACAACCCGGCGGGCACCACGCCGAGCGGTCTGACCTGCGGCGGCACCCGCGCGGGCGGTGTGGGCCACACCTTCGACAAGACCGGCGGCGGTGGTGGCGGGGGCGGCGGGGGCGGTGGCTACCTGGGCGGTGCCGGACAGGGCGGCGGCTGCGGCGGAGCGGCCGCACCGGAGACACCGATCACGCACGGACCGCACGCCGCGCCGGGCGCCGGTGGCGCGGGTGGTGGCGGCGGGACTTCGTATGCGTCACCGAGCCTTTCGAAGGCGAGCGTGACCACCGCGTCGGTCTCCGGTGACGGCTACGTCCTGTTCCTCACCTCGGCCGACGGTGTCCGCACGACGACTTTCGGTGTGCACGGCGAATCCGCGCAGTACTACTGCGTCGGCGACGGCGTGGACGAGATCTTCGCCGACGTGCTCGGCGGGTCCGGCGCGGGCGGCGGCCACGACTTCGGCGATGTGGGCACCGGTGGCGCGGGCAGCGGTGTGCAGGCGGTGATCGCGGTGCAGGAACGCAAACAGCTGAAGATCGATGTCGGGCATTACGGCGGGCCCGGCGGCGGGTGGGGATACGGGACCGGCGGGGCGCGCGGCACCGCCGACTCCGGCGCGTCCTACAGCGGGGCAGGCGGTGGTGGCGCGTCGGCGGTGAGCCAGAACGCCGCCGACTGCGGCACGCGACCGTCCTCGGACAACCGGCCGATCATCGTCGCCGGGGGCGGTGGCGGTGGCGGGGGCAACGGCTTCAGCGCCGATGGTGGCGATGGTGGCGACGGCGGTCCCCAGCCCGGCGACGGCACCAGTGGCGGCTTCGGTGGCGGCTTCGGCGGTGAGGGCGGCAGCGAGCGTGGCGTGCACGGCGGCCACGCCACCGGCAGTTCCACCGGCGGTGGGGGCGGGGGCGGTGGGGGCGGTAGTCACGGCGGCGGCAAGGGCCACGGCGCGCAGGACGGCAACGACGGCGGCGGTGGCGGTGGGGGCGGCGGCGAGTCGATCGTCGACAGCGTCGCGAACCAGCCACCGCACTTCTACAACGGGCCCGACGGCAGTCACGGGAATCGGGACCGGCTCAACGACGGCAAGGTCCAGCTGATCGTCCCGATCCCGTCGAAACGCAGTCGGGTGGAACTGATCTCCGGCAACAGCCAGAGCGCCTACTCGGGACAGCGGTTCGCCGAACCGCTGCGGGTGCGCTTCGTCGACGCGATCCACGGACCGCAGGCGGGCAAGTCGATCACCTTCGCCATGCCCGCCGGCCAGCCGCCCGCCGCCGTGTTCGACAACGGCCGCGACACGATCCAGGCGACCACCGACGCCGACGGCTACGCCCAGGTGAACCTGACCGCGCTGCCCGCGACGCGGCAGGGCGAACTGCCCGGCGGTTTCCTGGTCGACGCGTCGGCCACCGACGATCCGGCCCACCTGATCGGCGGCGCGGTGTTCCGGCTGCACGACGACCAGGTGCCGACCGAGATCGAGGTGACAACGACCGCGCCGAACCACATCGCCCAGGTCGGTGAACCGGTCGGCTTCAGCGCGAAGGTGAGCCAGAAGCCGGGAACCACACCGGCGTTCGGGACACCCGCCGGGCATGTGCGCTTCGAGATCGACGGTGTCGCGACGCCGGGACCGATCGAGCTGGTCGACGGGGTGGCGACGCTGCCGCCGATCGACGGCCTGCGACCCGGCACCCACCACGTGCTCGCGACCTACCTGGCCGACGACCCGACCAGGGTGTTCGCACCGGTCTTCGGCAGTGTCGGGGTGCTGGTGCAGTCGGTGAAGGTGCCCACCGAGGTCCATCTGACCCTCCCGCCACCGCCGATACTCGCAGGTGCGGTCGTCGGCGCCACCGTCACCGTGCCGACGCCGAAGCCGGACGCGCCGAAACCCACCGGCGGGATTCAGTTCTCCCAGAACGGTTCCGCACTGGGCGATCCGGTGACCCTCGGCCCGGACGGCACGGCGAGTTCGCCGCCGTTGCGGGTCGGCTCGGGCACGATCGAGGCGCACTATTCCGGTGACGAGGTCTACGAACAGTCGACCGGCCGGGCCGAACTCACCGTGTACATCGCCACCTCGACGACGAAGGTGAGTGCCAGTCACAACCCGGTCACCTACTTCGAGCAACTCGACCTCACCGCCACGGTCATCCGCGATCCCGCAGGCGAACTCGACACCGGCACCGTCCAGTTCTCCGCAGACGGCAAGCCACTCGGCACACCCGTCCCGGTCGACGCCGGGCTCGCCATCGCCCGCGATGTCGACGTCTCCCACCTGGGCTTCGGCACCCATCTGATCACCGCCGACTACTCGGGCGACACGGACTCCGGTGTGGCGCCCAGCCGCGGCACGATGACACTGTGGGTGCTGAAGGTCGGCGGTTCGCCGGGCGACCATCCCGCCGACGTCAGCGTGCACCTCGACCTACCCCGCACCGCCGACCCCGGCCAACGGGTGACCGCGACCGTCACCGTCACCAATGTCGGCGGACGACAAGCCGCCGACGTCGAAGCCCGGCTCTCGACCCAGGGTTGGCACCGCCTGGTCGATCCCGGCGGCGGTGAGGTGCGGCAAACGCATGTGCGATTCCGGCTCCCCACCCTCGAAGCGGGCGAGACGCGAACCTTCACCGTCGTCCTCGAAGCGCCACAGCGCCTGGCGCTGATCACCTCGTTCCTGCACGCGTCGAGTGCGAGCACCGATATGAACCCGGCCGACAACTTGCACCTCGCCTCGACCTTCGTGCGGGCGCGAATGAGCTGAGACCTTCTCGGCGTTCTACGCTGCTGCCATGACGGTGCATTTCATCGGGGCGGGCCCCGGCGCTGCCGACCTGCTCACGGTGCGCGCGGTGAACCTCCTGCGCGACAGCCCGGTCTGCCTGTACGCGGGGACCTACCTCGACCCCGAGGTACTGGCCCACTGCGCGCCCGGCACGGAACTGATCGACACCCAGCGCCTTGACCTGGACCAGATCACCGCCCACCTCGTGCAGGCGCATGAGGCGAATAAAGACGTCGCCCGCCTGTGCTCGGGCGACCCGTCCATCTATTCGGCACTCACCGAACAAACCCGCCGCCTCGACGCGCACGGCGTCCCCTGGGACATCACCCCCGGCGTCCCCGCCTACGCGGCGGCCGCGGCGATCCTCGGCACCGAACTCACTGTTCCCGAGGTGGTGCAGTCGGTGGTCCTGACCCGCACCCAGGCCCGCTCGACGAAGATGCCCGAGGGCGAGGCCCTGGCGAACTTCGCCGCCACCGGCGCCACCCTCGTGCTGCACCTGGCCATCACGAGGATCACAACCCTCGCCGACGAACTCGCCGAGGAATACGGCTCCACCTGCCCGGTCGCCGTCGTCTACCGAGCCAGTCAGCCCGAACAACTGGTCCTGCGCGGCACCCTCGCCGACATCGCCGCCCAGGTCGAATCGGCGGGCCTGCGCCAAGCCGCCGTCATCCTCGTCGGCCGTGCGATGAACATCCCAGCCACCTGCGCCCAGTCACACCTCTACGACCCGGCCCGTCAGCGCGGTGAGTGATCCGAACTCGGGCATGTGACCCATCACTCAATCGCTCGCGCGCACGACCGCGAGAGTCGGGATGTGAGGTGCACGGAACAGTCAGCAAACCGGGTGCGACGGATCTACCTGGGTCGATGCCCGCCAGCTATGGAGGTGGTTGGTTGCGGGGCAGCGGCACCGGTAGATTGGTGCGATGGTTTGCGACGAGCACACCGGCGCGGTCGGCCGGACGGTCCGAAGCATGGTCTCGGCCATGTAACGAGATCGGCTGAGCCGACAGATAGTGCCTATGGACATTTTTTGCCTGATTGATTTCGAGAATTGAACCCGAGACGCAGGCGCCACCGCTGGTTCTGGCTGGGCGTCTGCGTTCCGGTGTCGTCGGGGAGCGCCTGGAACGGGTGTTCCGGAAGCGAGGTTTGGGTTGGACCGGCTGGATTTCGGCGGAAACGGCGAAACTGGTGACGGACGTGGAGGCTCTTCGGAGTACTTCCCGCTCTCGCCCGCACAGCTGGGTATCTGGTACGCGCAGCACGTCGACCCGCTGGTGCCGATCAATATCGCCCAGTACGTCGACCTGCGTGGCCGCCTCGATGTGGCCGCGCTCGAGCGTGCGAGCGCCGGTGCCGCCACCGACCTCGAATCGGGCTGGCTGCGCATCGTCGAGATCGACGGCGAGCCGATGCAGACCATCGACCCCACCCAGGACGCGACGCTGATCTATGTCGATCTGCGTGGCGAGGCCGACCCGGAGGCCGCCGCCGCGGAGTGGATGCGCGCCGAGTACAGCCGCCCGCTCGACATCGTTCGCGACCGCCTGGTGCAGGCCGCCGCGCTGCAGCTCGAGGACGAGCGCTGGTACTGGTACGCCCGCGTCCACCACATCGTGCTCGACGGTTTCGGCGCCAACAACTTCGTCAACCGCACGGCACAGCTCTACACCGCCGAGGTCACCGGCATCCCGGCCCCGCCGAACAAGGCCGCCGATCTGCGCTCGCTCTACGAGTCCGAGATCGCCTACCGCGACAGCACCCGCTTCCAGTCCGACAAGGAGCACTGGGCCCAGCGTGTGGCGGGCCTGGAGGAGGGCAGCAGCCTCACCGGTCGGTCGGCGCCGCCGTCGCCGGTCAACGACATCACGAGCGCCGCGCTGTCGCAGGACCAGGACGACCTGCTCGCCGCCGCGATCACCCGCCACGACAGCACCGCCGCCCCGCTGCTGATCGCCGGCTTCGCCGCCTACCTGGCCCAGATCACCGGCACCGAGGACGTCATCCTCAGCCTGCCGGTCACCGCCCGCACCACCGCGACCATGCGCCGCTCCGGTGGCGCGACCTCCAATATCGTGCCGCTGCGCCTGCGCGTCGGACACGACACCACGGTCGCCCAGCTGCTGCGTTCGGTCACCACCGAGGTGTCGGGCGCGCTGCGTCACCAGCGCTACCGGCACGAGGACATCCGCCGTGATTCGGCGGGCGACGGCATGGTCTCCACGGAGTTCTTCGGCCCGTGGGTCAACATCATGCTGTTCGACAACCAGCTGCGCTTCGGTGACATGGAGGGCACGCTCAACGTGCTGTCCACCGGGTCCATCGAAGACATGGGCGTCAACTTCTACCAGTCGCACGGCGGCACCCGCTCCCACATCGACTTCGAGACCAACCCGAACCTGTATTCGGCCGAGGAAGCGCGCACCCACCACGCCCGTTTCCTCGAGTTCTTCGACCGCTTCCTCGCCGCCGACGCCGAACTGCCCGTGTGGGCGCTGCCCGTCACCGGCGCCGAGGAACTGGAACGCTCGCTCACCGAGTGGAACGATTCCGCGCACGAGGTCCCCGCGACCACGCTGCCCGCCCTGCTCGACGCCCAGGTCCAGCGCACCCCCGACAACATCGCCCTCGACTTCGAGGGCGAGACGCTCACCTACGCCGAGTTCGCCGACCGGGTGAACCGGCTCGCGCGTTTCCTGATCGCCGACGGTGTCGGCCCGGAATCCCTCGTCGCCCTCGGCATGCGCCGCTCGCTGGAGCTGGTGATCGGCATGCACGCCGTGCTGCGTGCCGGTGGCGCGTACGTGCCGATCGACCCGGATCACCCGGCCGACCGCACCGCCTACATCCTCGAATCCGCGGCACCGGTCTGCGTGCTCACCACCAGCCGTGACGAGCTCGACCTGCCCGCCGATGTCGCGCGCGTGGAGATCGATCGACTCGACACCACCGGTTTCGACGCCACACCTGTGTCCGATGCCGACCGGCTCGCCCCGCTGCGCCCGGACAACACCGCCTACGTCATCTACACCTCGGGTTCCACCGGTCGGCCCAAGGGCGTCGCGGTCACCCACCACGCGATCGTCAACCAAGAGCTGTGGATGCTCGACGAGTACCGGTTGACCGCCGACGACGTGTACCTGCAGAAGACCGCGACCACCTTCGACGTGTCGCTGTGGGGCTACTTCCTGCCGCTGATGGTCGGCGCCAAGCTGGTCATCGCCTCGCCTGACGGACACCGCGACCCGCTGTACGTCGCGGACATGATCGAACGCCACGGCGTCACCGTGACGGATTTCGTGCCGTCCATGCTCACCGTCTTCGTCTCGCACGCCACCGCCGCCCAATGTGCTTCGCTGCGTGCGGTTTTCGTGATCGGTGAGGCGCTGCCGCCGGAGACCGCCGCCGGTCTGCGCGCCATTTCCAGCGCCGGTCTGCACAACCTGTACGGCCCCACCGAGGCCGCCGTCTCCGTAACCTATTGGGAGGCAACCGAAGCCGACACCGTCACGGTGCCGATCGGTATCCCCGAATGGAATGTCGAAGTCTACGTGCTGGATTCGCGGCTGCGTCCGGCCGCGATCGGTGCACCGGGTGAGCTGTATCTGGCCGGTCGTCAGCTGGCCCGCTGCTACCGCGGCCGCCCCGACCTGACCTCGGACCGCTTCGTCGCCAACCCGGTCGGCGGCCCCGGCGAGCGCATGTACCGCACCGGTGACCTGGTGCGCTGGAACAGCGACGGCGTCCTCGAGTACATCGGCCGCACCGACTTCCAGGTGAAGTTCCGTGGTCAGCGCATCGAACTCGGCGAGATCGAGACCGACCTGCTCGCGCATCCGAGCGTCAGCCAGGCGGCGGTGCTCGTGGTCGACACCGCGACCGGTCAGCAGCTGGTGGCCTACGTGGTGCCCGCGCCCGGTCAGTCCGCCGACCCGGCGACCCTGACCAGGTTCGTCGCCGAGAAGCTGCCGAGCTACATGGTGCCCGCGTCGATCATGGTGCTCGACGCGTTCCCGCTCAACACCAGCGGCAAGCTCGACCGCAAAGCCCTGCCCGAGCCGGTGTTCACCGCCGCCGCAGGCGATTTCCGTGCTCCGCGTACCGCCGCCGAGCAGATCGTCGCGGGCATCTTCGCCGATGTGCTGAGCCAGGAACGGGTCGGCGCCGACGACAACTTCTTCGAACTCGGCGGCAACTCGCTGGTCGCCACCCAGGTCGTGGCCCGTATCGGCGCCGCGTTCGGCATCCAGCTCGGCGTGCGCGCCCTGTTCGAGACCCCGACCGTCGCCGGTCTGGCCGCGCGGGCGGAAGCCGTTGCGCCCGCCGAGATCTCGTCTCGCCCGCCGCTGGTCGCCCAGGAGCATCCGGATCGGGTGCCGCTGTCGCTTGCTCAGCAGCGGATGTGGTTCATCAACCAGTTCGACCCTGCCGCGCCCACCTACAACCTGCCCTTCGTGGTGCAGATGAAGGGCCGTGTCGAGGTCGACGCGCTCATCGCGGCGCTCAATGACGTCGTGGTGCGCCAGGAGTCGCTGCGCACGATCTTCCCCGATGCCGACGGCGGCTTCCAGCGGGTACTCGGTGCCGACGAGTTCGACCTCGGCATCACCGTGTCCTCGATCGATCAGGCCGAGCTGCCCGCCGAGCTGGTCGACTTCGCTTCGAGGGGTTTCGACGTCACCCTCGAACTGCCGATCCGGGTGCGGATCTACCGGGTCACCGGCGGAACCACCAATGGCACACCGGAATACGCGGTCGCCTTCGTCGTTCATCACATCGCCGCCGACGGTTTCTCCTTCGGCCCGCTAGCCCGCGATGTCGCCACCGCCTACCTCGCCCGCGCGGCGGGACTGGCCCCGGCGTGGGAACCGCTGCCGGTGCAGTACCGCGACTACACGCTGTGGCAGCGTGAGCTGCTCGGCTCGGAGTCCGATCCGGAGTCCATCGCGGCCCGCCAGATCGACTACTGGCGCCGGGCGCTGGACGGCCTGCCCGACCAGCTCGACCTGCCCGCCGACCGGATCCGCCCGCAGCAGCAGAGTTTCCGTGGCGCGCAGCTGGCCTTCGATATCGACCCCGAGCTGCACGCGGACCTGATCGCACTGGCCCGTGCCAAGGGTGTCACGCTGTTCATGGTGCTGCACGCCGCGCTCGCGGTGCTGCTGTCGCGGCTGTCCAACACCCGCGACATCGCGGTCGGCACGCCCATCGCCGGTCGTGGTGAGCAGGCGCTCGACGACCTGATCGGCATGTTCGTCAACACCCTGGTGTTGCGTTCCGACGTGGATCCCGGCCTGTCGTTCGCCGATTTCCTGGCCCGCACCCGCGACACCGACCTGGCCTCGTTCGGCAATGCCGACGTGCCGTTCGAGCGTCTCGTCGACGTGCTCAACCCGACCCGCTCCCAGGCACGCCACCCGCTGTTCCAGGTGATGCTGTCGTTCCAGGAGATGGCGCACGGCGAGCTGGAGCTGCCCGGTCTCACGGTCAGCGCCGACGAGCTCGAGGTCGCGATCGCCAAGTTCGACCTGCAGTGGACCATCACCGAACAGCACAGCAGCGGTGGTGCCCCGCAGGGCCTCGCGGCCGTCGCGCAGTTCGCGACCGACCTGTTCGACGCCGAGACCGTGCAGTCGTTCATCGACCGGCTGCTGTCGATCCTGCGCGCGATCACCGTCGACCCGTCGGTGGCCGTCGGTGACATCGATCTGCTCGGCGAGCAGGAACGCCTCGATGTGTCGCGCGAGTGGGTCAGTTTCGCCCCCGACGGCGGCACCGGTCGGTTCGCCGACCGGGAGATCACCCTGGTCGACCTGTTCGAATCCGCCGTCGCGGCGCATCCGGACAATGTCGCGGCCCGCTATGGCAACGAGTCGCTCACCTACGCCGAACTGGACCAGCGCGCGAACGCGTTGGCGCGCAAGCTGATCGCCGACGGCGCGGGCCCGGAGTCGTTGGTCGCGGTGATCCTGCCGCGTTCGCTTGATCTGGTCGTCGCGCTACTGGCGGTCGTGAAGACCGGCGCCGGTTATGTACCGGTCGACCCGACCTACCCGGCCGAGCGCATCGCCTACGTGCTCGAGGACTCGCGTCCGACGAGCGTTGTCATCGACGCCGACTCCGAGGTCGAGCTGTCCGACGACCTGCCCGTACTGGTGCTCGGTGAACTCGACGACGCCGACGGCGCACCGATCACCGACGCCGACCGCCGCGCACCGCTGTCGCCCGACAATGTCGCCTACGTCATCTACACCTCCGGCTCGACCGGTCGCCCCAAGGGCGTCGCCGTCGCGCACCGGAATGTGGTGCGACTGTTCGCGAACACCGATCGTGATTTCGGTTTCGGCCCCGACGATGTGTGGACGCTGTTCCACTCCTACGCCTTCGACTTCTCCGTCTGGGAGCTGTGGGGTCCGCTACTCTTCGGCGGCACCGTGGTGGTCGTCGACTACTTCACCTCGCGCTCCCCGGAGCAGTTCCTGGATCTGCTGCGCACCGAGCGTGTGACGGTGCTCAACCAGACCCCGTCGGCCTTCTATCAGCTGGCCGAGGCCGACCGCAATGCCGGTCCCGGCGTCGAGCCGCTGAGCCTGCGCTACGTGGTGTTCGGCGGTGAGGCGCTCGAGCTGCGTCGTCTGTCGGATTGGGTCGCCCGCCACGGTGATTCGTCGCCGACGCTGGTGAACATGTACGGCATCACCGAGACCACGGTGCACGTGTCGTACCGCGCGCTCGATGCCGAAACCATCGCCGCCGCTTCGGGTTCCATCGTCGGTCGCGCCATCGCCGGTCTGAGCGTGTATGTGCTCGACTCGCGTCTGCGCCCGGTGCCGGTGGGTGTCGCGGGTGAGATGTATGTCGCGGGACCGCAGTTGGCGCGCGGCTACCTCGGTCGCCCGGACCTGACCGCCACCCGCTTCGTCGCGAGCCCGATGGGCGACGGCGAACGCCTCTACCGTTCCGGCGACCTCGCGCGCTGGAACCGTTTCGGCGAGCTCGAATACCTCGGCCGCGCCGACGACCAGGTGAAGGTGCGTGGCTTCCGCATCGAGCTCGGTGAGATCGAAGCCGCTGTGCTGTCGCACCCGGAGATCGCGCAGGCCGCGGTCATCGTGCGCGAGGACCAGCCCGGCGGCCAGCGCATCGTCGCCTACGTCGTCGCCGAATCGCACAAGCTCGACCTCGACGAGGTCCGCCGGTTCGCCGCCGACCAGCTCCCGGCCTACATGGTGCCCTCGGCGTTCGTGCAGCTCGACGCCATCCCGCTCACCGTCAACGGCAAGCTGGACCGCCGTGCCCTGCCCGCCCCGGTGTTCGAGGTGCGCGAATTCCGTGCTCCCACAACGCCGATCGAGCAGATCATCGCGCAGGTCTTCGCCGACGTGCTCGATCTGCCGCGCATCGGCGTCGACGACGACTTCTTCGAACTCGGCGGCAACTCGCTGATCGCCACCCAGGTGGTCTCGCGCGTCGGCATCGCCCTCGATACCCGCGTTCCGGTGCGGATGCTGTTCGAGGCGTCCACCGTGGCCGCCCTGGCCGCGCGCGTGGAATCGCAGGCGGGCGACGGCGCCCACAAGGCCCTGGTGGCGCGCGAGCGGCCCGAGCAGGTGCCGTTGTCGCTGGCTCAGCAGCGCATGTGGTTCCTCAACCGCTTCGACACCGCCTCGGCGGTCAACAACATCCCGGTGGCCATCCGCCTGTCCGGTGACCTCGACGTGGCGGCGCTGCAGGTGGCCGTCATCGATGTCATCGACCGGCACGAGTCGCTGCGCACCGTGTTCCCCGACTCCGGCAACGGCCCGGTGCAGGTGGTGCTCGACGCCGCCCAGATCGTGCCCGACCTCACCCCGTACCGGGTCACCGAGGAAAACCTCATCGATCACCTGATCGACCTGGCCTCGATGGCCTTCGACGTGACCAGCGAAGTTCCGCTGCACGCACGGCTTTTCGAGATCTCGGACTCCGAATACGTGCTCGGCATGGTGGTGCACCACATCTCCGCCGACGGCTGGTCGATGGCGCCGCTCTCGCGCGACGTCATCATGGCCTACGCCGCGCGCACCTCCTGGGAGGCGCCGACCTGGGCCGAATTGCCGGTCCAGTACGCCGATTACGCGCTGTGGCAGCGCGAGGTGCTCGGCTCCGAGGACGACCCGACCTCGTTGATCTCCTCCGAGATCAACTACTGGAAGCGCGAACTCGCCGATCTGCCCGACGAGCTGGTGCTCCCGGCCGATCACCCGCGTCCGCCCGCCGCCAGCTACCGCGGCGGCACCTACAGCTTCGTGATCGCGGGCGAAACCCAGCGTGCCCTGATGGAATTGGGCCGCCGCTACAACGCCTCGCTGTTCATGGTGATGCACAGCGCCCTCGCGGTGCTGCTCGCGCGCTCGAGCGGATCGTCCGACATCGCCATCGGCACCCCGGTGGCCGGTCGTGGTGACCAGGCGCTCGACGATCTCGTCGGCATGTTCGTCAACACCCTGGTGCTGCGCACCGAGGTGGACGGCGCCACCGCCTTCGCGACCCTGCTCGACCAGGCCCGCGAGACCGACCTGCAGGCCTTCGCCCACGCCGACGTGCCGTTCGAGCGGCTCGTCGAGGTGCTCAACCCGGCCCGTTCGCAGGCGCGGCACCCGCTGTTCCAGGTGATGCTGTCGTTCCAGAACACCAAACAGGCCTCGCTGCAGCTGCCCGGCCTTTCGGTGAGCGGTATCGACTACGACGCCCAGCTGGCCAAGTTCGACCTGCAGCTGACGCTGACCGAGGTGCAGGACACCGACGGCGAGGTCGGCGGCATGTCGGCCGAGTTCTCCTACGCGCTCGACCTTTTCGAGGAATCGACGGTCGCCGCGTTCGCCCGCCGCCTCGACAACATCTTCGCCGCGATCGTCGCCGACCCCGAGGTGCCGGTCGGCGACATCGACCTGCTCGCGCCCGAGGAGCACGCGCAGGTCCTGGTCGACTGGAACGACACCGCGCACGCGGTGCCGCACGCCACCCTGGTCTCGCTGTTCGACGCCCAGGTGGAGCGCACCCCCGACGCGGTCGCGCTGGTCTTCGAAGCCGAACAGCTGACCTACCGTGAGCTGCAGGAGCGCGCCAACCGCATCGCCCGCAGGTTGATCGCCGACGGTGTGGGCCCGGGTTCGCATGTGGCCCTTGCCATCCGGCGTTCCACCGAACTCGTCGTCGCCATGTACGCGGTGCTGCAGACGGGTGCGGCCTACGTGCCGCTCGACCCCGATCAGCCCGCCGACCGCATCGGCCACATCATCGAGACCGCGGAGCCGCAGCTGGTGCTCACCAGCCGTCGCGACGGTTTCGAGGCCGAGGGCGTCACCGTGCACGCCGTCGAGAACATCGAGGCGCCCGCCGATTTCAGCGGTGCCCCGATCACCGACGCCGAGCGGGTGCGTCCGCTGCGTGACAGCAACACCGCCTACGTCATCTTCACCTCCGGTTCGACGGGCCGCCCCAAGGGTGTCGCCGTCGACCACGCCGCGATCGTGAACCGGCTGCTGTGGATGCAGCACGAGTACCCGATCGACGCCACCGACGCGGTGCTGCAGAAGACCCCCGCCACCTTCGACGTGTCGGTGTGGGAGTTCTTCTGGCCGCTGCAGACCGGTGCGCGCCTGGTGGTCGCCAAGCCCGACGGTCACCGCGACCCGGTGTACCTGGCGCAGATCATCGCCGAACAGTCCATCACCACAGCGCATTTCGTGCCGTCGATGCTGTCGGTGTTCGTGTCGACCCTCGGCAACAACGGCAACGGCGACGCGGTGCGCATGCGCCAGGTTTTCGCCTCCGGTGAGGCGCTGCCCGCGCCGACCGCGCAGCGCCTGCGTGAGCTGACCGGTGCCCGCCTGCACAACCTGTACGGCCCCACCGAGGCCGCCGTCGACGTGACCTATCACGAGGTCGTCGACGCCGATGTGGAGTCGGTGCCGATCGGCCGTCCGGTGTGGAACACCAAGGTGTTCGTGCTGGATTCGCGCCTGCACCCTGTGGCCTCCGGTGTCGCGGGTGAGCTGTACCTGGCGGGCGATCAGCTCGCCGTCGGCTACCTCAACCGGGCCGACCTCACCGCCGACCGCTTCGTCGCCAACCCCTACGGTCCCGCCGGTTCGCGCATGTACCGCACCGGCGACCTGGTCACCTGGACCCGCGACGGTGAACTGAACTACCTGGGCCGCACCGACTTCCAGGTGAAGCTGCGCGGCCTGCGCATCGAGCTCGGCGAGATCGAGGCGACGCTGCTTGCCCAGCCCGGTGTCGCGCAGTCGGTCGTCGTCGTCCGTGCCGACGCGCACGCCGGCGATCAGCTCGTGGGGTACGTGGTGCCCGAGCACGGCTCGGCTCTCGATGTGGCCGCCGTCAAGGCCGGGCTCGCCGCCGAGCTGCCCGCCTACATGGTGCCCTCGGCGCTCGTCGTGCTCGAGGCGTTCCCGCTCAATGCCTCCGGCAAGCTCGATCGCAAGGCGCTGCCCGCGCCGGTGTTCGAGGCCAAGGTGTTCCGTGCGCCCTCGACGCCGATCGAGGAGATCGTCGCCGAGATCTTCGCCGACCTGCTCGGCGCCGAGCGCGTGGGCGTGGACGACGACTTCTTCGCCCTCGGCGGCAACTCGCTGGTCGCCACCCAGGTGGCGGCCCGCCTGAGCAAGGCGCTCGACGCCGAGGTCGGCGTGCGCACCCTGTTCGAGGCGCCGACCGTCGGCGCGCTCGCCGCGCGGGTGGAATCGCACGCGGGCAGCGGTCTGCGCGCCGAACTCACCGCGCGCCCGCGTCCGGAGTACCCGCCGCTGTCGCTGGCACAGCAGCGCATGTGGTTCCTCAACCGCTTCGACGCCGAGGACACCGGCACCTACAACATCCCGGTCGCGGTGCGCCTGCAGGGCCTGCTCGACTTCCCCGCGCTGCGCGGGGCCGTCGCCGACGTGATCGCCCGCCACGAGTCGCTGCGTACGGTCTTCCCGTCCCACGACGGCACCGCCTACCAGAAGGTGCTCGCCGCCGCGGCCGCCATTCCGGACGTGGAACTGGTCGAGGCCGACGAGACCGACATGGCGACCTCGCTCTACGAGTTCGCCCGCCGCGGTTTCGACGTCACCGCGAATCCGCCGGTGCGCCTTCGGGTCTACGAGCTGAGCGAACGCGAGCACGTGCTGGTGATGGTGGTCCACCACATCGCCTCCGACGGTTTCTCGCTGCGCCCGCTGGTGCGCGACCTGATGACCGCCTACGTCGCCCGCACCGCCAACGCCGAGCCCGGCTGGCCGCCGCTCGCCGTGCAGTACGTGGACTACGCGCTGTGGCAGCGCGAGGTCCTCGGCGACGAGAACGACCCCACCTCGCTGATCTCCGAGCAGCTCGACCACTGGCGCACCGCGCTGGCCGACCTGCCCGACGAGCTGCGCCTGGGCCACAAGTCGCGGCCCGCGCAGGCCAGCTACCAGGCGGGCACGCACCGCTTCGAGGTGCCGGGCGAACTCGTCGACGCCCTCAACCGCGTCGCTCACGAGCACAGCACCACCCTGTTCATGGTCGTGCACAGCGCCTTCGCCGTGCTGCTCGCGCGACTGTCGGGCACCTCCGACATCGCCATCGGCACCCCGGTCGCCGGTCGTGGCCAGCAGGCACTCGACGACCTGGTCGGCATGTTCGTCAACACCCTGGTGCTGCGCGCCGAGGTGGACCCCGGCGTCACCTTCACCGAGCTGCTCGGCCAGGTGCGCGAAAACGATCTGGCCGCCTTCGCCCACGCCGACGTGCCGTTCGAGCGCCTCGTCGAGGTGCTCAACCCGGCCCGTTCGCAGTCGCGGCACCCGCTGTTCCAGGTGATGCTGTCGTTCCAGAACCTGGGCCGCACCACTCTGGAGCTGCCCGGTCTGACCGTGTCGGAGCTGGGCATCGACCAGCACACCGCCAAGTTCGACCTGCAGCTCGCGCTGAGCGAGGTCCCGGCCGACGACGACAGTCACCTCGACGCCGAACTCGTCTACGCCACCGACCTGTTCGACGCCGCGTTCGCCGCCACCTTCGGCGCCCGCCTGCTGCGTGTGCTCGGTGCGATCGTGGCCGATCCGACCGCCCCCGTCGGCGACATCGAACTGCTCGACAATGCCGAGCGCGCGCTGGTGCTCGATCGGTGGAACGACACCGAGTTCGCGGTCGACGCGGCACTGAGCACCCCGAGCGACGACGACCCGGCCACCCTCAACGCGCTGTTCGAGGCGCAGGTCGCGCGCACGCCCGACGCGACGGCTCTCACGTTCGAGGGGACGAGTCTGTCCTACGCCGAGTTCGCGGTCCGCGTGCGCAAGCTCGCCCGCTGGCTCAAGGACGCCGGTGTCGGCCCGGAATCGTATGTGGCCCTCGGCATGCGGCGCTCGATCGACCTGCTGGTCGGCATGTACGCGGTGTCGGCCGCCGGTGGCGCGTACGTGCCGCTGGATCCCGATCACCCGGCCGAGCGCATCGAGCACATCCTCGACACCGCGCAGCCGGTGTGCGTGCTCACCTCCGGGGAGAGCCTGCCCGCGGCCGCCGGTCGCGAGGTGCGCATCGATCAGCTCGACCTGTCCGGCCACTCGGCCGAGCCGGTCACCGACGCCGACCGGCATCGCCCGCTGCGCTCCGGCAACACCGCCTACGTCATCTTCACCTCCGGTTCGACCGGTCGCCCCAAGGGCGTCGCGGTCAGCCACGCGGCCATCGTCAACCGCCTGGTGTGGATGCACGCCGCCTACGGTCTGGCCGCCGACGACGTGGTGCTGCAGAAGACGCCCGCCACCTTCGACGTGTCGGTGTGGGAGTTCTTCTGGCCGCTGCAGGTCGGTGCGCGCCTGGTGGTCGCCAAGCCCGACGGGCATCGCGACCCGGCCTACCTGGCCCGGTTGATCGTGGCCGAGCAGGTCACCACGGTGCACTTCGTGCCGTCGATGATGGCCGTGTTCGTCACCGAACCGCTTGCCGCCGACTGTGTTTCGCTGCGCAATGTGTTCGCCTCCGGTGAGGCGCTGCCCGCGCCGACCGCCCAGCGCCTGCGCGAACTCACCGGTGCCGCGCTGCACAACCTGTACGGACCGACCGAGGCCGCGGTCGACGTGACCTTCCACGAGGTCACCGAGGCCGACACCGATACCGTGCCGATCGGCGCGCCGGTGTTCAACACCCGGCTGTACGTGCTGGATTCGCGGCTGCGACCCGTTCCGGTCGGTGTCGCGGGTGAGTTGTATCTGGCGGGCGTGCAGCTGGCCCACGGCTACGTCGGTCGCCCCGACCTCACGATGGACCGCTTCGTCGCCGACCCGTTCGCCCCCGGCGAGCGCATGTACCGCACCGGCGACCTCGTCACCTGGACCCCCGACGGCGAGCTGGAATACCTGGGCCGCACCGACTTCCAGGTGAAACTGCGTGGTCTGCGTATCGAACTCGGTGAGATCGAGTCCGCGCTCACCGCGCTGCCGCAGATCGCGCAGGCGGTCGTTGTGGTGCGCGCCGACGAGCACACCGGCGACCAGCTGGTCGCGTACGTGATCCCGGAGACCGGGCAGAGTGTCGACACCGACGCGACGAAGGCCGCCCTGTCGGCCGAACTGCCGGTGTACATGGTGCCCGCCGCGTTCATGGTGCTGAGCGCCTTCCCGCTCAACGCTTCCGGCAAGCTCGACCGCAAGGCGCTGCCCGCCCCGGTGTTCGCCGCGCGGGTGTTCCAGGCTCCGGTCACCCCGGTGCAGCAGATCGTCGCCGCCACCTTCGCCGAGGTGCTCGGCGCGGGCCAGGTCGGCCTCGACGACGACTTCTTCGAACTCGGCGGCAACTCGCTGGTGGCCACCCGGGTCGCCGCGCGCCTGTCGGAGGCCCTCGACGCCCAGGTGCCGCTGCGCGCGCTGTTCGAGGCGCCGACCGTCGCCGCGCTCGCGGCCCGTGTGGAGACCGCGTCCGGCCGTGGCGCCCGTGTGCCGCTTGCCCCGCGTCCGCGTCCCGAGCTGGTCCCGCTGTCGCAGGCCCAGCAGCGGATGTGGTTCCTCAACCGCTTCGACAACCGCACCGCCGTCAACAACATTCCGATCGCCGTCCGGCTCACCGGCGAACTCGACACGGCCGCACTGGAATCCGCCATCGCCGACGTGATGGCCAGGCACGAGTCGCTGCGCACCTTCTACCCCGAGATCGAGGGTGCGGGCTACCAGCAGATCCTGCCCGTCGACGAGGTCCGTTTCGCGCTGCCCGCTCAGCCGGTCGCCGCCGAGGATGTCGTCGCCCGCGTGGTCGAGCTGGCGAGCGTCCAGTTCGATGTCACCCGTGAGGTGCCGTTCCGCGCGAGCCTGCTGCGCATCGATGAGCGCACGCATGTCGCCGTCCTGGTGATGCACCACATCAGCGGTGACGGTTTCTCGCTGCGTCCGCTGCTGCGTGACGTGGTGGTCGCCTACACCGAACGCGCCCGCGGTGAGGTGCCTGCCTGGGCGCCCCTCGAGGTGCAGTACGCCGACTACACGCTGTGGCAGCGTGAGGTGCTCGGCGAGGAGTCCGATCCCGATTCGGTCGCCGCCGGTCAGCTCGCCTACTGGACCGAGCAGCTGCGCGACCTGCCCGACCAGATCGAACTGCCCGCCGACCGGCCGCGTCCCGAGATCGCGACCAATGCCGGTGACCTGTACCGCTTCTCGATCGACGCCGAGCTGCATCGCGCGCTCACCGAGATCGCCCGCGCCCGTGGCGTCACCCTGTTCATGGTGATGCACGCGGCCCTGGCCACCTGGGCCGCGAGACTGTCCAACAGCACCGACATCGCCATCGGCACCCCGATCGCCGGTCGTGGCGAGCGTTCGCTCGACGACCTGGTCGGCATGTTCGTCAACACCCTGGTGCTGCGCAGCGAGGTCGACCTCGGCGGGCGCTTCGGCGACCTGCTCGAGCAGGTCCGCAAGGTCGACCTGTCGGCCTTCGCCAACGCCGACGTGCCGTTCGAACGGCTCGTCGAGGTGCTCAGCCCCACCCGCTCGCAGGCGCACCACCCGCTGTTCCAGGTGGCGCTCACCTTCGAGGCGGCCACCGCCGCCGACACCGGCACCGTGGCGCTGCCGGGTCTCGACCTCGACGTGGTCGACTTCGACCCGGGCACAGCGAAGTTCGACGTGCAGCTCACCGTGGGTGAAGCCGCCGACGGCTCGCTCGCCATGTCCTGGAACTACGCCACCGATCTGTTCGACGCCGAGACCGTCGCCGCCTTCGGCGACCGCCTGGTCCGAATCCTGCGCACGGTGGCCGAGAACCCGGACGTGATCGTCGGCGACATCGACCTGCTCGGTGAGGCCGAACAGCGCGATGTCGCCCAGCGCTGGGTCTCCTCGGGCGCCGACGCCATCGCCCTGCCCGTGGTGCACGATGCCAGCACCCCCGCCGGCTACCGGCGCGGGCTGTTCGGCAACCGGCACACCACCCTCGTCGACCTGTTCGACGCGGCCGCTGCCGCCTACCCGGACCGGATCGCCGCCAAGTTCGGCGTCGAATCGCTCACCTACGCCGAGCTCGACCGGCGCGCGAATGTGTTGGCGCGCAGGCTGATCGACGACGGCGCGGGTCCGGAGTCGCTGGTCGCGGTGATCCTGCCGCGTTCGCTGGATCTGGTCGTCGCCCTGCTCGCGGTGGTGAAGACCGGTGCCGGTTACGTGCCGGTCGACCCGACCTACCCGGCCGAGCGCATCGCCTACGTGCTCGAGGATTCGCGCCCGACCAGCGTCGTGCTCGACTCCACCGTCCAGGTGACGGTGCCCGCGCATCTGCCCTCGGTGGTCCTCGACGGGTTCGCCGTGGAGACCGGCAATGTGGAGGACGCCGACGACGCGCCCATCACCGATGCCGATCGCCTCGCGCCGCTGTCGCCGGACAATGTCGCCTACGTCATCTACACCTCCGGCTCGACCGGCCGCCCCAAGGGCGTCGCCGTGGCGCACCGGAATGTGGTGCGGCTGTTCGCCAATACCGATCGTGATTTCGGTTTCGGCCCGCGCGACGTGTGGACGCTGTTCCACTCCTACGCCTTCGACTTCTCCGTCTGGGAGCTGTGGGGCCCGCTGCTGTTCGGCGGCTCGCTGATCGTCGTGGACTACTACACCTCGCGTTCGCCCGAGCAGTTCCTGGAACTGCTGCGGGTGGAGCAGGTGACGGTGCTCAACCAGACGCCGTCGGCGTTCTACCAGCTGGCCGAGGCCGACCGGAACGCCGGACCAGGTCTCGATCCGCTCGCCCTGCGCTACGTCGTGTTCGGCGGTGAGGCGCTCGAGCTGCGCCGTCTGTCGGATTGGGTTGCTCGCCACGGTGATTCGTCGCCGACGCTGGTGAACATGTACGGCATCACCGAGACCACGGTGCACGTGTCGTTCCGCGCGCTGGACGCGAAGACCATCGCGGCGGCGGCCGGTTCGGTCGTCGGCCGAGCCATCGCGGGCCTGAGCGTGTTCGTGCTCGACTCGCGTCTGCGGCCTGTCCCGGTGGGTGTCGCGGGTGAGATGTATGTCGCGGGACCGCAATTGGCGCGCGGCTACCTGGGCCGACCCGACCTGACGGCCACCCGCTTCGTCGCCAACCCCCTCGCGGGCCCGAACCAAGCAGGTTCGCGGCTGTACCGTTCCGGCGACCTCGCGCGCTGGAACCGTTTCGGCGAACTGGAATACCTCGGCCGCGCCGACGACCAGGTGAAGGTGCGTGGTTTCCGCATCGAACTCGGTGAGATCGAAGCCGCCGTGCTCGCCCAGCCCGGCATCGCCCAGGCGGCGGTCATCGTGCGTGAGGACACCCCTGGTGACCAGCGCATCGTCGCCTACGTGGTCGCCGACGCCGACATCGAGCCCGATCTCGACGCCGTGCGCACCGGCGCCGCCGAGCAGCTGCCCGCCTATATGGTTCCGGCCGCGCTCGTGCGGCTCGAGTGGATCCCGCTCACCGTCAACGGCAAGCTCGACCGCCGTGCCCTGCCCGCCCCGGCGGTGCAGGCGCGGGCCTTCCGTGCCCCGGTCACCCCGGTGCAGGAAACCGTGGCCGCAGTGTTCGCCGACGTGCTCGGCCTGGACCGGGTCGGCGTCGACGACGACTTCTTCGACCTCGGCGGCAACTCGCTGATCGCCACCCGCGTCGTCGCCCGCATCGGCGCCGCGCTCGGTGCGACGGTGCCCGTGCGCGCCCTGTTCGAGGCGTCGACCGTGGAAGCCCTCGCGGCCCGGGTGGAATCGCACACCGGCGGCACCGCCCGCGCGGCGCTCGTGGCCCGCGAACGCACCGACGGCGAACTGATCCCGCTGTCGTTCGCCCAGCAGCGGATGTGGTTCCTCAACAAGTACGACACCACCTCCTCGGCCTACAACCTGCCGGTCGCGATCCGCCTCACCGGCGACCTCGACGTCGAGGCACTGTCGCTGGCGCTGGCCGACCTCGTGCGCAGGCACGAATCGCTGCGCACCCGCTACCCCGAGCACGGCGGCACTCCGGTGCAGCAAGTCGTTGCTGCCGAACGTGTTTCGCTGGATCTGCGCCCGGTCACCGTCGCCGCCGACCAGCTCTTCGAGACCGTCACCGAGTTCGTCTCCACCGGATTCGATGTGGCGGAAGAAGTTCCGTTGCGCGCCCGGTTGTTCCGCGTCGACGAGCACGAGCACGTGCTTGTCGTGGTGGTCCACCACATCGCCGCCGACGGTTTCTCCATCGCGCCGCTGACTCGCGACGTGATGCTGGCCTACACGGCTCGTGCCCAGGGCACCGCGCCCGGCTGGGCGCCGCTGCCGGTGCAGTACGCCGACTTCGCCGTCTGGCAGCGCGCCGTCCTCGGCACCGAGGACGACAGCGACTCGCTGATGGCGCGTCAGGTGGCCTACTGGCAGCGTCAGCTCGCCGGAGTCCCCGACGAACTGACCCTGCCCTTCGACCGCCCGCGCCCGGCCGTCGCCTCGCTGCGCGGCGCTTCGGTGCATCGCGAGCTCTCGCCCGAGCTGATCGCCCGCCTCGACGAGGTGGCCCGCCGTCAGGGTGCCTCGCTGTTCATGGTCATGCACACCGCGCTCGCGGTGCTGCTGGCCAGGCTGTCCGGTTCCGACGACATCGCCATCGGCACCCCCATCGCCGGCCGTGGCGAGCAGGCCCTCGACGACCTCGTCGGCATGTTCGTCAACACCCTGGTGCTGCGCACCGGTGTGCGCCCCGGTGAGTCGTTCACCGACCTGCTCGAGCAGGCCCGCAAGACCGACCTCGACGCCTACGGCAATGCCGACGTGCCGTTCGAGCGCCTGGTCGAACTGCTCGCACCCGAGCGGTCGCAGGCCCGCAACCCGCTGTTCCAGGTGATGCTGGCCTTCCAGAACCTGGACCGCACCACCCTGGAACTGCCCGGTCTCGCCGTGTCGGCGCTCGATCTCGACGAGAGCGTCGCCCGCTTCGACCTCCAGTTCACCCTGTCCGAGCTGGGTGAACCCGGCCACGGCGGGATGGCGCTGTCACTGAACTACGCCACCGAACTGTTCGACGAGGCGACGGTCGACACCATCGCGACCCGCTGGGAACGCGTGCTCGAGGCTGTGGCCGCCGACGCCTCGGTGACCATCGGCGCGATCGACGTGCTCGACGCCCCCGAACGGGCCGACCTGGTGTTCCGCGTCGGCGCTCCGCCGGTGCCCGCCCGCACCCTGCGCAGCCTGCTCGCCGACGCCGCCGCGGCGAACCCGACCGGCGATGCCGTCGTGTTCCAGGGGACAACTCTGTCCTACGCCGAGCTCGACGAGCGCTCGAACCGCTTGGCGCGCTTGCTCATCGCCGAAGGCATCGGCGCCGAAGATCTCGTCGCCGTCGCCGTTCCGCGTTCGGCCGACTCGGTGTTCGCCGCCTGGGCCGTCGCCAAGACCGGTGCCGCGTTCGTCCCTGTCGACCCGACCTACCCGGCCGACCGCATCGCGCACATGGTCACCGACTCCGGTTCGCCGTTCGGCCTCACCGTCGCCTCCGTGCGTGACGGGCTGCCCGAATCCGCGCGCTGGCTGGTGCTCGAGGACCTCGATCTGGCGTCCTACGACGGGTCGGCGATCGCCGACGACGAGCTGGTCCGGGCAACCACCCCCGAGCAGCCCGCCTACGTCATCTACACCTCCGGTTCCACCGGTGTGCCCAAGGGCGTCGTGGTCACCCACGCCGGCCTCGCCAACTTCGGCGAGGAGCAGGCACAGCGCTACCACCTCGACTCGTCCACGCGCGCACTGCATTTCGCCTCGCCCTCGTTCGACGCGTCGATCCTGGAACTGCTGCTCGCCCTGGCGCGCGGTGGTGCGCTGGTGGTCGTCCCGCCGGGTGTGTACGGCGGTGACGAACTGTCCGAGTTGATCCGCGCCGAGCGGGTCACCCATGCCTTCATCACCCCCGCCGCCCTGGCGACCTTCGACCCGAGCGGCCTGGATTCGCTGCGGGTGCTGGTCGCCGGTGGTGAAGCGGTGCCCGCCGATCTGGTGTCGAAGTGGGCGGTTCCGTTGGCGGACGGCACGACTCGTGCCTTCCACAACGGTTACGGTCCGACCGAGACCACGATCATGACGAACATCAGCGATGCGCTGGTGCCGGGTGAACTGGTCACCATCGGTGGCCCCACGCGCGGCATGCGCTCGCTGATCCTGGACGCCCAGCTCCAGCCCGTTCCGGTGGGTGTCGCGGGTGAGCTGTACCTGTCGGGCATCCAGCTGGCGCGCGGCTACCACGCCCGCCCCGGCCTGACCGCCGACCGGTTCGTCGCCGACCCGTTCGTCCCGGGGGAGCGGATGTACCGCACCGGCGACGTCGTGCGCTGGACGCCGGAACGTACCGTCGAGTACGTCGGCCGCTCCGACTTCCAGGTGAAGATCCGCGGTTTCCGCATCGAACTGGGCGAGATCGACTCCGCCCTCGCCTCGCACGACACGGTCGACTTCGCCGTCACTCTCGGCCACAAGAGCACCGCGGGCGCCGTCTCGCTGGTGTCGTATGTCGTTGCCGCGCCGGGCCGTTCGATCGACGTGGCCGCGCTCACCGCGCACGTCGAGGAACGCCTGCCCGCCTACATGGTTCCGTCGTCGATCATGGTGATCGACCGGGTGCCGCTCACCCCGGTCGGCAAGCTCGACCGCAAGGCCCTGCCGGAGCCGGTGTTCGCCACCGAGGTCTCCTTCCGGGCCGCGCGCACCCCGATCGAGCAGACCATCGCCGAGGTGTTCGCCGAGGTCCTCGGCGTGGAGCGCGTCGGTGTGGACGACTCGTTCTTCGCCCTGGGCGGCGACTCGATCGTCTCCATCCAGCTCGTCTCCCGGGCCAAGGCCCGCGGCGTGCTGTTCACCCCGCGCCACGTGTTCGAGCAGCGCACCGTCGCCGGTCTGGCCTCGGTCGCCGAAACCGCCGATGTGGCAGCGGCTTCCGCCGTGACCCTGGCGGAGCTGCCCGGCGGTGGCGTCGGTGAGATGCCGTTGACCCCGGTGGTGCGGTTCATGGCCGAGCGGTCGGGTTCGTTCGACCGGTTCAACCAGACCATGGCCCTCGAGCTGCCCGTCGGCATCGACCGGGCGGGGATCGCGGCCACCGTCGGCGCGGTCGTCGACCGCCACGACATGCTGCGCTCGCGTCTGCACCAGGTCGACGGCCGCTGGGTCGTCACCACCGCCCCCACGGGCAGCGTGGACGCCGACACCCTGATCGACCACACCACCTTCGACCCGAACGTCTCCGACGCCGAACTGTTCGAGATCGCTTCGGCCGCACTCGATGCGAGCCTGGACCGGCTCGATCCCGCCGCCGGTGTCGTCGTGCGCTTCGTGTGGCTGGAGCCCACCGAGCCGGTGGCCCCGACCATCTCGCTGCCCGGCACCGCATCGGCGGCGCGCCGGGCCGGACGACTGATCGTGGTGGCTCACCACCTCGTCGTCGACGGTGTGTCGTGGCGAATCCTGGTGCCCGACTTCGTCTCCGCCTGGGGTCAGCTGTCCTCGGGCCAGCAGCCGGAGTTGGTCGCCCCCGCCACGTCGATGCGTGCCTGGGCGCACGCCCTGGCCGACGAGGCACGCAACCCCGACCGCCTCGCCGAGCTCGACTTCTGGCGTGAGGTCGTCGAAACGCCGGACCCGCTGCTCACCGAGCGGCCGATGAACCCGGCCGTCGACGTCTCCGGTGTGATCGAGAAGCTGCCGGTCGAGGTGTCCGCCGAGGTCACCAAGGCCCTGCTCACCACCGTGCCCGCCCTGTTCCACGGCGGCGTGAACGACGGTCTGCTCACCGCGCTCGCGCTGGCCGCCGCCAAGTGGCGTTCGCGTCGCGTCACCGACTCGAACGATGCCCTGCTGGTGCGTCTGGAAGGCCACGGCCGCGAGGAAGAGATCGCGCCCGGTGCCGACCTGTCCCGCACGGTCGGCTGGTTCACCGCGATCTTCCCGGTGCGCCTGGACCTGACCGGCATCGATCTGGACGCCGCCCTGGCCGGTGGTCCGGCGATCGGCCAGGCCGTGAAGGCGGTCAAGGAACAGCTGCTCTCTGTGCCCGACAAGGGCATCGGGTACGGCCTGCTGCGGTACATGAACGCCGACACCGCCGCCGAACTGCCCACCGAGCTGCCCGGCCAGATCAGCTTCAACTACCTCGGCCGGGTCGCCGACAGCGATGTCCCCGACGCGCTGCGCGGTTTCGGCTGGATCCCGGCCGCGGAGCTGGCCTCCCTCGGCGGCGCCTATGACGCCGACATGCCAGCCATGGCACCGCTGGACGTCAACGCGATCGTCGTCGGCGACAAGCTCAGCGCCAATATCGGTTACCCGAGCACCCTGCTCGGCGAGGCCGAGGTCCGTGAATTCGCCGACCTGTGGGTTACCGCGCTGGAAGCCGTTGCCCGGCACGCCAATTCCGCCGACGCGGGCGGCCACACGCCGTCCGACTTCGCGCTCGTGCGCGCCACCCAGCGCGATATCGACGTCTGGGAGCGCCGCTACCCCGAGCTGACCCAGGTGTGGCCGCTGGCCGCGCTGCAGGCCGGCCTGTTCTTCCACGCCCGCCTGGCCGCGAGCTCGGTCGACGTCTACACCGCCCAGGCGGTGCTCACACTCACCGGTCATGTCGACGCCACCCGTCTGCGCGCCGCCGCCCAGGCGCTGCTCGACCGGCACGAGACCCTGCGGACCGCGTTCGTCACCGATCACGACGGCAACGCCGTCCAGATCGTCCTCGACAACGCCCGCGTGGTCTGGGCCGAACACGACCGCACCGAAACGGGCGAGTTCGCCGACCTCGTCGAGGCCGACCGCAACGCCCGCTTCGACCTGGCCGAGCCGCCGCTCATCCGCTTCACCCTGATCCAGGTGGGCGAGCACGAATGGCGTTTCGTGGTGGCCAACCACCACATCCTGCTCGACGGCTGGTCGATGCCGCTGGTGATGCGCGACCTGCTCGCGCTCTACGCCCTGCACGGCGACGCGAGCGCGCTGCCCGCCGTCCGCTCCTACCGACACTTCCTGGAATGGGTTGGCCAGCAGGACCATTCGGCCTCCGTGGCCGTCTGGTCCGACGCGCTGCGCGGGGTCACCGAGCCCACGCTGCTCGCCCGCCCGGACGCGAGCCGCGAGATCACCGCCCTGTCGGACGAGTACCTGTTCGATCTGGACGAGATCACCACCGGCCGCCTGGTCGCGCTGGCCGCCGACCTCGGCGTCACCCCGAACACGGTGCTGCAGGTGGCGTGGTCCATCGTGCTCGGCCGGATGACCGGTCGCGACGACGTGCTCTTCGGCACCACCGTCTCCGGTCGTCCCGCGCAGCTGTCGGGCGTGGAGTCGATGGTCGGCCTGTTCATCAACACCGTGCCGGTGCGCGTCCGCTTCGACGCCGCCGAATCCGTGCGCGACGTGCTCACCCGCACCCAGGGCGAGCAGGCCGACCTGCTCGACCACCACTACATCGGCCTGGCCGAGATCCAGTCGGCCGCCGGGATCGGTGGCCTGTTCGACTCGCTGGTGGTCTTCGAGTCCTACCCGGTCGACGCCGACGGCATCAAGGCCCAGGCCGCCGACATCGACGGCATGGCCGTCACCGGCCTGGACGCGGCAGACGCCACCCACTACCCGCTCTCGCTGATCGGCCAGCTCGACACCCAGCTGCGCATCCGCGCCGGTTACCTGAGCGACCTGTTCGACGCCGCCACGGTGCATCGCATCGCCGAGCGCCTGATCCGCGTGCTCACCGCGATCACCGCCGAACCGACGGTGGCCGTGGGCGATATCGAACTGCTCGACGCCGCCGAACGCGCACTCGTCGTGCGCGAGTGGAACGCCACCGCGCACGAGGTGGATCAGCGCGCCACCCTCGTCTCGATGTTCGAGGCGCAGCTGGCCCGTACCCCGCAGGCCACCGCCCTCACCTTCGAGGGGACGAGTCTGTCCTACGCCGAGTTCGCGGCACAGGTGTATCGCCTGGCCCGTTGGCTCGTGGACCGTGGTGTCGGCCCGGAAACCTATGTGGCCCTCGGCATGCGCCGCTCGCTCGACCTGGTGGTCGGCATGTACGCGGTGAGCGTGGCCGGTGGCGCCTACGTGCCGCTGGACCCCGATCATCCGGCCGAGCGCACGGAATACATTCTGGCGACGGCGGATCCGGTGTGTGTGCTCACCTCGGGTACCGATCTGGAGATCGACACCGCGCAGGTCCGCATCGACCTGCTCGACCTGTCCGGTTACGCGGACACTCGCCTCACCGACGCCGAACGCACCTCCCCGCTGCGTCCGTCGAACACCGCGTACGTGATCTTCACGTCGGGTTCGACGGGTCGTCCGAAGGGTGTTGCCGTCAGCCACGGCGCGATCGTGAACCGCCTGGTGTGGATGCAGGCGCAGTACGGCCTGACCGAGGCCGATGTCGTCCTGCAGAAGACGCCTGCCACGTTCGACGTGTCGGTGTGGGAGTTCTTCTGGCCCTTGCAGATCGGTGCGCGCCTGGTCGTGGCCAAGCCGGACGGTCATCGTGATCCGGCCTACCTGGCCGAGATCATCGCGGCCGAGGGTGTCACCGTCACCCACTTCGTGCCGTCGATGCTCGCGGTGTTCGTCGCGGATGCCGCTGCCGCGCAGTGTGATTCGCTGCGCATGGTGTTCGCCTCCGGTGAGGCGCTGCCGCCCAAGCCCGCGCACCGCCTGCGCGAACTCACCGGTGCGGCACTGCACAACCTGTACGGACCCACCGAGGCCGCGGTCGACGTCACCTTCCACGAGGTCGTCGACACCGACACCGACACCGTGCCGATCGGCGCCCCGGTGTTCAACACCGAGGTCTACGTCCTCGACGCGCGCCTGCGGCCCGTCCCGGTCGGTGTCGCGGGTGAGCTCTACCTCGCGGGCACCCAGCTGGCCCGCGGCTACGTCGCCCGCCCCGACCTCACCGCCGACCGCTTCGTCGCGAATCCGTTCGGTGAGAACGGCGAGCGCATGTACCGCACCGGCGACCTCGTCGCCTGGACCGAACACGGTGAGCTGGAATACCTGGGCCGCACCGACTTCCAGGTGAAGCTGCGCGGTCTGCGCATCGAGCTCGGCGAGATCGAGTCCGCGCTCACCGGCCTCGACGAGGTCGCCCAGTCGGTGGTGGTTGTCCGCAGTGACCAGCACACCGGCGACCAGCTGGTTGCCTACGTCATCCCCGCCGTCGGCCGCACGGTCGACATCGAGGACGCGCGCGAGGAACTGGGCAACAACCTGCCCGCCTACATGGTGCCGTCGGTGATCATCGTCCTGGACGAGTTCCCGCTCAACGCCTCCGGCAAGCTCGATCGCAAGGCCCTGCCCGCCCCGGTGTTCGAGGCCGCGGTGTTCCGCGCGCCGACCACCCCGGTCGAGGAGATCGTCGCCGCCACCTTCGCCGATGTGCTCGGCCTGGACCGGGTCGGCCTCGACGACGACTTCTTCGCCCTCGGCGGCAACTCGCTCACCGCCACCCAGGTCGCCGCGCGCCTGTCGGCCGCCCTGGAATCCGATATCGGCGTGCGCGAACTGTTCGAGGCGTCGACGGTCGCCGCGCTGGCCGCGCGGGCCGAGACGCATTCCGGTGACGAGCGGCGCGCCCCGCTGGTCCCGCAGCAGCGCCCCGCGCGGGTGCCGCTGTCGCTGGCCCAGCAGCGCATGTGGTTCCTCAACCGCTTCGACCCCGAGTCGGCTGTGGACAACATCCCCGCCGCTGTCCGCCTGTCCGGTCTGCTCGACCGCCAGGCACTGCAGGTGGCCGTCGCCGACGTGCTGGCCCGCCACGAGTCGCTGCGTACCTACTACCCGGAAGCCGACGGCGCCGCCCATCAGGTGATCGTCGCGACCGGCAAGGTCATCCCCGACCTCGCCCCGATCGAGACCACCGAAGCCGAACTGCCGCAGCGTCTTTCGCAGCTGGTGTTGACCGCGTTCGACGTCACCGCCGAGGTGCCGTTCCGCGCCGCCCTGTTCGAGGTGAGCCCCACCGAACACGTGCTCGCCCTCGTGGTGCACCACATCTCGGCCGACGGGTTCTCCATGGGCCCGCTCACCCGTGACGTGATGACCGCCTACAGCGCCCGCGTGGAAGGCGCCGAACCGGCCTGGCGACCCCTCGAGGTCCAGTACGCCGACTTCGCGCTCTGGCAGCGCGGGGTGCTCGGCGACGAGGACGACGCCGCGTCGGTGATCACCGAGCAGATCTCGTTCTGGAGCGAGCACCTGCGCGGCCTGCCCGAGCAGCTCGACCTGCCCGCCGACCGGCCGCGTCCGGCGGTCGCCAGCGGTCGCGGCGCCACCCACACCTTCGAGATCGACGCCCGCACCCACGCGGCGCTCGCCGAGCTGGCCCGCACCCGTGGTGCCACCCTGTTCATGGTCACGCACGCGGCCCTGGCTCTGCTGCTCTCGCGACTGTCCGGTGAGTCCGACATCGCCATCGGCACGCCCATCGCGGGCCGTGGCGAACGCGCCCTCGACGACCTGATCGGCATGTTCGTCAACACCCTCGTGCTGCGCACCGAGGTCGACGGCGCGGCGAGCTTCAGCGAGCTGCTCGCCCAGGTCCGCACCAGCGACATCGCGTCGTTCGGCCACGCCGATCTGCCGTTCGAGCGGCTGGTCGAGATCATCAACCCGGCCCGCTCGCAGGCGCGCCACCCGCTGTTCCAGGTGATGCTGGCCTTCCAGAACACCGGCCAGACCAGCCTCGAACTGCCCGGCCTCACCGCCAGTGGTGTCGACCTGCCGATCGATGTCGCCAAGTTCGACCTGCAGGTGGTGCTCACCGAGAAGCCCGGTGACACCGCAGGCATGGTCGCCGAGCTGATCTACGCGACCGACCTGTTCGACGCGTCGACCATGCACCGCTTCGGTGCCCGCTTCACCCGCCTGCTCAATGCCATCGCGGCCACCCCGAACCGCGCCGTTGGCGACATTCCGCTGCTGGATGCCGCTGAGGTGCAACTGGCCGTTCGCGGTTGGAACGACACCGCCCGCGAGCTGCCCGGCGCGGGGACCCTCGTCGACGAGTTCGCCCGCCAGGCAACGGCCACCCCGAACGCGGTCGCCCTCATCGACCCCGCCACCGGCGAAACCCTCACCTACGCCGAATTCGCCTCGTGCGCACACCGTTTGGCGCACCGCCTGATCGAGGCCGGTGTCGGCCCGGAGAAGCTGGTCGCCCTCGGCCTGCGCCGCAGCATCGACCTCGTGGTCGCGGCGTACGCGGTGCAGGAAGCAGGCGGCGGTTACGTCCCGCTCGACTTGGACCAGCCCGCCGACCGCATCGCCTACGTGCTCGAAACCGCCGATCCCGTGGTCGTCCTGACCACGAGCCGCGACGGTTTCGCCGTCGACGAGCCGACCACACTGGTCGTCGACGCGATCGACCTGTCCGCCTACTCCGACGCCCCGGTCACCGATGCAGAGCGCATCGCGCCGCTGCGCCCGCAGCACCCGGCCTACGTCATCTTCACCTCCGGTTCCACCGGTCGCCCGAAGGGTGTGGCGGTGCCGCACTCGGCGGTGGTGAACCAGATCCGTTGGATCACCGCGGAATACGGCATCGGTGCCGACGACGTGGTGCTGTTCAAGACGCCCGCCACCTTCGACGTGTCGGTGTGGGAGCTGTTCGGTCCGCTGAGCACCGGCGGCAGCTTGGTCGTTGCGAGCCCTGACGGGCACCGCGACCCGCAGTACCTCGCCGATGTCATTGCGGCGCAACGGGTCACGATGACCTCGTTCGTCCCGTCGATGCTCACCGTCTTCGCGGGCAGCATCGATGCGGCTGCGGTCGAGGGCGGAGCTCTGTCCTCACTGCGCGCCCTGCTGATCGCCGGTGAGGCCTTCACCGGTGACGCCGTGGCCGCGCTGCGGCGGGTGAGCGACGCCGAACTGTTCAACCTATACGGCCCCACCGAGTTCACCGTGCACGCCACGCACGGCCCGGTCGCCGACCAGGTCGACGGCGCCGTCCCGATCGGCGCGCCGGTGTGGAACGCCGAGGCCTACGTGCTCGACGCCCGCCTGCACCCGGTCCCGGCCGGGGTCGCGGGTGAGCTGTACCTGGCCGGTTCCCAGCTGGCCCGCGGCTACTTCGGCCGCCCCGACCTCACCGCCGACCGCTTCGTCGCCGACCCGTTCGGTGACGACGGCGCCCGCATGTACCGCACGGGCGACCTGGTTCGCCGCGACGAGCACGGTGTGAACACCTACCTCGGCCGCACCGACTTCCAGGTGAAGCTGCGCGGTCTGCGCATCGAGCTCGGCGAGATCGAGGCCGCGCTCACCGCGCACGCCACCGTCGGCCAGGCCGTGGTGATCGTGCGTTCGGATGCCCGCACCGGCGATCAGCTGGTCGGCTACGTCGTGCCCTCGGCGGGTGCGACCGTCGACACCGAAACGCTGCGTGCGCATCTCGGTGCGCAACTGCCGTCGTACATGGTTCCGGCCGCGTTCGTCGTGCTCGACGAGATGCCGCTGAGCGCCAACGGCAAGCTCGACCGCCGTGCCCTGCCCGACCCGGTGTTCGAGGCCCGCGAGTTCCGTGCGCCGAGCACCCCGATCGAGGAGATCGTCGCCGCCACCTTCGCCGAGGTGCTCGGCCTGTCCGAGGACCAGCCGGTCGGCCGCGACGACGACTTCTTCGACCTCGGCGGCAACTCGCTCATCGCCACCCAGGTCGTCGCCCGCCTCGGCGCCGCACTCGACACCCGGGTCCCGGTTCGGGTGCTGTTCGAAGCGCCGTCGGTCTCGGCGCTGGCCGCCAAGGTGGAAACCCACGCGGGTAGCGGCAGCCGCCGCGAGCTCGTCGCCGGGCCGCGCCCGGAACAGGTGCCGCTCTCGCTCGCCCAGCAGCGCATGTGGTTCCTCAACCGGTTCGACAGCGCAACCGGCGTCAACAACATCCCCCTCGCGGTCCGTCTGACCGGTGACCTCGATGTCGACGCGCTGCGCCAGGCCGTGGCCGACGTGGTGGAGCGGCACGAGGTGCTGCGCACCGTCTACCCGGAAACCGCCGACGGCCAGGGCGTGCAGGTCGTGCTGCCCGCGGCGCAGGTGCCGATCACGATCGACCCGATCACCATCGGCGAAGACGAGATCCGCGACCGCATCAGCGAACTCGTGCTAGCCGGCTTCGACGTGACCGCCCAGGTCCCGGTGCGCGCCGAACTGCTGCGCGTGGCCGGTTCCATGGACGGCTCGCACCCCGACACCCACGTGCTGGTCTTCGTGGTGCACCACATCTCCGGCGACGGCTGGTCGGTGCGTCCGCTGGCCCGCGACGTGATGATCGCCTACGCCGCCCGCTCGCGCGGCGAGGCACCGGGCTGGGCGCCGCTGCCCGTGCAGTACGCCGACTTCGCGCTGTGGCAGCGCGAAACCCTCGGCTCGGAGTCGGATCCGTCGTCGATGATCGCCCAGCAGGTGGCCTACTGGTCGAACACCCTGGCCGGGCTGCCCGACCAGCTGGATCTGCCGAGTGACCGCCCGCGTCCGGCCGTGGCCTCCAACCGCGGTGGGGTGCACGAGTTCTCGATCGACCCGGCACTGACGCACAGCCTCAACGCGCTGGCCCGCGAACACGGCGCGAGCCTGTTCATGGTGGTGCACGCCGCGTTCGCCGCCCTGCTCGCGCGCCTGTCCAACAGCGACGACATCGCCATCGGCACCGCTGTGGCGGGCCGTGGTGAAGCGGTGCTCGACGACGCCATCGGCATGTTCGTCAACACCCTCGTGCTGCGCAGCACGGTCGACCCGGCGCAGTCGTTCGCCGAGCTGCTCGCCGCCACGCGGGAGCACGACCTGGCCGCGTTCGGTCACGCCGACCTGCCGTTCGAGCGGCTCGTCGAAATCCTCAACCCGGCCCGTTCGCAGGCACGCCACCCGCTGTTCCAGGTGATGCTGTCGTTCCAGAACACCGGCGAGGCTTCCTTCGAACTGCCCGGCCTCGAGGTCGCGGGCGTGCCGCTGGACGTGGTGACGGCCAAGTTCGATCTGCACCTGAACCTGACCGACCGCTACCGCGCCGACGGTTCCGCCGACGGCATGACCGCCGAGTTCGCCTACGCGACAGACATGTTCGACGCCGACACCATCGCAGCCCTGGCCAAGCGCCTGGTGCGGATGCTGTCGTCGGTCGTCGCCGAGCCGACCCGCCCGATCGGTGACGTGGAGCTGCTGGCACTGGTCGAAAAGCGCCGGGTCGTCGCCGACTGGAATGCCACCGCGCACCCGGTCGATCAGGCCGCGACCCTGGTGTCGATGTTCCAGGCACAGGCCGCGACCAGCGCGAACACACCTGCCCTCACCTTCGAGGGGACAACTCTGTCCTACGCCGGGTTCACCGCCCGGGTGAACCGCCTGGCCCGGCATCTGATCGCCCAGGGTGTCGGCCCGGACACCATGGTCGCGCTCGGTATGCGCCGCTCGCTCGACCTGGTGATCGGCATGTACGCGGTCAGCGTGGCCGGTGGCGCCTACGTGCCGCTCGACCCCGACCACCCGGCCGAGCGCACCCACTACGTGCTCGAGACCGCGGCACCGGTGTGCGTATTGACCACGGCCCGTGACGAATTCGACGCCGGCTCGACCACCGCGCTGCACATCGACAGCCTCGACCTGGCCGGGTACTCGGACGCGCCGGTCACCGACGCCGAACGCACCTCCCCGCTGCGTCCGTCGAACACCGCGTACGTGATCTTCACCTCCGGTTCGACGGGTCGCCCGAAGGGTGTGGCGGTGAGCCACGCCGCGATCGTGAACCGTCTGGTGTGGATGCAGGCGCAGTACGGCCTGACCGCCGACGACGTGGTGCTGCAGAAGACGCCCGCTACCTTCGACGTGTCGGTGTGGGAGTTCTTCTGGCCCTTGCAGATCGGTGCGCGCCTGGTCGTGGCCAAGCCGGACGGTCATCGCGACCCGGCCTACCTGGCCGAACTCATCGCCGCCGAGGCCGTCACCACCGCGCACTTCGTGCCGTCGATGATGTCGGTGTTCGTGGCCGAACTCGCCGAGGACGACGGCCGCGCCGACAGCCTGCGCCTGGTCTTCGCCTCCGGTGAGGCGCTGCCCGCGCCGACCGCCCAGCGGATGCGCGCCCTCACCGGTGCGGCCGTGCACAACCTGTACGGACCGACCGAAGCCGCGGTCGACGTCACCTTCCACGAGGTCACCGACGCCGACACCACCTCGGTGCCGATCGGTGCGCCGGTGTTCAACACCCAGGTGTACGTGCTGGATTCGCGCCTGCACCCGGTCCCGGTCGGTGTCGCGGGTGAGCTGTACCTCGCCGGTGTGCAACTGGCCCGCGGCTACGTGAACCGCCCCGATCTCACCGCCGACCGCTTCGTCGCCGACCCGTTCGGCACCGACGGCGCCCGCATGTACCGCACCGGTGACCTCGTCACCTGGACCGAGCAGGGCGAGCTGGAGTACCTGGGCCGCACCGACTTCCAGGTGAAACTGCGTGGCCTGCGCATCGAGCTCGGCGAGATCGAGTCCGCCCTCACCGCACTGCCCGCGATCGCCCAGTCGGTGGTCGTGGTCCGTGGCGACGAACGCCTCGGCGACCAGCTCGTCGGCTACCTGATCCCGTCGGCCGGTTCCACCGTCGACATCGACGCGGTGCGCGCCGAACTCGGCAGCGCCCTGCCCGCGTACATGGTGCCGACGGCGTTCGTGATCCTGGACGCCTTCCCGCTCAACGCCTCCGGCAAGCTCGACCGCAAGGCGCTGCCCGCGCCGGTGTTCGAGACCAAGGTGTTCCGCGCGCCCTCGACCCCGATCGAGGAGATCGTGGCGGGCACCTTCGGCGACGTGCTCGGCGTGACCCGCGTGGGTGCCGACGACGACTTCTTCGAACTCGGCGGCAACTCGCTGCTGGCCACCCAGGTCACCGCCCGCATCGGCGCCGCCCTCGACACCCAGCTCGCGGTCCGCGACCTGTTCGAGGCCTCGACCGTGTCGGCACTGGCCGCCCGCGCCGAGCACAACGCCGGTTCCGGCCGCGCCCGCCCGCGCCTGAAGGCGGGGGAGCGGCCCGCGGTCATCCCGCTCTCGCCTGCCCAGCAGCGGTACTGGTTCCTCAACCAGTTCGACACCTCCACCTCCGCGGTGGACAACATCCCACTGGCGGTCCGCCTCACCGGCGACCTCGACGTGCCCGCGCTCGAGCAGGCCATCGGCGACGTGTTCGCCCGTCACGAGATGCTGCGCACCGTCTACCCGGCCTCGCCCGACGGCCCGCGCCAGGTGATCCTGCCGAACTCGCAGATCAGCGCGCAGGTACACCACATCGAAGTCGACGAGTCCGAATTGCTCGGCGCCGTCGTCGAATTCGCGATGACGACCTTCGACGTCACCCGAGAGGTGCCGCTCGCGGTCGCGCTGTTCGAACTGAGCGAGACCGACTACGTGCTCGCGTTCACCGTGCACCACGTGTCCGCCGACGGTTCCTCCATGGGCCCGCTGGCGCGCGACATCATGGCCGCCTACGTGGCCCGCGCCCAGGGCGAGGCGCCGCAGTGGGCGCCGCTGCCGGTGCAGTACGCCGACTACGCGCTGTGGCAGCGCGAGGTGCTCGGCGACGAATCCGACCCGGAATCGCTGGCCGCCAAGCAGGTCGCGTACTGGACCGAGGCGCTGGCCGGCCTGCCCGACCAGCTCGAACTGCCCGCCGACCGGCCGCGCCCGCCCGCGCAGTCGTTCCAGGGCAAGGCGATCCGCTTCGAGATCGACCCCGACCGGCACGCCGCCCTGCACAACCTGGCCCGCGCCAACAACGCCTCGCTGTTCATGGTCGTGCACGCCGCGCTCGCCGTGCTGCTCGCGCGTCTGTCGGGCACCGACGACATCGCCGTCGGCACCCCGATCGCGGGTCGTGGCGAGCGTGAACTCGACGACCTGATCGGCATGTTCGTCAACACCCTGGTCTTCCGCACCGCCGTCGACTCCGGCGCCTCCTTCGCCGAGCTGCTCGCCGACGTGCGCGAACGCGACCTGGAAGCCTTCGCCAACGCCGACGTGCCGTTCGAGCGCCTCGTCGAGGTGCTCAACCCGGTGCGCTCCACCGCGCGCAACCCGCTGTTCCAGATCGGTCTGTCGTTCCAGAACCTGGCCGAGACCACCTTCGAACTCCCAGGTCTCACGGTGAGCCCGGTCGACTACGACTCGCAGCTGGCCAAGACCGACCTGCACGTCACCCTGTACGACCGCTACACCGACGACGGCGCACCGGCCCAGCTGGTCACCGAATTCGGTTACGCCATCGACCTGTTCGACGAGTCGACGGTGCAGAGCTTCGCCGACCGCTTCGTGCGGGTGCTCGACGCCGTCACCGCCGACGCGAGCGTCCCGGTCGGCGACATCGACCTGCTCGCCGAGCCGGAGGCCGAGCGGATCGTCACCGCGTGGAACGACACCGCGCACCCGGTCGACACCGACGCCACCCTGGTGTCGCTGCTCGATGCGACTGTGGCGGCGACTCCGAACGCGATCGCCCTGGTCGTGGACGAGGCGGAAGCCGAGGGCTTCACGACGCTGACGTACGCCGAGCTCGATGCCGAGGTCAACCGCCTCGCGCGGTACCTGATCGAGCGCGGGGTCGGCGCCGAGGACCGGGTTGCCCTGGCCATCCGCCGCTCCGCCGAGTTGATCATCGCGATGTACGCGGTGGCCCGCACGGGCGCGGCCTACGTGCCGATCGACCCCGATCAGCCGACCGAGCGCACCGACTACATCCTGGAAACCGCCGCACCGGCTGTCGTGCTGACCACGGCGAGTGCCGAATTCAACACGGCGGCGGCCGAAGTGGTCGTCCTGGACGACCTCGACCTGAGCGCGTTGAGTGCCGAGACGATCACCGGGCGTCCGCTCGTGCCCGCGAACACCGCGTACATCATCTTCACCTCCGGCTCCACCGGTAAGCCCAAGGGTGTCGCGGTCTCGCACGGCGCGATCGTCAACCAGTTGCTGTGGGAGACGGCCGAATTCGGCATCGGTGCCGACGACGCGGTGCTGCTCAAGACCGCGGCCACCTTCGACCTGTCGGTCTGGGAGTTCTGGACCGCCGCCGTCGCCGGTGCCCGCCTGGTGGTCGCCACCGCCGACGGCCACCGCGACCCGGCCTACCTCAACGACCTGATGCGGTCCACCGGCGTCACCACGCTGCACGTGGTGCCCTCGATGCTCGACGCGCTGCTCACCGAGTCCGGTGCCGCGCTGCCGCGCACGCTGCGCCGGGTGCTCGCCATCGGTGAGGCGTTGCCCGCCGCGACCGCGCAGCGCTTCCGCACCGCGAACACGGCCGCGCTGTTCAACCTGTACGGCCCCACCGAGGCCGCGGTCTCGATCACCAGTCACGCGGTGACCGATGCCGATCAGGTGTCGGTGTCGATCGGTGGCCCGGAGTGGAACAGCCGTGTGTACGTGCTGGATTCGCGTCTGCGTCCGGTTCCGGTCGGTGTCTCCGGTGAGCTGTACCTCGCCGGTGCCCAGCTGGCGCGCGGCTACTACGGCCGCGCCGACCTGACCGCCGACCGCTTCGTCGCCGATCCGTTCTCCACCACCGGCGAGCGCATGTACCGCACCGGCGACCTGGTGGCCTGGAACGCCGACGGCGAACTCGACTATCGGGGTCGCACCGACTTCCAGGTGAAGATCCGCGGGTTCCGTATCGAACTCGGTGAGATCGAGGCGGCGCTGCTGCGTCAGCCCACCATCTCGGCGGCGGCCGTGCTCGCCCACACCGATCCGGTGGTCGGCGATCGACTCGTCGCCTACGTCGTGGCCGACGCGGGCGAGATCGACAAGGTCGCGCTGCGTAACGCGCTGGCCGCCGAGCTGCCGTCCTACATGGTTCCGACCGTGTTCCTGCAGCTCGACGCCCTGCCGCTGAACGCCAACGGCAAGCTCGATCGCAAGGCGCTGCCGGAACCCGAGGTCGAGAAGGCCGTGTTCCGCGCGCCGGTGAGCCCGAGCGAGCAGCTCGTGGCCGCCACCTTCGCCGAGGTCTTGCGCCTGGGTGAGGACAAGCGGTTCGGTCTCGACGACGACTTCTTCGCCTGGGGCGGCAACTCGCTGCTGGCCACGCAGGTCGCCGCCCGCCTCGGCGAGGCTCTCGACACCCGCATCCCCGTGCGGTTGCTGTTCGAGGCGTCGACCGTGTCCGCGCTGGCGCACCGCATCGAGCAGCACGCCGAGACCGGTGACCGCAAGGCGCTGAAGGCCGGTCCGCGTCCGGAGCACATCCCGCTCTCGCTGGCCCAGCAGCGGATGTGGTTCCTCAACCGCTTCGACACCCAGTCGGCGGCCTACAACGTGCCCGTCGCGGTCCGCCTGTCCGGTGAGCTCGACGTGGCCGCGCTGCGCGCCGCGATCCTCGACCTGGTGAGCCGCCACGAGATCCTGCGCACCGTCTACCCGCAGACCGAAGCCGGTGCGGCACAGGTGATCCTGTCGCCCGCGCAGGCCGCGCCGGAACTGCTCGAGCGCACCGTCGCCGCCGACGAGGTGGAATCCGCTGTCGGCGAGCTGCTGTCGACGATCTTCGATGTCACCGTCGAGGTGCCGCTGAGGGTCGCCCTGTTCCGGGTGGCCGACAGCGACGACTTCGTCCTGGCCATGGTCGTGCACCACATCTCCGGTGACGGCTCGTCGGTCGCCCCGCTGACCCGCGACCTGATGACCGCCTACGCCGCCCGCGCCGCAGGCTCCGAACCCGGTTGGGCACCGCTGCCCGTGCAGTACGCGGACTACAGCATCTGGCAGCGCGAGCTGCTCGGCAACGAGGACGATCCGGACTCGATGGCCAGCAAGCAGGTGGCCTACTGGAAGCAGGCCCTCGCCGAGCTGCCCGACCAGCTCGACCTGCCCGCCGACCGGCCGCGTCCGGCCGTGCAGAGCTTCGCGGGCAGCAAGGTCGACGTGCGGATCAGCGCCGAGACCCACCGCGCGCTCGTCGAGCTGGCCCGTGGGGAGGGCGCGACGCTGTTCATGGTCGTGCACACCGCCCTCGCGGTGCTGCTCGCGCGCCTGTCCGGCACCGACGACATCGCCATCGGCACCCCGATGGCCGGTCGTGGCGAGGCCGCGCTCGACGACATGATCGGCATGTTCGTCAACACCCTGGTGTTCCGCACCAAGGTCGACAGCGGTGAGGCCTTCACCGACCTGCTGGCCCGCCAGCGCGAAGACGACATCGCCGCCTTCGCCAACGCCGACGTGCCGTTCGAGCGGCTCGTCGAGGTGCTCAACCCGGTGCGTTCCACCGCGCGGCACCCGCTGTTCCAGGTGGGTCTGTCGTTCCAGAACCTCAGCCGCGCCACCCTTGAACTGCCGGGTCTGACGGTCGCGGGCCTGGATATCGACAGCAACCTGTCGCAGTTCGACCTGCACCTCATCATCAGCGACGTCTACGACGAAACCGGTGAGCCCGAAGGCATTTCGGGTCTGCTCACCTACGCCACCGATCTGTTCGACCGCGCCACGGTCGAGGGATTCCTGCGCCGCTTCGAGCGCCTGCTCGAGGCGATCGTCACCACGCCGCGCACCGCCGTTGGCGATATCGAACTGCTCGCCCCGGCCGAGCGTGCCGAACTGCTCGACGGCCGCAACAACACGGCCAACCCGGTCGACACCGAGGCCACCCTTGTCTCGCTGCTCGACGCCACCGTGGCCGCCGATCCGAAGGTGACCGCCCTGGTCACCGACGACGGCAACCAGCTCACCTACGCCGAACTCGACGCGAAGGTGAACCGCCTTGCGCGCCACCTGATCTCGCTCGGTGTCGGCCCGGAGGCACGGGTGGCGCTCGCCATGCGCCGCTCGGTGGATCTGATCGTCGCGATGTACGCGGTGGCCAAGTCCGGCGGCGCGTACGTGCCGGTCGACCCCGATCAGGCGGCCGAGCGCACCGACTACATCCTCACCACCGCGGCACCGGTCTGCGTACTCACCAACGACGAGTTCACCACCGACGCCGCACCGGTCGTGCGTATCGACGAACTCGCACTGGAGAGCCTCAGCGCCGCACCGGTTTCCGACGACGAGCGCACCGAGCCGCTGCGCCCGGACAACACCGCGTACGTGATCTTCACCTCCGGTTCGACCGGTCGCCCGAAGGGTGTCGCGGTGCCGCACGGCGCCATCGCCAACCAGTTGCAGTGGAAGCTGGTCGAATTCGGCATGGACGCCGCCGACGCGGTGCTGCTCAAGACCGCGGCCACCTTCGACCTCTCGGTCTGGGAGTTCTGGTCGGCGGCGGTGTGCGGTGGTCGCCTGGTGATCGCCGCGCCCGACGGGCATCGCGACCCGGCCTACCTCAACGAGCTGATGATCCGCGAGTGGGTCACCACGCTGCACGTGGTGCCGTCGATGCTGGACGCGCTGCTGGCTGCCGGCATGCCGGATTCGCTGTGGCGGGTCCTCGCCATCGGTGAGGCGCTGCCCGGTTCGCTGGCGCAGCGGTTCCGCACCGCGTTCCCGCGCACCGAGCTGTTCAACCTGTACGGCCCCACCGAGGCCGCGGTCTCGATCACCTCGCACCGGGTGAACGCGGCCGACCAGGGCTCGGTGTCCATCGGTTCGCCCGAATGGAACAGCCAGGTCTACGTGCTCGACGAGCGGCTGCGCCCGGTGCCCGACGGTGTCGCCGGTGAGCTGTACCTCGCGGGCGCCCAGCTGGCGCGCGGCTACTTCGGCCGCGCCGATCTGACCGCCGACCGCTTCGTGGCCAACCCGTTCGGTACCGGCACCCGCATGTACCGCACCGGTGACCTGGTGGCCTGGCACAACGGCGAACTCGACTACCGGGGCCGCACCGACTTCCAGGTGAAGATCCGCGGCTTCCGTATCGAGCTCGGCGAGATCGAGGCCGCGCTGCTCGCGCTGCCGGAGATCGCGCAGGCGGCCGTCATCGCCAAGTCCGATCCGCGCACCGGTGACCGTCTGGTCGCGTACCTGGTCGGTGCGGATGTGGATGTGGCACAGGTGAAGTCGACGCTGGCCGCGAGCCTGCCGTCGTACATGGTGCCCGCCGCGTTCGTCGTGCTCGACGCGCTGCCGCTCAATGTGAACGGCAAACTCGACCGCAAGGCGTTGCCGGAGCCGGAGTTCGAGGCCCAGGCGTTCCGCGCACCGTCCACCCCGATCGAGGAGATCGTGGCGGGCGTGTTCGCCGACGTCCTCGGCGTCGAGCGCGTCGGTGCCGACGACGACTTCTTCGCCCTCGGCGGCAACTCGCTGCTGGCCACCCAGGTCGCGGCCCGCCTCGGTGCCGCCCTGGACAGCCGGGTGCCCGTGCGCCTGCTGTTCGAGGCGTCGACGGTGGCCGGGCTCGCGGTGAAGGTCGAGCAGGGTGCGGGCGCCGGTGGGCGTCGCGCGCTGGTCGGCGCACCGCGACCGGATCAGGTGCCGCTGTCGCTGGCTCAGCAGCGCATGTGGTTCCTGAACCAGTTCGACACCAGTTCCTCGGTGAACAACATCCCGGTGGCCGTCCGCCTGTCGGGCGCGCTGGATGTCGAGGCGTTGCAGCTCGCCGTCGCCGACGTGCTCGCCCGCCACGAAACCCTGCGCACGGTGTACCCGTCGGCCAACGGCACTCCGCACCAGGTGATCCTGCCGGTCGAGGGCAATGTGCCGGATCTGACGCCGGAAGACGTTGTGCCCGACCAGGTTCGCGACAAGATCGCCGAACTGATCACCGCGGGCTTCGACGTGATCGACGAAGTTCCGCTGCGCGCCAAGCTGATGCGGGTCGTGTCGCCGGTTTCCGTGAACGCCGGCGACGGTGGTTCGTCCGCAACGGCCGACTCTGCTGTCGAGGTGGGCGAGTACGTCCTGGTATTCGTGGCCCACCACATCAGCGCCGACGGCTGGTCGATGGGTCCGCTGACCCGCGACGTGATGATCGCCTACGCCGCCCGCGCGGCAGGTGAGGCGCCCGGCTGGGCGCCGCTGGCGGTGCAGTACGCCGACTTCAGCATCTGGCAGCGCGAGGTGCTGGGCTCGGAGACCGACGAGAACAGCCTGCTCTCCCAGCAGGCCGCGTACTGGAAGCGCGCCCTGGCCGGTGTGCCCGACGAGCTGAACCTGCCGCTGGACCGGCCGCGTCCGAGCACGCAGTCCTTCGCCGGTGGCCGGGTGCTGTTCCCGATCGACGGTGACGTCCACGCCGGGCTCACCGCCATCGCCCGCGAGCAGAACGCGACGCTGTTCATGGTCGTGCACACCGCGCTCGCGATCTTCCTGGCGCGCCTGTCGGGCACCGAGGACATCGTCATCGGCACCCCGATCGCCGGTCGTGGCGAGGCCGAGCTCGACGACGTGATCGGCATGTTCGTCAACACCCTCGCCCTGCGCACGCAGGTCGGCGGCCAGCAGAGCTTCGGCGACCTGTTGGCCCAGGCCAAGGAGGCCGACCTGGCCGCCTTCGCCCACGCCGACATCCCGTTCGAGCGCCTGGTCGAACTGCTCAACCCCGAGCGCTCCACCGCGCGGCACCCGCTGTTCCAGGTGGCGCTGTCGTTCGAGAACCTGCCCGACGCGGGCTTCGAACTGCCCGGCCTTTCGGTCTCGGCGGTCGACTTCGACGTCGACACCGCCAAGTTCGACCTGCTGCTCACCGTCCGCGAGGCCGGGGCAGGTGACGAGGCCGGTGCTTACGCCGAGTTCTCCTACGCCAGTGCTCTTTTCGATCAGTCGACGGTGGAGAAGTTCGCGCAGCGATTCCGTCGCCTGCTGGCCGAGGTCGTCGCCGA
Source organism: Nocardia sp. NPDC050413 (assembly GCF_040655475.1). Taxonomy (NCBI): domain Bacteria; kingdom Bacillati; phylum Actinomycetota; class Actinomycetes; order Mycobacteriales; family Nocardiaceae; genus Nocardia; species Nocardia sp. NPDC050413. The sequence continues at coordinate 294,117 of NZ_JBFAJZ010000004.1, read as the reverse complement.
CACCACCACTCCGGTGGGCGATCTGGAACTACTCGACAGCGTCGAGCGCACCGAACTGCTCACCCGCACAGGTGGTCCCGCGCTCGCCACGAGCACGCTGCCCGAGCTGCTGGCCCAGGCTGTGGCGGCCAACCCGACCGGTCAGGCGATCGTCGCCCCCGAGTGGGTCGACACGGGCCTGCTCCGGGCGCTCACTGCCGCACCGCAGGTCGATGCCGACACCATCGCGTCCGCAAGTGTTGGCGCGCTCGCGTCGCGCACGTCGGCGGACGAGCCGGTGGCATCGGGCGATGTCCGCTCGCTGACCTACGCCGAGCTCGACGCCGCGTCCTCGCGTCTGGCCCGGGTGCTCATCGAGCGCGGCGCCGCACCGGAGACGGTCGTCGCCATCGCCATGCAGCGGTCGCTGGAAACCACCCTCGCCATCTGGGCGGTTGTCAAGTCGGGTGCGGCGTTCCTGCCGGTCGACCCGAAGTACCCGGCCGAGCGCATCGCGCACATGATGTCGGATTCGGGTGCAGCCCTTGGCATTACGGTGTCGGCCGAGGTCGATCACCTGCCCGCGCCCGCGCTGGGGGACTGGTTCGTCCTCGACGACGCGGCACTGCACACGCAGGTCGCCGCGCAGTCGGCCGAGCCGATCACCGACGCGGACCGTCGCGGAACCGTCCGCGCGGACAACACGGCGTACATGATCTACACCTCGGGTTCGACGGGTCTGCCCAAGGGCGTCGTCGTCACCCACACCGGTGTGGCCAACTTCGCCGCCGCCGAGGTGGCGCAGTTCGGGCTCGGCAAGGACGCGCGGACCCTCGCGTTCGCCTCGCCGTCGTTCGACGCGTCGATCCTCGAGTTCCTGCTGGCCGTGGGGTCGGCGGGCACCCTGGTGATCACGCCGGTCGGCGTGGTCGGTGGTGAGGAACTGGCCGAGATCATCGTCGGCCAGGGCCTGACCCACGTGTTCCTCACCCCGCTCGTCGCGGCGTCGATGGAACCGTCGGCACTGGCCGGGCTGGAGGCCCTGATCGTCGGTGGCGACAAGGCGCCGGTCGACCTGGTGGCGAACTGGCACAGCGCGGGCACCGATCCGGCGCACCACCGGTTCTACAACGCCTACGGCCCCACCGAGGCGACCATCGCGACCAACCTGTCCGACGCACTGCTGCCCGGCGACACCATGAACATCGGTGGCCCGATCGCCGGCGCGACCGTGCTGGTCCTCGACAGCCGCCTGCATCCGGTCCCCGAGGGTGTGTCCGGTGAGCTGTACCTGGGTGGCGTGCCGCTGGCACGCGGCTACCACGAGCGCCTCGGCCTGACCGCCGAACGCTTCGTGGCCAACCCCTACGGTGAACCGGGCTCGCGCCTGTACCGCACCGGTGACGTGGTCGCCTGGCGCACCGTCAACGGCCAGCCCGTCGTGGAATACGTGGGCCGCAACGACTTCCAGGTGAAGATCCGCGGCTTCCGCATCGAACTGGGTGAGATCGACGCCGTGCTCACCGCACACGACGACGTCGATTTCGCGGCCACCATCGGCCGCACCACCGACGCGGGCGCCACCATCCTGGTGTCCTACGTGCGCCCGGTCCCCGGCCGTGCCGTCGAACCCGCCGCCCTGGTCGAGTTCGTGGCGCAGCAGCTGCCCGCGCACATGGTGCCCGCCTCGGTGATGGTGCTCGACGAGATCCCGCTGACCCCCGCGGGCAAGCTGGACCGTCGCGCCCTGCCCGAGCCGGTGCTCGCCCCGCGCGAGTTCCGCACGCCGACAAGCGATATCGAGGCGATCATCGCCGCCGTCTTCGCCGAGGTGCTCGGTGTCGACGCGGTGGGCCTCGACGATTCGTTCTTCGCCCTCGGCGGTGACTCGATCCTGTCCATCCAGCTGGTCTCGCGGGCCAAGGACCGTGGCGTGCTGTTCAAGCCGCGCGACGTGTTCGAGAAGCGCAGCGTGGCCGGACTGGCCGAGATCGCGGTGCTCGCGGGCGACACCGAGCAGATCGTGCTCGAGGAGCTGCCCGGCGGCGGTGTCGGCGACATCCCGATGCTGCCGATCATGCGCCAGATCCTCAGCAGCGGCTCCACCTACGACCGGTTCTCCCAGTCGATGGTGCTGCGCCTGCCGGAGAACATCTCCGAAGAGGTGCTGCACGCCACCATCGGTGCGGTCTTCGACCACCACGATGTGCTCCGCTCGCGGGTCGCGCGCGGTGAGAAGGGGTGGGAGTTCGAGGCGTTGGCGCCGGGCGCGGTCGATGTGAGCGCCCTGGTGCGTCGCGTCGAGGTGTCCGGTGACATCACCGACGAGGAACTGTCCGCCCTGGCCAGCGCCGAGTACGACCAGGCCATGGGTCGCCTCGACCCGGCCGGTGCCGCCATGGTGCAGTTCGTGTGGTTCGCCTTCGGCGCGCCGACACAGAGCCCGCGCCGTCGCGACGCCCTGCTGATCGTCGGCCACCACTTCGTGATCGACGGTGTGTCCTGGCGCATCCTGATCCCGGACCTCGGCATGGCCTGGGGCCAGATCGCGGCCGGTCAGCCGGTGAACCTGCCCGCTAACGGCACGTCCATGCGGCGCTGGGCGCACAGCCTGGTCGAGCAGGCCGCGGACCGTCGCACGGAACTGCCGTTCTGGCGTGAGGTGTCCACCACGCCCGACCCGCTGCTGGGTTCGCGTCCGTTCGACCCGAAGGTCGACACCTTCGCGACCGTCGACCGGGTGCAGGTCACCCTGTCGCCGGAGGTCACCGACGCGGTCCTCACCGCGATCCCCGGCCTCTACCACGGCGGTGTCAACGACGGTCTGCTCACCGCTTTGGCGTTGGCCGTATCCCGTTGGCGCGGAGACGAATCCGGTACCGCGGCGTTGATCAAGCTGGAGGGCCACGGCCGCCAGGAAGAGATCGTCGCCGGTGCCGACCTGTCGCGCACCGTCGGCTGGTTCACCACCGCCTTCCCGGTGCGTCTCGACCTGGCGGGCGCCGACCTCGACGACGCCTTCGCCGGTGGCGCCGTGCTCGGCGACGTGATCAAGTCGGTCAAGGAGCAGATGCTCGCGGTGCCCGACAAGGGCATCGGCTACGGCATGCTCAAGTACCTGACCGAGCAGGGTTCGGATCTGCCGAGCGTCGGCCAGATCAGCTTCAACTACCTGGGCCGGGCGGGCACGGGCGAGATCCCCGCCGAACTCGCAGAACTCGGCTGGATCCCGGTGGCCGACCTCGGTCAGCTCGACGCCGAGATGGACCTCGACATGCCGGCCAACGCGACGCTGGACATCAACGCCATCGTCGACGACGGCGACGAGGGCCCGCAGCTCGGCGCGAACATCGCCTTCCCGACCGGGCTGCTCACCGCCGAGCGGGCACAGGAGTTCGCCGATCTGTTCGTGGCCGCGCTCACCGCGCTCGCCACGCACGCGCAGCGGTCCGACGCGGGCGGTTTCACCCCGTCCGACATGCCGCTGGTGCGCGTCGAACAGTCCGATCTCGATGTGTGGGAACGCGAGTACCCCGCGCTGTCGGAGGTGTGGCCGCTCTCGCCGCTGCAGGCGGGCCTGATGTTCCACGCCATGATCAGCTCGGCGACCGTCGACGTGTACACCGTGCAGGCCGTGCTCGACCTGACCGGCACCCTCGATGCCGAGCGGCTGCGCAAGGCCGCCCAGGGCGTGCTCGACCGCTACCCGAACCTGCGGACCGCCTTCGTCACCGACTCGGCCGGTCAGCCGGTGCAGGTGGTGCTCGGCGAGCTGGAGGTGCCGTGGCGTGAGGTCGACCTGACCGAGCTGCCCGAGGACGTGCGCATGCCGCGCATGCAGCAGCTCCTCGCCGCCGACCGCGCCAACCAGTTCGACATGGCGACCGCGCCGCTGATCCGCTTCGGTCTGTTCAAGACCGCCGAGGACAAGGCGCACCTGTCGATCACGGTGCACCACATCCTGGTCGACGGCTGGTCGATGCCGCTGCTCATGCGCGACCTGCTCGTGCTCTACGCGGTGCACGGCGACCTCACCGCCCTGCCGCGCGTGGCGTCCTACCGCAACTTCCTGTCCTGGCTCTCGGGCTGGGATCGCGAAGTGTCGCTGCGGGCCTGGGCCGACGCGCTGGCCGGGGTGGAAGGACCCACCCAGCTGGCGCCGCCGCCGCGCACCGAGGAGCGCTTCGAGATCGACAAGGTCGTCGTCGAGATCGACAACGATCGCACCCGCGCGCTCGGCAAGTTCGCCGGCGAGCTCGGTGTCACCGTGAACACGCTGCTGCAGACCGCGTGGGGCATCGTCGTCGGGCGCCTCACCGGCCGCGACGACGTGGTGTTCGGCGCCACCGTCTCCGGTCGTCCGGCCGAGCTGCCCGGCGTGGAGTCGATGGTCGGCCTGTTCATCAACACCCTGCCGGTGCGCATCCAGATCGACGACCGGATGACGGCGGAGAAGCTCACCCAGAAGGTGCAGTCCGAGCAGGCCGAACTGCTCAGCCACCACTTCGTCGGCCTGTCCGACATCCAGCGGGTGGCCGGTGCCGGTTCGCAGTTCGACACGCTGCTGGTGTTCGAGTCCTACCCGATGGACAAGGACGCCGTCACCGCGGCGAGCTCGATCGACGGCATGCAGGTCACCGGTGTCGGCCTCGACGACGCCACCCACTACCCGCTCACGCTGGTGGTGATGGCCGAGTCGACCATCGAGATCACCATGCGTTACCTGCGCAGCACCTTCACCGAGGACGAGGTCCGCACCCTGTCCGCCCGGTTGCTGCGGGTGCTCGACGAACTGCTCGAGAACCCGACGGGCCTGGTCGGTGACATCGACATCCTCGATGCCACCGAACGCGCCAAGCTGCTCGCCGAATCCGGTGTGACAGCGGCCGGTTCGGCGCCCGCCGCGGTGACCGGTGTCGGCGCGCAGACGGTGGCCAAGGTGCTGGCCGAGGTCGTGGAAGCCGACCCGCAGGCACCCGCGCTGCTGCGCGGTGACAGCGAAATCGCCTACAGCGCACTGGATCGCAAGTCCTCGCAGCTGGCCCGCGTGCTCATCGCGCGCGGTGCCGGTCCGGGCGACGTGGTCGCCGTGTCGCTGCCGCGTGGCGTGGATTCGGTGCTCGCCGCCTGGGCGGTGCAGAAGGCCGGTGCCGCGGTGCTGTTTGCGGGCGACCTGACCGGAGTCGAACTGGCCGCCGCCGGTGCGGCGTTCGGCGTCAGCGCGGCCCCGGTCGCGGGGGTGGCAGGCGAATGGCTGGTCCTGCCCGACGTGGAAGACGAGATCGCCGCAGCCGCAGCGCATCCCGTCTCCTACGCCGACCGCATCCGCCCCCTGGCCGAAGACCACCCGGCCTTCGTCCAGGTCGCCGGCGACACCACAACGGTGCTCACCCAGTCCGACGCCGTCGCCCTGGCCGAACGCCTGCGCGACGAACACGGCATCGACTACGAATGCACCACCTACACCACCCACGCCTCCGGCCCCGCCGCCATCCAGGAATTCCTGGTCTCGGCCACCGCGGGCGCCCTGTCGGTCCTGCCCGCAGGCTCGGTCGAAGACGACCTGGCCGACGGCGAGGTCACCCACTGGTTCGTGGTGGCAGGCGAGGCCATCGACGCCGCCGACGGCGAGGTGACGGTGATCGTCGCCGAGTAGGACACTTGATCACCACGCTCTGGTGGCGGCGTTGCCGAGAGGCGGCCGCCACCAGAGCCGTGATGATCTTGCTCGAAGTGGCGTCAGCGCACGGTTTTCGAGGTCGCGACGGCGGTCTGGGTGAAGGCTCGGACCATGGCTGTTTCGCCGCTGCTGCGCCAGACGAGTCCGTAGGCGACCGGTGCTGTGTCGGTGAACGGGAGATACGTGATCGTGGGGCGGGCGTAGTAGTCGGCGCCTTGCGCCGCGCATACCGCGACACCGCGATCCGCCGCGACCAGCGTGAGCAGTTCCTGCCACGACGTGGCGGCCTCGATCGGTCGGGTGCCGTCCGACGGCGACGGAATGAATTCGTCCAGGAAGTACTGCGGCAGACCAGCGATCGTGATGCTGGTTTCACCTTTCAGATCCTCGACATTCACCGCGTCGCGGTCGGCCAGCCGATGTCCGGTCGACACGGCGAGGACCCGCTGGTCGAAGAAGATCGCGGGCCCGGAGACGAGATCCGGTTCGTCGACGGGGAATTCGATGAGAGCCAGATCTAGGTCGCCTTCGCGTAACGGGCCGTAGCGATCCGACAGCTGAACCTCACAGACCACCACCTCGCAGTCGGGATGGTCGGTGCGAAACGCGTCCGCGATCCGCAGGATCGCCTCGCCGGCCAAGGGACTGGAGAACCCGACTGCCAGGGTGCCGCCGATACCGCGTGCGGCGTCGGTGGCCCGCGCGAGCGATGCCACGATGCCGAGGTGATGCGGCTCCAGATCGGCGAACAGACGCCTGCCGATCGGTGTGAGCGAGACCCGGCGGCTGGTGCGGTCGAACAGCGGCGCGCCGATGCGGTGCTCGAGTGTTTTGATCAGCTGGCTCACCCGGCCGCGGGACAGGTGCAGCCGCTCGGCGGTCCGCCCGAAATGCAGCTCCTGCGCGAGAATCCGGAAAGCCTCGAGCTCTTGCCAGTCCATCTACCACCCTCCATGATCGGTTAGTCTGCCTAACCGACGCGTTAGAACTTTACCGTTGTTCTCGGCATCACCGCTGGTCGAAGCTTGATTACTGCCACCTGTCCAAGGGTGGCCGCGTGTCGAGGAACGGATGAAAAATGGTTCTGTCAGAAGCCGACAGCGACCGCATGAGCGGTCGCGTGTGGGGGATGTTGCCGGGTCTCGGTGCGCTGGTCATGGTCTTCGGTCTTCGCTCGCCGGTGCGGGTGACGGCATGACGATCACAGTGGACTCCTTCGCCGCGATCGAGGAGGAATTCAACGCTTACGTAGGCGCGATCGTCTCGGCGACGATGGTCACCGTCGACGCGAAGGACCGGCCACGCACCCGGGTGCTCATTCCCGTCTGGGAGGTGGTCGACGGGCAACCGCTCGGCTGGCTGGCCACCTTCAAGACCCGAGTCAAGGCGGCTCATATCGCGGGCAACCCGTACACCAGCTTTTCGTACTGGGAGCCGAGGAACAATTCCGTCGCGGTCGACGCGCACGCCGAATGGGTCGACGACGTGGACGTCAAAGCTCATGTGTGGCGCCTGTATCGCGAGACGAGCCCACGCGGCGCCGGTTACAACCTCGGTGCCTTCTGGCACTCACCGAGTGATCCGCGGTTGCATGTGCTGCGGTTGACGCCGTGGCGGGTGCAGGTCATTCGTGGTGTGGATCTGCGCAGCAGGATCTGGAAGCCCGCTGCTAAACAGTGAATTCGGCGATCCACCCCGGCGATCGTCGGGGTGGACCCGGGTTGTCAGCGACGGAGCAGGCCGGCGAGCCCTTCGAGAAGCAGGTTCAATCCGAAGGAGAAATCAGCTGTACCCGAATGCTTTCCGTCGATGACGAGCGAGGCCAGAGTGTGCATGTGCGGATGCGTTTCGGTCGGGATGAGTGGAAGGAATTCCTCTGCGGACGAGGCGTATTCGGAGGGGTCGAGGGGGAAATTGATGGCTTGGAGCGTGAAGCCGTAGATGTGGCTGTCGAGGGCGTTCCAGGCGCAGTCGGCTTGTTCGTAGGTGAAGCCCGCGGCGATCAGGCAGGCCAGGGTCGCTTCGACATAGCGCAGCATCGCGGGGCCGACATTCACCCGCGAGCCGAGCAGGCCAGTGGCCCATCGGTGCCGGAGCAGGACCTCGTGGGCCGAAATCGCGCGACGGCGTAGTTCTTCCTGCCAGTCACCACCCGCCACGGGCACGTAGATCTCCTCGACCACCAGGTCGATGAGCCCGTCGAGGATGTCCTCCTTGTGGGCGACATGGTTGTACAGCGACATGGCTTCGACGCCGAGCGCCTTGGCGAGCTTGCGCATCGACAGTGCGTCGAGGCTCTCCGCATCGGCCAGGGCGATCGCCGCCCGCAGGATTCGTTCCCTGCTCAACGGGGTACGTGGCGGCATGTTTTCCTCCTTGACCTACTTACGGCGTAAGCGTAGCGTCTGAGGTCAGCGACTTACGCTGTAAGTGCGAAGGAGGGGCCGTTCATGACCGATGTGGATACCGACCGGATGACGGCATGGGTGGCACCGCGCTACGGCGGTGGGGAAGTGCTGCGCACGGAAATCGTGCCCCGGCCGGTGCCCGGTGAGGGGGAGCTGGTTGTCCGGGTACAGGCGGCCTCGCTGTGCAGCGGCGACCTGCATTTGCTCAGCGGCACACCTTATTTGATTCGGCTGGGGTTCGGATTTCGTAGACCGAAGCATCGGATGATCGGCCAGAACCTGGCCGGCGAGGTTGTCGCCGTCGGTTCGGGGGTCACCGAATTTCGAGTAGGGGACCGGGTTTTCGGGGAAGTGCCTGGTGGTGCGTTCGCCGAATACGTCCGAGCAGGTGCCCACGCGTTCGCCCTGGTACCTGACGGTCTGGATATGGAAACAGCTGCTGCCATCCCGGATTCGGGCATGACCGCGCTTCAAGGTTTACGCGATATCGGCAAGATCGCACCGGGACATCGGGTGCTCGTCAACGGCGCATCCGGCGGTGTGGGAACTTTCGCGGTGCAGATAGCGAAAGCGCTCGGCGCCCATGTGACCGCCGTCTGCAGCACACGCCACATCGAGATGGTCCGCGAAATCGGCGCCGACACCGTCATCGACTACACCACCACCGATTTCGCCGCCACCGGCGAGGTCTATGACATCATCTTCGACCTCGCGGGCAACCGGAAACTCCGCGACTGCCGCCGCGCCCTCACCCCGGAAGGTGTCTTCATCTCCTCGGCAGGCGCACCGGGCGGCAACTGGTTCGGCCCGATCCGCTGGTTCGGTTCGGTCCTCATCGTCAACCTCTTCACCCGCCGAACTCTCAAACCACTCCTGATGCGACCCGCTGCCGCCGATTTGGCCTACCTGGCTGAATTGGTCGCCCAAGGGCAGGTGCGGCCGGTGATCCAACGGAGGTTCGCTCTGTCCGACACACCGTTAGCGGTCCAGGCGTTGCAGGCGGGGCACGCCTCGGGCAAAACCGTCCTCACCGTGCCCTAGTCCGCGCGGAAGAGGGCGCCAAGGTCGACAGTGTGCGCCATCTCCGCGGCGCCCGCGTCGTTGAGATGCATACCGTCGCCGCTGTCGAATTCGGGGCGGATGAAGTCGGGGCGCGCGGGGTCGGCCACGGCGCGGTCCACATCGAAGGCGGAGTCGAAAATGTCTGTCCGGCGCAGCCATTCGTTGACCGCGTGGCGGGTGGGCTGTGTCTCCACGAGTGGCATGCCGGGATAGACGCAGCCGGCGTAGGGACCGATAGTGGCGACGTGGATGCGTAGTCCCGCGGCGTGTGCGCGGTTCGCGAGATCGGTGAAACCGGCGATCAGTTCGTCGGCGGTCGCCGAGGGCTGCCCGCCCATCGCACCGAGAATCAGGTCGTTGATGCCGAAATTCACCAGGATGTCGGTGACCCCGGGAACCTCGATGGCATCGGAATCGAACCGTGAGATACCGGATTCACCGATCTCCTCGGCGGTCAGCCGGTTGCCCGCGATGCCATTGTTGACCACCCATCCATGAGTGAGTCGGTCGTTGAGGACATCGACGGACCGACGGTTGGCGCTCACGGTAGTACCGACCCCTTCGAACCAGGAGTCGCCGAACGCCACCGCGATCGGCGGCGGGGTGGCGTCGAGAACGTCCACGCCGGTGACGAAGAACCGGAACGGGACTTCCTGCGCATCGGGGAGTTCCACATCAGAGGTCCGGTCGCCGGTGACGAGATAGGAGATTTCGCCCGGTTGATGTGCAAACGTCGCCAAACCCGTCGATTCAGGCAGGTACAGGCTGAGCAACAGGTCTTGACCAGCGGTAACGGGCAGGTCGATGGGATCGCTCACGAGATCCGCACCCGGCTCGATGACCGCGCTCGGATCACCACCGAAGCGAATCTCATGATCGGCGTCGGAGTCGATCGCCGAGCCGGCCTTACGCAGCGCCACCCGAGCGGCGCCGATGCGCAGGGGCGTTACGCCGTACCGGTTGGTCAGCCGCACCCTCACCGCCGTACCGCCGCCGGCCATGTGCAGGACATGGCGCACCGTCTCGTCCGCGAACTCGCGTGATTCAGCGAGCTTGATCTGCTCATCGGGGCTGATGACACCGTTCCGGAACCCGGCGACCCAGTTGTTCTGCATGACCACTCCGATACTTGCTGCGCGGAATATTGCGTACGCATAGGTCTACCCGGAGATATTCCTCATGTCAACAATCCCCACAGCAAACATCGACTAGAGTGCTGCACATGTCCGAACTGTTCGACGACCCACGGCTGACCATCTCCGGCCTGCTCTTCGAGGCACACAGCGGACTCATCGCAAAGCTCGAACCCACCTGGCACGCCCACGGCCTGTCCGGCCTCGACCTCAACGCCCTGCTCCGCCTTGGCCGATCCCCCAACCGCCGCCTACGCATGTCCGACCTGGCAGCCCAAACCGAACTCTCCACCAGCGGCGTCACCCGCCTGGTCGACCGCCTGACAAAATCCGACCTCGTCGAACGCCAACTAGACCCCACCGACCGCCGCATCGCCTACGCGTCCCTAACCCCCACCGGCCTCCACCGCCTCGAAGAAGTCCTCCCCGACTATCTGTCAGCCCTCGACACCTGGCTCATCGACGTACTAACCCCCACCCAACTCGACGGCCTGACCACCGCCCTCCGCATCCTCCGAGACGCAACCAACCCGTCAGCAACCGCCATCGGGGAGTGATGTCTCGCTGAACGCAAAAGCGGCGTCGACGATGAATGCACCGATGACCGAGCGACAGCTCGATCAGCTCGGCGAGGCAATCCACCGTTGCAATCGTGGATGTTCCGCAACTGCCCTCGAGTAGCGACAGTGAAGGCTGCGGCTTACTCGCCCTGCGCGCCGCATTTCGTCCCAGAGTCCGTCCGTGTCGTTGCGGCGCAGCTTCCACCGGCGATGTGCAGACATCAGTTGTAGTCGACAGTTGAATTCTGTGCGAGCAAGATTGCGGGTGGCCTCGGCAGCCCGGTCCACCTAATTCCGACGGTTACCGTGAGAGAATCAACCGCAGCGCTGAGAGGAGCTCCTCAGGTGCAGTTCCGGACAGGAGTACTAGAGCGTTGTGCGGCGCATCGAGGAGATCGCACTCTCGACCGTATCGAAGGATGCGCAAGACCACCATGTCAGTGGGCACCGCTGTATCAGGCCCTTCGATGCGGACCACATGATCGCCCGGTTCAACCGTCCCGCTTAAGCAGCGAACGATACACTCTGTCGCTGAGTTTTCGCGAGGGACAATCTCAACAACCTCAAGTGTTGCACTATATGCCATGCCCGCCTAACGCCTGATGAATACGTGTAGCTATGATTCGGCGAGAATGGGGAGTCTGTCCGGCTCTGTCGCGCAATTTGCCGCGCGACGTATTCTCCAGTCATCGTTGAACTTCATTACGCCATTCCGTAGATGATTGCATTTTTAGCCCTCCCACCTCTGTTGCGCCTGACGTGAACAACGCCCATAGCAGTTCTTGATGAGGGAAGTGGGGCTCGCCACATGGGGCTTGGAAGAAACTACTTGGAGTTAGCCCAGAACCATCAGTTAATCAACGCGCTCAACCTATCGGGTGAAGTCCAGTGGGTCGAACGGATGCTTGGAGGGTTTGGACCCAGCCCTAAAAGCGTGTCTCATGTCGTGGTGAATTGCCAAGGTTTCGGGATATCCGGTCCGACGGCCCACGGAATCTCCCTCTGCCGCCAGTCGTCAGTTCTCCCGGTTCATCCGAACGGCTGCCAATATCAGATGCCGGTCGGAAATAGGGAAATCACACTCGGGGAAACGCAAACTACTTGGCCTACGTGCATTTCGCTGGATTGGCTTTGGATTTCAAGCAGAAGGTTTCCTGGCTTGAGGTCTAGGGCAATGATCCCGTCCTCGTATACGGTCCTGACGGTGCCGCAGACTTTAAGTCCATCATCCTGTAGATAAATCCCCACTCTAGGGGAATTGGAGTCACACACTTCAATTCTTGAGTGTTCATCATCCACCTCTATCTCCACGTCGTACTGGACACCAGCGACCCCCGGGCTCGTGCCAACCCACACTGCGGGCCATTCGCCGCCGTGTGACCTGACCATGCCGGACGTGCCGGTCGGCATGGTGGTCAGCAGGGTTACCAGCATTACCATGCTCCTTTCGGGAAGGGCACCCGAACAACTCGGTTGTCGAGGTGCCATGCGTTTGCGGTGGGATTATAGGTCCATGTTTCTTCGTGATAGTGAAGTTTGGTTGGCTTGCTGCCCATTTCGTGGTTACCGAACCGGATGCTGCGGGTTCCGTCTTCTGAGACGACTCTGTTTGGATCGGGAAGGCCGGTGCGCGGATGGAGGTTTGTGTGCTCGCCGGGACCGAGAAATTCGTCCCACCGCGCGGGCACATCGATGGGTTTCACTGGTTTGGGATGATTGTGCTCTTGCTCTAGGACTGGCGCGTTCGCTTTTGCATGGTCGGCACCTTCGCACCCCGCATCTGGCATGAGACCGAGCGGATCGGTCCACCGCGTCGGATTGTATGGATAGCTGTAAGGATTGGGAGACGGGTCTAGTCCAAGTGGGTCAGTTGTAAGGAAGCGTCCGCAGTTGGGATCGTAGGTACGGGCAAAATTAAAGTGCAAGCCGGTTTCGGCATCATAGTATTGGCCGCAGAATCTCAGTGGTGACCGGGCAGGGCCGTTCCAAGTAGTCCTTCCCCATAGATCTGTGGTTGTTGTGCCAGTTATCACGCCATTCGCTGGCATCAGCAACTCGGTCGGCAGACCCGATTTCCCTGAAATGACGGCGAAAAGTTCGCCATCACCCAGCGTGGGTTCGGATTTCTCGCACTGAGATAGAGGTCGATACGTTCCTGGCTCGTACTGCCATTGAGTCACCGTTCCCGATGTCCGCTGTTCGATTAGGCTCATTCGGTCGTAGGTGTACTCCACGCGGCTGCTGAACGAGGTGCCGGAGTCAATGGTGCCTTGCTTACTGATTCGGCGGCCGAGTGCGTCGAAGGTGTACTTCCACCATTCACCTTCTGGTGTGTACACGTCGGTCAACTGGTCGAAGGCGTTGTAGCGGTAGTGCCAGACGGCGGGTTTTCGGGAGATTCGGGTGGTTACTTTGCGGATGAGGCGGCCGGCGGGGTCGTAGTAGTAGTGGTTGCGGCCGTCTCGGACGAGGAGGTTGTTGTGGTATTCGCGGCCTTCCATTCGCTGGGGGGCGGCTGGTTCGGCGGGGTCGGGTGAAAAGAGGGGGAGGCTGGCGGTGATGTTGGAGAGGGGGTCGTATTCGTAGGCTTCGGTGAGGGTGTTGTCGCGGGTGATGGTGTTGACTCGGCCGATGGGGTCGAGGGTGTAGGTGGCGTGGGTGGGGGTGGTGTCGGGGCGGGTGGTGGTGTGGTGGGTGAGGTAGCCGTCGGGGCGGTAGGTGTAGTCGTCGCGGCGGATGGTGAAGGGGGCGGGGCGGTTTGCGGTCGAAGGGCCGAAGTCGCCGAGGTCGAGGGTGAATTCTTCGGCGGGGAAGCCGGTGACTTGTTGGGTGGCGATGTTGCCGGTGGGGGTGAAGGTTCGGTCGACTTGGACTTCGCCTACGCGCCAGCCGGTGAGGCGGCCTGCGGGGTCGTGGTTGAACGAGATCTCGGTGTCGTCCGCGTGGAGGGCGATGACCTGGCCGAGGGTGTTGTGGCGCCAGGTGGTGACGGAGCCGGTGGGGGTGGTGCGGCGGATGCGGCGGCCGCGGTGGTCGTAGTCGTTGACCAGGGGTGGTTGGTCGTCGAGTTGTTGGGTGGCGACTTGGCCGGTGGGGGTGTAGGTGAATCGCAGTGTGTGCGTGATGGTTTCGTCGGTGCCGTTGACGGCGGTGAGGACGCGGCCCGCGGGGTCGTGGGTGTAGGAGAGGAATTCGCCGGTGTCGGCGGTGATAGACGTCAGGTTGCCGAGGATGTCGTAGCGGTGGTGGCGGGTGACACCGGTGGCGGGCGTGACCGTCGCGACGCGGCCCGTGATGGTGTGGGTGTATGTGGTGGTGGCGCCGGTGTAGTCGGTTTCGGTGATCAGCCGGCCCGCGAGGTCGTATTCGTAGGTCCAGCGTTGGCCGAGCGGGTTGATGACGGCGATGAGCTGACGTTCGGTGTTATAGAGGTAGCGGGTGGTCGAGCCGTCGGGGTCGGTGCGGGTGGAGACTTTGTCGAAGCCGCCGTAGGTGTAGCGAGTGACGCCGCCGTTGCGGTCGGTGTGGGTGAGGAGATTGTTCTCGCCGTCGTAGGTCCAGGTTTCGGCGAAGCCGTCGGGGTCGATCCGCCGGGCGGGGCGACCCGAGGGCGTCCACTCGTAGCGGGTCGTCTGACCCAGTGGGTCGGTGACCTCGACGGGACGGCCGAAGGGGTCGCGGCGGATTTCGGTAGTCGCGCCGTAGGGATCGGTAATGGTGACCGGCAGACCTGCCGCGTCGACGTCGATACGGGTGACGGCCCCGTCCGGGTCACGTACTTCACTGACCGCCCCGCAGGGATGGTGTTTGTATTCGGTGCGGGCGCCGGCGGCATCGATGATGGCGACGAGGTTGCCTGCTTTGTCCCACTCTCGATGCACGGTCGTGCCGTCTGGCTGGGAGATGGCGGTGGGACGGTTGGCATAGGCGTACTCGACGGTGATATCGGTGCCGTCCGGGCGGATGATCTTTGCTACGTCACCGTCAGAGGTGTATTCGTAGCGGGTGATCGCACCGTCGGGTTCGGTGACCTTCAGTGGTTTACGGGCGGTGTTGTAGTCGATATGACGGCGGCCGCCGTCGGCAGCGCGGAAGTCGCGCAGGCGTAGGTCGTTGTCGAATCCGTAGCCGGTGACACCGCCACGGGAGTCGGTGAGCCGGGTGAGACGACCCGTGCCGTCACCGAGTTCGAGGTATTCGTAATCCGCGTTGAACACACCGTCGGCGCCGCGCTGGGTGATGACGCGGCCTGCGTCGTCGTAGATGTTGACGACCCAGCTGCCGTTGGAGTCCGTCCACGACAGCATGCGGTGGTGTTCGTCGTAGGTGTAGCGGATGGTTCCGCCGACTCCGTTGGTTTCCGCAGTCAGTTCACCGTTGTCATAGCCGAATTCGCTTACACCGGTGAAAGTTTCGATCCCGTCGACTTCGCCCGCCACGGTGATCGAGTTGATGCGACCGTTGGCTGTATCCAGAAGTACTCGGTAGCCACCGGAGGAGGTGACCTCGGTCGGGTCTCCATTACTGTTGTAGTGGAATCTGACTCGGTTGTGGTGACGGTCGGTGATCGCGGAGATCGCGAAATTGCCGAGGAGCGTATCGATGCCGCCGAGCACGGGCTCGGGAGCGAAATGCCACACCAGTTCCCGATCCGGATCCCACAACCGATAGCCACCGGCTTCGGTGCGAGTGAGTTTCCAGCGTTGACCACCGGTGATCGGTTCGACACCGACACCGACCTCGGCATGCGGGTAAGGCAACAACATGCCGTCTTCGAATACGACCGTGACGCAATCCTCTTCGACGACCACCCGCATGTCCAAGGTGGTCGACCAAGAAGGGCCGAACCAGCGGCCGAAGCGGTAGTTGGAATGGTGGGCGCGTTTCAACACCAGCCGAAGGACGCCGGGCAGATCGAGATCGGTAAGTGGAAGGAGGAATTCGCCGGTCGCGGGGTTGACCGGGTCTCCGACCTTGGGCGTTTGTTCGTCGGTACTGTTGCTGGCCGGTCCGTCCTCTTGCGCGGTATTACCCGCGCTGGGCTCACCGGCACCGCCATTGTCCTGGTCTGAACGAACTCTCGGATCGGTGTTGTTGTTCTGCTGGTCTGTTGTGTCGCTGTGACTACCCGGGTCTGTGTCTCCGGAGGAGTCGCCGTCGGGGTGGCCGGGGCGGTTGGCCTCCGGTGCCCTGTCACCGTCCTGGTCGGTCGCGTCGCCGTTGGTGGGCGTGGAATCGCCGTCCGGTGACGCGGCGGGCGCGGATTCGGGGTCCGGCGCCGAACCCTCGGAATCGGGAGTTGGTTTTCCCGAGAGGGATTCGTCGGTGGTGTTTGTGTTCGGTGCCCCGTTTTCGGAGGCATCGTTGTCCGGTGACGCCGAGGCCGGGGGTTCCGGCTTCCCGTTCTCGGGGCCATTGTTGTCGGGTGTGGAATCGCCGGTGAGGGTCGACGGGTTGTCAGCGGGGTTCGCCACAGCAGGCTCGCCCGATTGCCCGTCGGGGTTGGTGGGGGCCGGGTCGCCCGCTTGCGCGGCTGGGTTGGTCGGTGGCGCGTCAGGAGAGGTGCCCGCCGGGTTCGCGGCGGGAGCTTCGGGCGTGGCGGGCGGGTTGGCTGCCGGTGGATCGCCGACAGTGGCCGCGGGGTTCGTTGCCGGTGCGGAGGGATTGTCCGGGGGATCGGCAACCGACTGGGCAGGCGCGGACGGCGCCTCGGGCGCGTTTCGCCCGCCTGCCCCGGCGGCGTTGTCGAGGACGTTGCGGGCGGTATTGCCAGCGTCAGCCACATCGGTCACCCGGTTCACGGTGCTGGCAGTCAGCTTCGCTGCGCCACCGGCACCACCGGTCGCGAGGGTCGTCAGGGCATCACCGGTGAGCGCGCCGAGCGCCTCCGTCGGGTTCGCCTTGAACCCGGCGAGCATCGCGGAGGCAGTCGCTTTCGGATCGGCGGCCGCCAAGAGCATCCCGGTGCTCATGTCCGACATCTTCGACATGTACTCGGCGGGGTGCGTCGCGTTGTACAAATCCAACGGATTGACCGACCGCACGAATTGCACCAGGCCGGTCAGCGAGGTCAGCAGCCCGGTCGTGATATTTGCCTGTGCGTGCTCCATCATCGCGCCGAGGTCTTCGAAATTGCTTCCCCAACGAGACAGGAAAGGCGGCTCTTGCGGCGCGGTCTCCGTGGCGGCGGTAATCGCCGTGACGGCCGTGTTCGCCGCATTATCCCGTTGTGTACGAGCGCCGTTGAGGATGGATCGGGCCTCGTCGCGCATGGCGGTCCATGTGTCGGTCAGGCTCTTGTCCTTGCGATCCTCGTCGGACTTGGCGTTCCACTCGTTTTTCCGGTCGCGTTCCTCATTGTCGGCGGCTTGCCATTTCGCGATCGCCTCGGCGGCTTTGGTCTGTGCGGCCTCGACCTCGTGCACCCAGGCTTCCAGGGCGCCCTTGGCCTTGCCCATCGCATCTGCGCCGTCCCACCACAGCTTCGGCTGCTTGGCGAATTCCTCATGGAATGCCGTGGATGCGTCACCGGTCCAGTCGGAGACATCGATCTTTCGGAGAGCGTCACCGGTTTGGTCTATCGCCGTCCCGATCTGACCGAGTTGTTCGGCAACCTCTCGGATCTTGGCCGGCTCACCGCGGATCAGCTCTTTCGGATCGGTGGTTTCGCCGAGCTCCTTCTCCGGCACCGCGCCACCGGTGGCGTCGACGATCTTGTCGCCCGCGTCGTCGAGCCACTCCGACAACCCGTCCGCACCAACCGCTTTCGCTGCGCCCGACCACGTGTCCAACGCAGAGTTGTAGGCCTGACCGACCTTTTCGGTCGCGGACTCGAGACCCTCTTCGATGGAGTCACCGAGATCATTGATGAAATCGCCGATACCCATAGCTACTGCCCCCCGGCGGATTGCTTTGCTTGCTGAATTTCCGCGACCTTGGCCGCGACACCGGTATCCGGCAGGAACATGCTGCCCAAACCGCTCTGATCAGGCGTGTCACCGGACACCAGGTACTCGCCCACCTGCCCCAACGTCGAGACGTTGTCACCCATATGCGAGAACGCTTTGCCGAAAGAATCCGCGCTGTAGTCGGCTTGGGTGGCGAGATTCCAGGTGTTGTTCGACAACACCTCGCCCCAGTCCATCGCCTCGATCTCCGCTTTGCTCAGATGCGGATTCCCCGCGAGGTGGGTGAACATCTGCTTGAACGAAGTAGAGACCTGGTCGTCGATCAGGTGGTAACGACCTGCGGACAAGTCGAGAATCTCGGCTATCGCGTTACCCGACTGCACCAACGCCCGTACACCCCACGACCAGCGTTCGGCGAACGTTTCGAAGGAGGCTTGTACATTCGCCTTACCTGCTTCCATCGCCGACATCGTCAGCTCCGCGAACCCGCGACCGGTCGCAGCGGTCTCCTCGATACCGAATTCTTTGAGCTCGCTGATGATGGTGTTGATCCCGTTCGCGGCCTGGGTGAGCAGGGCCGGATCGACATTCAGATCCGACATCAGCGACGCCCACCTTCGGGCGATGGTTCCTCCGTCACGACCGGCGGGAATACCATCGGCGCCGCACCCGACATGTCGACTGCCACACCGGTCGGCTCCTGCTGCCCCTCGGCGAACTCACGCAGACGTCGACCGAGGAAGGTGTGGAACCGGTACTCCTGATCCGCGACCACACCGCGGGCACTCATGAACCGCGCGTACTCCGGCAGACCCGTGAATGCGCACAACCACGCAACCCCGCCGGACTCCATCGTGAAGACCCGGTCTTCGGGGCCGACCAGGGGCACCAGCAGCGTCGACGCGTCGAACGCCGCCGTCAGTGCGTTCGGCACGCCGAATCCGGCGTAGAAGGCGGCGATCTCCGAACGCAGGCGCGCTGAATCGACCTCGACCATCGTCATGTCCGCTCCCGATCTCCCCTCGGACAAATCAGGGACCCACGGTAGCGAACGAACGGCGCCACCTCCACCGTGCCGTCAGTCACCGGCGTCACCCCCACCCAACTCGACGGCCTGGTCACGGCCCTCCACATCTGCCGCGACGCAATCAACCCGTCAGCGACCGCGACAACGGAGCCTGCTGGCCTATCCTGAATGTGAGGACCTGGGAGGGACGATGACCAGCAAACCTGCCGAAGAATCCGATCCGCGAGCACGGTGGCGTCATCTGCCCGCTGAGCCCGAGCGGCTGATCGAGGAAACCGCCACCGACACCAAGGCGACCGACCACGGGTTTCCTGTCGGTGACGTCACCGAGGATTTCGTCCGCAAGTACGGGCTCTGAACCGGAACCTCAGTCTGAGAGTTCGCCTGTGGTGCGCCAGGATTGGCGTTCGGCGTCGAACGCCTCGGCCTGGGAGGACCGGAATGTCGTGATCGAGTCGGCGTTGTCGGCGAGAAAGCGCCGGTAGTCGGCGAGGCGGAATTCTCCGTCCTGCGCGGTGATCGCCACCTTCCCCGCAGCGAAGTCGGCGCGCAGGTCGAGCAACTCGTCCGCTTCCACGGGGTGCCAGCGAATGCGGTCGAAATACCGGAGCAGCCATGGTGTTTCGGCTTCCTCGGCGAACCGGTCGACGCCGGGTCCGGCCGTGCCGGACGGTCTTACCCGGTGGTTCCAGACCTGGGTGGTTCGGCCGACGAACTGGTAGCCGCCGGGGCCTTCCATGCCGTAGATGCACAGGTAGGCGCCACCGATGCCGACGGCGTTTTCGGGTGTCCAGGTGCGGGCGGGGTTGTATTTGGTGGTGACGACGCGGTGGCGGGGGTCGGTGGGGGTGGCGACGGGGGCGCCGAGGTAGACGTCGCCGAGGCCGAGCACCAGGTATTCGGCGTCGAAGACGGTGCGGTACACGTCGTCGACGGAGGCGAGTCCGTTCATGCGGCGGATGAATTCGATGTTCCACGGGCACCAGGGGGCGTCGGAGCGGACGCCGTGCATGTAGCGGGTGATCGCTTCGCGGGTGGACGGGTCGTCCCAGGAGAGTGGGAGGTGGACGGTGCGGCTCGGGACGACGAGCTGATCCGAATTCGGGAGTTGCGCTTCGGCTTCGGTGAGCAGGTCGAGGAGCGTCGGGATGGGAAGCAGGGCTGGGTCGACGCGGATCTGCAGCGAGCGGATGCCGGGGGTGAGTTCGAGGACGCCGCGCGCGCCGAGGGCGATGAGGTGCTGGTGCAGGGCGTGTACGCGGGCTCGTAGGCCGAGATCGAGGGTGAGGGTGCCGTATTCGACGAGGACACCGTCGTCGCCTTGGCGTCGGTAGGTCACGCTGGTTTCGTCGTCGGCTTCGGTGCGGCGCAAGACGCCGTCGTCGCCGTCGCGTCCCGCCGAGACGACCGTGCCCAACGACGCGCGCCGCAGCAATCCCAATGACCTTGCGGGAGCGGCGTGCTCGGAACGAATCGCCACGAAACGAACGGTGTCGCCCGGAGTGAGCTGGCCGAGTTTCCATCGGTCGGCGGCAACCACGGTCACCGGGCAGACGAAACCGCCGAGACTCGGTCCGTCGGGGCCGAGGAGGATGGGGGTGTCACCGGTGAAGTCGAGCGCGCCGATCGAGTAGGCGTTGTCGTGGATGTTCGACGGGTGCAGTCCCGCTTCGCCGCCGTCGGTGCGCGCCCACTCCGGTTTCGGGCCGATCAGGCGTACACCGGTGCGGTCGGAGTTGAAGTGCACCTCGTAGTCGGTGCCGAGAATGGTGTCGAAGTCCTTGCGGGTGAAGAACTCCGGTGCACCGTGCGGTCCTTCGGTGACGGCCAGTTCCCAGCGCCTGCCGAAGGCGGGGATGTCGGTCATGGGGACGGCGGCGGCCAGGCGGGTTCTCGGCTCGCCCAGCTCGAGAGTGTCGTCGGCGCGCAGGGCAGCGCCGGTGCCGCCACCGAACTTGCCGAGGGTGAACGTCGCGGCACTGCCGAGGAACTGCTCGACCTGGATACCACCGGACACCAGCACGTAGGTCCGCATCCCGGGCCCACGGATCGCCCCGATGTCGAGCACGCCACCGGCAGGCACCTCGACCGTGCGCCATTGCTCGACCGGACGACCGTCGACGCGCACCTCCGCGACCGCTCCGGTGACACACACCCACGTCGCCGCACCGAACCGCAACGCGGGTCCGCCGAGCGTGCATTCCAGCCCGGCCGCCCCCTCGGCGTTGCCGAGCACCCGGTTACCGAGCCGGAACGAGAGGTCGTCCATCGGCCCGGACGGCGGAACACCGATGTGCCAGTAGCCGATTCGTCCCGGCCAGTCCTGCACGGTGGTCTGCATTCCGGGCCGGACGACCCCGATCCGTCGCTGGACGGTCGGCTCCTGGTCTGCGGTGTCGGTGTCCGACGCGGGCGCCGACTTCGAGACCTGGACGGCATCGGCACCCGTGGTCGGAAAGATGGCTTCGGTCGGGGCCGCGGTGACACTGGAATCCATGACGGTGCGGCTCATCGGGTCACCACCATTCGGACGGGTGTGGGATCGAATCCGTTGCACGGGTTGTTGATCTGGGGGCAGTTGGAGACCAGGACGAGGGTGTCGATCTCCGCGCGTAAGGTCACCTTCTTGCCCGGCGCCGACAACCCGTCGACGATGCCGAGCGTGCCGTCCGCCTCCACGGGCACATTCATGAACCAGTTGATGTTGGACACCAGATCCCGCTTGCCGAGGCCCCATTCGAGGGCGGCGGTGAGGAAGTTCTCCACGCAGGCGTGCTGGTGGCGGGTGTGGTGGCCGTAGCGGAGGGTGTTGGATTCCTGGGAACAGGCACCCGCGATGGTGTCGTGGTTACCGACCTCGTCGGCGACCACGGTCATCAGCGCGGTGCCGCGTTCGGTGCGCAGCACACTGCCGGTGGTGAGGAAGATATTGCGCTGGGCGGCGATGGTTGCCTGGGCGCTGTAGCGGTCGGTGTGGTCGGCTGCCGAGTACAGCAGGCAGTCGACGGCCTGGTTGCCGTGCAGGTCGATGATCTCGAGTTGCTCACCGGCCCGGACGATCGCCGACCACGGCGCCCGCGCCGGAACAGTCTCGTCCAGGACGACGGTTCGGGTGGACGTTGTCATGCCGGAACCTCCGTGTGCTGTGCGGCCGCCCACGCGGCCTCGGTGTTCTCCACGGCCCGTCGGTACTCGGGGTCGTCGTTCGGTGAGTCGAAAGTGTCTGCGGCCCAGGCGATCAGATCGAGGTCGCCGGTAGGGCGATCGTCGAGCGGGTGGGCCGCATTGGCGACCAGCAGGGTCACCGGAAGATGCACGAACAGGTCGATCGCCCCGCCCGCCGGACCGTTGCCGGTCGCCGTGAGGGCACCGTCGGCCCCCACCCGCACCCCGCGGAACAAGGCGATCGACGGTCCGACATCGCGCGGCTCGAGCCCCTGCTTGGCCGCGGCCAGGTGCAGCTGGTGGCGGGCTTCGCCGGTCGGACCGCACAGGGTGTCGTGGTGCCCGGAGGTATCGGTGAGTACGGTGGCCAACACGCGCCCCTGATCCGACAACAGTGGATGACCGGCGCTCAGATACGCCTGCCACGGGACCTTCACGGTGTCGGCGACATTCAAGCGCTCCCAGGGCGATTCGGCGCGCAGCAGGAACAGATGTGCACACGCGGCCCCGGCGGGGTCGGACAAGCGAACCCTCGTTCCGCGGCCGAGGACGACATTCGCATAGCCTCCGGACGGAATACGCAGCGCCAGAGTGGGTTCGACGCCCGGCGGTATCTCCGGGCGGGCAATCGTGGCCGCCGCAGCCTGGGCCCGCGCGTGGGCCCGTGCGCCGTCGGTGGATCCGGTGGCTATCGCGATTTCCTCGGTAAGGGCGGGCGTGGGTGCGGTGTCCTGAGTCCGCGCGGCGTCTGCGGATGGGGTAGTCGTCATCAGGATCTCCTCCGTACATGCAGGCCGAGACTTCTCGGCAAAACGGTTGATCGACTGGGTGATTCGTCGTCCTCTGCACCGCAGCGTCCGGGTTGTGGCGGCCACCGGCAGGGCTGAGGTGCTGGTCGATTGATCACCACGCTCTGGTGGCGTCGGCTTCTCGGGCGATGCCGCCACCAGAGCGTGGTGATCTTGATCCACGCGCTCAGGCGGGAGCTGGTGCGACCGCCGGTTCGACCGCCTCGGATCTGGTGACCACGACCCGGTACACCACCGCCCCGACGGCGAGAATTACGCCGACCGACAGCGGTCCCGCCCACAACTGCCACCAGCTACCACCGGCGGGCGTGTACACCTCGGGTCGCGGCCAGGCCAGGTTGATCACCATCGCGATGCCCCACACCACCGCCAACGCGTTGACCGGAACGCCCCAGCGGCCGAGGGTGAACAACGTCTTGTCCTCGGGCGCGGGCAAACCCTTGATCCGCCGCACCAGCAGCGGCACCGTGACCAGCAGATAGGCCAGATACAGGCTCACGATGCACACACTGGCCAGCGTGGCGAAGATGGCCGGGTTGCCCAGGTTCAGCACCAGCAGCCCGATGCCGAGCGCACCGATCACCACGGCGGGCCACACGGGCGTACCGAACCTCGGATGCACGGTGGAAAGAGCCTTGGCGAAGGGCAGCTTGCCGTCACGTGCCATCGAGAACATCAACCGCGAACCGGCCGTCTGAATCGCGAGCGTGCACACGACCACCGCCACCGCGACACAGCCGAGCAGCACCGACCCGGCGGGACTGTCGAGCTTGGCCATGATGACGTAAGCCAGTCCACCGGAGGCCAATTCGCCGTCGGTGAGACTCGGCGCCGCCATCAGCGCGCCCAGCAGCATGAGCCCACCGCCGAGCGCCGACACCGACAGCGCGAGCAGAATCGTGCGCGGGGCGACCCGGCGCGGATTCTTCGTCTCCTCGGAAAGCTCACCGGCGGAATCGAATCCGACCATCACGTACGCCGCCATCAGGCCCGAGATCAGGAACGCGGCCCAGAACGGACCGGGCGCGGCCTGATCGGTCTGCATCACCACGGCCGGACCGCGTTCGGAGCCCGCGAAGAACAGCCCGATGATGGCGAGCACACCGACGATCTCGATGGTGACCCCGATCGAGTTGATCCGCGCCATCAGATCGATCCCGATCACGTTGATGGTGGTGGTGATCACCAGCAGCACGCTGCCCAGCAGCACCGCGTTCATCGCGCCGTCGCGTGAGGTGAGCGCGGTGTCGGAGCCGATGATCTGGAAGCCGCTCCAGATCGTGGGCAGCACCACCTGCAGGGCGATGGCGGCGGCCGCCGCGGTGACCACCTGGGCGATCACCATCATCCAGCCGGCGAACCAGCCGACGAGGCCACCGGCCAACCGGCGCGACCACTGATAGATGCAGCCCGAGATCGGATACCGCGCGGCGAGCTCGGCGAAGTTCAGGGCGACGAGGAACTGCCCGGCGAAAACCAGCGGCCACGTCCAGAAGAACGCGGCACCGCCGAACGAATAGCCGAAACCGAAAAACTGGAAGATGGTGGTGAGGATGGAGACGAACGAGAAGCCCGCCGCGAAGGACGCGTAGCGCCCGAGCTTGCGGTGCAGGACGGGTTCGTAGCCGAACTGGGCGAGGTCGGCGCCGTCGCGCGCGGCGTCGGGCGGGGCTGGGGTGGCGAGCGTCGTGGCCATATCGGAGTCCTTCGGCGGTGCGGCCAATATCTATCAGTCGATAGTTTTGCGCTCGCGATCGCTCGAACGGTGTCGTGCGTGTATCGACTCCGAGGCGTGCCGTAACTTCTGTGTTGCCTACGTTTCTGTCGAATGACAGAAATTGAACGGTCCCGCATCGCACCTGGTGAGGTGCCCATTGCGGGAGTGGTGACGCACCGGTGACACAATCGACGACGTGGCAAACCTCGGACCCGGGCGCCCCCGGCTGGAACAGCGCCGTCGGCGCGGGACGACGCCGCGCGCGGAAATCCTCGACGCCGCGGCGGAGCTGTTCACCACCAAGGGGTATGCCAACACCTCCACCCGCGCGGTCGCCGACGCGGTCGGCATCCGGCAGGCCTCGCTGTATCACCACTTCGCGGCCAAGGACGACATCCTCGACGCACTGCTCGCCGAAACCGTCGCGGGCCCGGTGGAATTGGCGCACAAGCTACACGCCGAGCCCGAGGACGCCACGACCAAGCTCTACGCGCTCGCCCTGTTCGATGTGCGCCAACTGCGCGGCGCGCGCTGGAATCTCGGCGCCCTGTACCTGCTGCCGGAACTGCGCACCGAACGTTTCGGCGCCTTCCGTCGCCGCCGCGACGAACTGCGTGAACACTACGAGCGTCTCGCCGCCGAATCCTGTGCTGCGGCAGGGCAATCCGACGATGCGCGGATTCTGCCGTTCCGGTTGGTCGAGACGGTGATCGCCATCAGGTCCGACGAAGGGGCCGCGGGCGAGGAGGCCGAGCGCGTCATCCCGGATGCGATCGTGCGCATCGTCGGTCACCACGGGGCGATGGATACGGTGCGAGCGGCCGCCGACGCACTGCTCGACCGTCTGTCGGACTGAGTGACCGGCGCGACGCGAGGCCGCGCCGGAAACTCTCAGCCCTTGATGAACGCGAGGATGTCGCTGATCAGCTCCTGCTGGTAGGCACCGAAGATGCCGTGCGGCGCGCCGGGGTACACCTTCAGCGTGCCGTCCTTCACCAGCTCGATCGACTTGTGCGCCGAGTTCGCGATCGGCACGATCTGATCGTCGTCGCCGTGCGCGATGAGGATCGGTACCTCGAGTGCCCGCAGGTCCTCGGTGAAATCGGTCGCCGAGAACGCGGCAACGCACTCGTAGGCGGCCTGGATGCCCGCGAGCATGCCCTGCCGCCAGAAGTCGTCCATGGCGCCCTTGGACACGGCGGCACCCTCGCGGTTGAAGCCGAAGAACGACGGGGCCAGCTCCTGGTAGAAGTTGGACCGGTCGGCCAGCACCCCGGCGCGGATGTTGTCGAACACCGACATGGGCAGACCGTCGGGGTAGGCCTCGGTGGCCACCATGATCGGCGGCACCGCGCCGATGGTGACGACCTTGGCGACCCGGTCCCGGCCGTGGCGCGCCGCGTAGCGCACGGCCTCGCCGCCACCGGTCGAATGCCCGACGACGATCACGTCGCGCAGATCGAGCGACTCGACGAGTTCGGCGAGGTCACGCGCGTAGGTGTCCATGTCGTTGCCCTGCCACGGCTGCGAGGAGCGGCCGTGTCCGCGCCGGTCGTGGGCGATGACGCGAAAACCGGCGTCGGCGAAGGTCTTCCGCTCGAGCGCCCAGGCGTCGGAGCTGAGCGGCCAGCCGTGGCTGAAGACGATGGGCTGCCCGGTGCCCCAGTCGGAGAAGTAGATCTCGGTGCCGTCGGATGTCGTGAAGTAGGGCATGGCGATCCTGTCGAACGAGGTGGATGGATAGGTTGCTCATAGTTGTCGAGCGCGGGTGGGTTGTCGCCTACCCGAACGGCCGCGAATCCCGCTATTTCGGACGAACAGTAGATTTGTGGCTATGTCTGCAGCCCCGGATCGCCCACGCCACAACACATCTACTGGGACACGGCGTATCGGGTTTCTCCTGTTCGACGGGGTGAAGGCGCTCGACTACGTCGGCCCGGCCGAGGTGTTCGTCGAGGCGAATCAGTTCGCCGATGCCTACGAGATCGTGCTGCTCTCACCCACCGGCGCGCCCGTGCAGACCTCGGTCGGCGGGGGAGTTGCTGTGGATGCGGCGGCCGCCGATGTGCTGGCGCTCGACACGCTTGTCGTGCCGGGCAGCGAGGTGCGCCCGGCCCAGTTCGTCCGTCCTGAACTACTCGACGCGGCACGTGTGCTCGCCGCGCGGAGCAGGCGGGTGGTATCGATCTGCAGCGGTGCGTTCGTGCTCGCCGAACTCGGGCTGCTGGACGGGCGCGGCGCGACAACGCACTGGAAGTTCGCCCCCGAGCTGGCCCGCCGGTATCCGCGGGTGGAGGTGCTGGCGGATCGGATCTTCGTCCGCGAGGCCGATATCGCGACCTCGGCCGGCGTCGCCGCGGGCATCGACCTCGCGCTCGCGCTGGTCGCCGAGGACCTCGGCAGCGCCGTGGCCCGTCAGGTCGCCCAGGGTCTGCTGGTCTACCTCCAGCGATCCGGCGGGCAGGCACAGTTCTCGACACCGTTGCGCGCGGTGGCGCTACCGCCGGGCCCGGTGCGCGCGGTGACGGACCTGATCGCCGACGACCCGTCACGACGGCACAGCGTGCAGGAACTCGCCCGCCACGTGAACGTGAGCCCACGCCACCTCACCCGGCTCTTCACCGAGGAGGTCGGGCTAAGCCCGGCCGAATACGCGGCGAACATGCGCTTCGATCTGGCCCGCGCCCAGCTCGAGGCGGGCAGCTCGGTGCGACGGGCCGCCGCCGACGCGGGCTTCACCAGCCCCGAGGCGCTGCGACGCACCTTCATCGCGCGGCTCGGTGTGTCGCCGTCGGACTACCGGCGGCGGTTCACCTCGGGGCTCAGCGCCTGAGTCAGCGGGAGGTCGGCGGCGCGATCTGCCAGTGCTCGTTGAGGGCGGCGGCGATCTCGGGCAGTACCGTGATCGGAATCCGCTTGGCTCGCAACATCTCCCGGATCTCGTTCACCTGTTCCCGCTTGCGCATGTCGTAGGCGCCCGAGACCGGGCCCATGACCGGTGGGATCGAGAGCAGCACGAGTTCGTCGCCGTTCTCGGTGAGGTCCAGGGCCAGTGCCCAGCGACCGCGTTCGTCGAGGGTGAACCGCCCGGCAACCACCCGGTCCCACGGCACAGTGGCCGACCGGAACGGGGTCCGCACGTAGATGCCGTGCTCGGTGAGCTCGACGACATCGCGGACGAACAGCGCGACACCCGCCGCCACACCGCCGACGGCGCCGACCAGCAGGCCGGTCACCACCCGGTTGGCGCCGAACATCGCCACCACCAGCCCGGCGATCCCGATGGTGACCAGCAGCCCGATCAGGCAGTAGAACAGGCTCCTGCTCGCGGGCACGACCCCGGCACGCACGTCGGCCATGCGGACCTCCCTCTCACGATTCGTGGCCAACCCTAGCGCCGGTCACGCGATCGGGCTCACGACCCGAGCGATACCGCTGCCTCGGAGGTCTCGACCAGGAAGGTGAACGTTTCCTGGAAGTACAACTGGACCGTCTCGGCGTCGTGGCTGAGGTAGCCGATCGACAGGTCTTGGCCGATGGCCAGTTCGAAGTCGCCGCCGCGGGTGGTGAGGGCGAAACCACCGGTGATGGCCGGTGCCCAGATGATCTCGCCGTCGATGAGCCGCTCGATGTGGGTGCGGATCGGGTGGCCGTGGTCGGAGGTTTCGCTGACCTTGGTGTAGAGGTCGGCACTGAGCAGCACCGAGTAGGGGCCCTGGACACCGGCCAGGCGCAGCCCGGTGAGGGCACGTGAGATGGCGTCGGGGATGTCGACCACATTGCTCGGCAGCGTGATCGGGGTGCAGGAGGCGGCGGCGCGGATACCGGTGATGCCCGCGGCGGCGTAGCCCTCGAAGATCGCGCGGTCTTCGGCGAAGGCGATCTTCTGGGCGGCGTCTTTGAGGTTGTCGAGGTCGGCGTCGGGGGCGCCGCGTTCGATGTCGTCGAGTTCGGAGCGCTTCAACGTGAAGGGCACCCGGAGTTCCACGAGCGGCTGCACGACGCGCTGGTGTGCTTGCACACCGTCGTCGGGGGAGTCGATCGGGGTGAGCCTGCCGCGGTTGAGCGCCGAGTAGCCGACGCCGTGCGGGCCCGAGACATCGACGACCCGGCGTCCGGCGATATTGCGCTTGAACGTGCGGGTGGCCTCCTCCTCGATCTCGGCCCAGGCCTCGTCGGTGATCGGCGCGAGTTCGCGATGCAGGTTGTTCATTCGGATACTCCTTCTCATCGAGTTTTCATCGAGCCGATGGCGAGGGCGCCGTCGGAACCCGCTGCGGAGGTATTTGCCCGTTCCACCGGAATTATCTCGGGCAACGGTCCGGATTCCGCCTCGTCGGCGATGTTCGCGGGCGCGTCGGGCAGATCGTCGAGGAAATCGACGGTCGGGGTGAAGAACAGGGTGCCGGTCACCGCGACGGAGAAGTCGAGGATGCGGTCGTAGGCGGCTTCCTCGGTGCCGAGGAACATGCGCTCGAGCATCCGCTCGGTAACGCTCGGGGTGGCGGCGTAGGCGACGTAGTAGGTGCCGAACTCGCCGTCGGCGACCGAGCCGAAAGGCATGTTGGCACGGACGATCTGGCGTTCGGTGCCGTCGTCGTCGACGATGGTGTTCACCGCCACATGCGAATCGGCGGGCTTCACGTCGTCGGGCAGTTCGTAGTCGCCGAGCTTGGTGCGCCCGATCACCCGCTCCTGCTCCTCGATCGACAAGGCGTTCCACTGGTCGAGCGGGTGGGTGTACTTCTGCACGATCACGTAACTGCCCCCGGTGAATTCGGGGTCCTCGGCACCGATGAGGGCCGCGGCGGCCGCGGCACCACCCTCGGGGTTCTCCGTGCCGTCGACGAAGCCGAGCAGGTCGCGCTGTTCGAAGTAGCGGAACCCGACCACCTCGTCGACGACCGTCGCCGCGCCACGCAGTCGTTCGGCGATCACCATGCCCAATTCGAAGCACGGGCCCTGGGTTTCGGCGCGGATGTGGAAAAGCAGGTCGCCGGGGGTGGCGGGCGCGCTGTGCACCGGACCGTTGTATCCCGGGAACTCGTGCAGCTCAGCCGGTTTGGGCCCGGCGAAGAGGCGGTCCCACGCGGCGGAACCGATCGAGGTGATGCAACTCAGGCCCTCGCCGGGCACCCGGAATCCGACCGATCGCCGTAAACCGTTGATATCGGCGAGCACATCGCGCACCACCGATTCGCCGCCCTCGTCGATGGTGACGACGAGGAAGAGCGCGGCAGGCGACAGTGGATCGAGAATCGGTTGTGGCTCACCCATGGCGTCCAGAGTACGACGCCGTACCGACAGGTACTTATTTGGCGACGGTGAGCAGGAAGGTCACGTCGTCGATGGCTTTGACGCTGTGGCGGGCGCGCGGAACCACGATCAGATCGCCTGCCGAGCCCTTCCATTCGTCGGTGCCCGCGATCAGTACGAGCGTGCCGGTGAGGACCTGGATCGTCGCGTCGCCGGCATTGTCGTGTTCGGCCAGGCTCTGCCCTTCGGCCAGCGCGACGACGGTCTGGCGCAGGGCGTGGGTGTGGCCGCCGATGAGGGTTTGCGAACTCCGACCACTCGTCGAGGTGGCCGCCAGCTTCAGCTGTTGACGGGCCACCGCGGTCAGCGATTTCTTGTCCATGGGAACGCGCCTTTCGCAGGCTTCTCGCGGGCAGGTCTTCGCCTGGGAGTATGCCCGACATCACACCCGCGCTCGGGCGTTTTGCCGCGACCGTTAGCGACGTGTTGTCACTGCCGGACGTAGTGCCGAATGCGGTAGCGCAGGCCGTTTTCGGCGGTGCGCCACGGGGTATCCGGTGCCTGCCATTCCGCGCCGATGACCGGGGCGAAAGCATCGCCTGCCACGGTGGTGTCGATCTCGGTGACCAGCAGCGTGGTCGCCAGCGGCAGCGCCTGGCGGTAGATCTCGCCACCACCCGCGATCCAGGTGTCGGCGGTGCCGGTCATGGCCAGCGCGTCGGGCAGTGAGGCGGCGCGTTCGGCGCCCTCGGCGGCCCAGTCGGACTGGCGGGTGACGACGATATTGCGTCGACCGGCCAGCGGCCGGAAGGCGGCGGGCAGGGAGTCCCAGGTGCGCCTGCCCATGATCACCGGGTGGCCGGTGGTCGTCTCCCGGAAGTTGGCCATGTCCTCGGGCAGCCGCCACGGGATGGTGTTGTCGACGCCGATCACACCGTCGTTGGCCTGCGCCCAGATCAGGCCGATCATGCGGTTGCTCACACCGCCACCGGCGCCTTGATGGCCGGGTGGTGCTGGTACCCGGACAGTTCGATGTCGTCGTAGGTGTAGTCGAACAGGCTGGTGGCCGGGCGCAGGTGCAGGCTGGGGAAGGGGTAGGGCTCGCGGGCGAGCTGTTCACGCACCTGGTCGACGTGGTTGTCGTAGATGTGCACGTCGCCACCGGTCCAGATGAACTCGCCCGGCTCCAGCTCGGTCTGCTGGGCCACCATCAGGGTGAGCAGCGCGTAGCTGGCGATATTGAACGGCACACCGAGGAACAGGTCGGCGCTGCGCTGATACAGCTGGCACGACAGCTTGCCGTCGGCGACATAGAACTGGAAGAAGGCGTGGCAGGGCGCGAGCGCCATCTTGTCCAGGTCGGCCACGTTCCACGCCGACACGATCATCCGGCGCGAATCCGGGTCGGTGCGCAGGGTGTGCAGCACCTGGGCGATCTGGTCGATGTGGGTGCCGTCGGGTGTCGGCCAGGAACGCCACTGCACGCCGTACACCGGGCCGAGCTCGCCGTCCGCATCCGCCCATTCGTCCCAGATGGTGACACCGTGCTCGCGCAGCCACGACACATTGGAGTCGCCGCGCAGGAACCACAGCAACTCGTAGACGATGGATTTCAGGTGCACCCGCTTGGTGGTGATCAGCGGAAACGCCTCGGCCAGGTCGTAGCGCAGTTGATGGCCGAAGATGCTTCGGGTGCCGGTGCCGGTCCGATCGGCTTTCGGCGTGCCGTGTTCGAGCACGCGCCGGAGCAGATCTTCGTACTGCGTATCAGGGGTGGCCACGCCTGCCGATTCTACTGCTGTGCGCACCTGGCAAGCTCTGCGCGTATGCGCAAGCTCTACGTGATCGGTATCGGTGCCGGCGACCCCGACCAGGTGACGATGCAGGCAGTCAAGGCCATGCGGCGGGCCGAGGCGTTCTTCGTGATCGGCAAGGGCGCCGAGAAGCAGGAACTCGTCGACGTGCGCACCGCGATCCTGCGCGAATACGTGGACGGCCCGCACCGGGTGCTCGAGATCGCCGACCCGCCACGCGACCGCGCACCCGCCGACTACACCGGTGTGGTGCAGGACTGGCACGAACGGCGCGCGGTGCTGCTGGAAGAGGCCTTCGAGCAGGTGGACGGCGACGGCGCGATTCTCGTCTGGGGTGATCCGGCCCTCTACGACAGCACCCTGCGCATGGTGGAGCGGGTGCTCGACCGTGGGCGGGTTCGGTTCGATTACGAGGTGATCCCCGGCGTCACCAGCGTCGCGGCACTGGCCGCCGCCCACCGGGTGGTGCTGCACCGCATCGGTGAACCCGTGCACATCACCACGGGTCGCAAACTGCGCGAAGAAGGTCTCGGCCCGGGTTCGACGGTGGTGATGCTCGACGGCGAATGCTCGTTCACCGAGGTGCCCGGCGACGATATCCACATCTGGTGGGGCGCCTATCTCGGTATGCCCGACGAGATATTGATCGAAGGCAATCTGCGCGAGGTGGAGAAATCCATTCTCGAGCGTCGTGCGCGAGCGCGCGCCGAAAAAGGCTGGATCATGGACGTCTACCTGTTGCGTTCCGAATAGCTAGACTGGCCTTTGTGCCCGAGTTACCCGAGGTAGAGGCGTTGGCGCAGTTCCTCCGGGATCATGCGGTCGGCGCGGTGGTCGGTCGCGTCGACGTGGCCGCGTTGAGTGCGGTGAAGACCTTCGATCCGCCGGTGACCGCGCTGTCCGGCCGGGACGTGACCGGTGCGGGCCGGTGGGGCAAGTTTCTCGGAATGGATTGTGGTGGGTTGTGGTTGATCACCCACCTGTCACGTGGCGGTTGGTTGCGGTGGGTCGACGAACCGAATCCGTTGCCGCCCAAGCCCGGCGGTAAGAGTCCGCTCGCCCTGCGCGTGCATTTCTTCACTCCGGAAGGCGCGACACCCGCCATCGACCTCACCGAGGCGGGAACCAAGAAACGTCTCGCGGTGTATGTCGTGGAGGATCCGCAGTCGGTTCCGGGCATCGCCCGGCTCGGTCCCGACGCGCTCGCGGTGACCGAGGACGAATTCGCGGCCCTGCTGCGTGGCACATCGCAGCGCATCAAGACCGCGCTGGTGGATCAGACCCTGCTCGCCGGGATCGGCAATGCCTATTCCGACGAGATACTGCACACCGCCCGCGTTTCGCCGTTCGCGAATACGAAAACGTTGCCCGCAGAAACTGTTTCGCAGTTGTACGCGGCGATGCGTTCGGTATTGCTCGACGCCGTCGACCGTTCGACCGGGCAGGACGCGGCCCGATTGAAGGGCGAGAAGCGATCCGGCATGCGGGTGCACGCCCGGACCGGGCAGCCGTGTCCGGTGTGTGGCGACACCGTACGCGAGGTGTCCTACGCGGAGCGCTCTTTTCAGTACTGCCCGACCTGCCAGACCGGCGGCAAGGTGCTCGCCGACCGGCGGATGTCGCGGTTGCTCAAGTAGTCAGCGGTCCCGCCAGGTTTCCAGCAGCCGTAACCAGAATTCGCTGACCGCGGGAAACGCGGGTACCGCGTGCCACAGGGTGTCCAGCGGCACCCGTCCGACCACCGCGATGGTGGCGGCGTGCAATTGTTCGCCCATGTCGGGGCCGACGAAAGTGGCGCCGAGAAGGCAGTTCTCGGTGGTATCGACGACGATCTTCGCGCGGCCGTGGAAATCGTCGCGCGACAATGCGGAACCGGCTACCGAGATATCCATTTCGACGGTGTCGACCGCGTATCCGGCCTTACGGGCCTGCTGTTCGGTGAGGCCGACGGCGGCGAGTTCCGGTGCGGTGTAGACGACTTGGGGAATCTGCTCGTGGTCGGCACCGGCTGTGTAGCGGCTCTTGTCCAGCGGCTTTCCCTGAGCGCGAGCGGCGATGACATCCCCGCAGACGCGGGCCTGGTATTTGCCCATATGTGTCAGTGCCGCACGGTGGTTCACATCGCCCACCGCGTACAACCATTCACCGGGAACGTCGCGGACAGTCAGGTGATCGTCGACGTCGAGATAGCCTGCCGACAGGCCGACGGTATCCAGGCCGAGTTCGTCGGTCGCGGGTGCGCGACCGGTCGCGACGACCAGCTCGTCAGCCTCCAGCTCACCGTTGTCGAGCACCAGCGTGACCGGGCCGCCGTGGATGTGGCCGACCCCGGTATCGGCGGGATCGCGGCGCGACACCATCAGCGGCTCGGTGTTCAGGCGAACGTCGACGCCCTTGTCGCGCAGACCTCGCAGCACCAGATCGGCGGCGAAGGGCTCCACCCGTGGCAGCAGCCGGTCACCGCGCACCAGCATGGTCACCTCGGCCGCGCCGAGTTCGATCAGCCAGGTCGCCGCCTCGCACGCGACGACACCGCCGCCGACGATCGCGGCCCGGCGCGGTACGACCGTCAGATTGGTGGCGTCGCGCGAGGTCCAGGGCAGGGCGTCGCGCAGACCGGGGGTGTCGGGAATCGCGGCCGTTGTTCCGGTCGCGATCACGACGGCGTGCCTGGCACGCAGTTCCCGTACCCCCGCGTCGGTGTGCACTTCGACCCGCCGCTCCCCGGCGAGCCTGGCCGCACCGCGGATCGGGTCGATGCGCGCCGATTTCGCCCAGTCGACCTGGGAGGTGTCGTCGCGGTGGTGGACGAAGGTGTCGCGGCGGGCCAGCACATCGGCCACCTCCGGGCCGCTCGCCGTCAGCCCGGGCAACCCGGCGGCGAGATCGAGCACGGCGCCTGTGCGCAGCAGTGTCTTGCTGGGAATGCACGCCCAGTAGCTGCATTCGCCGCCGAACAGTTCCCGTTCCACGAGCGCGGCGGTGCGGTCGCTGCCGGCGATGGCGTACGCGGCGGCGTTCTCGCCCGCCGGGCCGGCACCGATCACGATGACGTCGTACTCGTCGGTCACTGCAAGTAACCCTCGACCTCACGCGGCGAGCGCATCTGGGTGTCTTCGGGAGAGGCGTCGGCGCCTGCGCGGGCGCGGCGCTGGCGCAGCAGATCCCAGGCCTGGTCGAGCATCACTTCCAGCTGGGCGAGCTGCTTGCGCTCGCTGACCGGGTCGATCTCGCCCGCCGTCGCCTTGGACCGCAGTTCGTGTTCTTCGTCGACCAACTGCTTGATCTTGGCCAGGATGTCCTGATCGGTCATGTGCTCACCACTTCGATTCTCGGAGGGGTAGTGCCGGGCGAACCGCGACCCGCGCGGGTCCTGGTCCATGCTACGACCGCCGGGTGACATGGGCGGCGAGACAGTCGGCCGCGATCGGGACCGCCCGGGCCAATTCGGTGCTGGTCAGGGCCGTGTAGCCGAGGGCGACACCGAACCTGTGCGGCGTGGCGAGGTGGTGGCGGGCCAGCCCGTCGAGCAGCACACCGCGGCTTCGGGCGGCATCGACCGCGGCGGCCTCGGCGGCGGCGTCGGGCAGTTCGACGACCACATGCGACCCGGCGTCGTCACCGAGGACCGGCAGGCCCCGGTCGGCGAGCTCACCGACGAGCAGAGCGCGCCGGGGCGGGACCACCCGGCGCAGGCGACGCAGATGCCGGGCGAGGTCGCCGTTGCGGGCGAATTCGGCGAGCACCAGTTGGCCGGCCGGGCTCGGTGAACTACCGATGCGGGCGCGGTGCGCGAGGACGGCCTCGGTGATGTCGGGACGAGCGACGAGCCAGCCGACACCGAGGGTGGGGGCGATGATCTTGCTCGTGGTGCCGAGGTGGACCACCACGTCCGGCGCCATCGCCGCCAGCAGGGGCAAGGGTGCCGTGTCGTAGCGCAATTCGCCGTCGTAGTCGTCCTCGATGACCAGAGTGCCGGTGCTGCGGGCGAATTCGACCAGTTCCACCCGGCGCCCGGCGGGCATGCGCGCACCCATCGGGAACTGATGTGCCGGTGTGCAATACACGGCGCGAACACCCGGCGGAATGCGGTCGACACACAGTCCGTGCGCGTCGACGGGCACCGGGAGCACCGTCGTTCCCGCGGCCTGGAACGCGCCGACCGCGCGCAGATAGCCGGGGTCTTCGATGGCCACGGTGTCGCCGGGACGCAGCAGGGCCGCGGCGAGTTCGCCGACGGCGGTGCTCGTGCCCGCGGTCGCCAGTACCACCGATGCCGCCCCCGCGGCCAGCCCGCGATGCCGGAGCAGATGCTCGGCGACGGCATCGCGATAGCCCGGCTCGCCCGCCCGATCCTTGCGGGCCTCGGGTGTGCGGTCACCGGCCGAGCGCCACGCGCGGCGCCAGGCCGCGCGGTCGAGGGCCTCGATGCACGGTGCGCCCGCGGCGAGGTCGAGCAGGGTCGGTTCGTTCTCGACGCCCTTCCTCGCGACGGTGCTCGGCGGTGCTGTCGCGGGGTCGGTGCTCAGGTAGGTGCCGGAGCCGCGTCGACCGGTGAGCCAGCCCTCGGCGTGCAGTTGGTCGTAGGCGGCGGCGATCACGGCCCGGCTCACGCCCAGCCGTTGTGCGAGGGCGCGCGAGGGCGGAAGCCGGTCACCGAC
Organism: Nocardia sp. NPDC050413; assembly: GCF_040655475.1. Taxonomy (NCBI): domain Bacteria; kingdom Bacillati; phylum Actinomycetota; class Actinomycetes; order Mycobacteriales; family Nocardiaceae; genus Nocardia; species Nocardia sp. NPDC050413. The sequence continues at coordinate 257,938 of NZ_JBFAJZ010000004.1, read as the reverse complement.
GCGCAGGACGCGGGTGGTCGCGGCGGTGCGCAGGGCCTCGGCTACCTGCACCGACAGGGGTTCGGCGGCGGAGCGGTCGAGCGGGATCGGGAAGTCGTCGAGCATCGCCCACCTCGGATTGGACTGTTGTTCCCGCATCGAATTGGACCTGTGCGAGGGCCAATCGTGCGGCGATGCTCATCTTATGAGCACGCACACCAGAACGCCGCTGTCCCCGAGCCCGCGCACCACGGTGACCAGAGCCAAGGAACGCGCCCGCAGCGACCGGGCCGAACTGGACGCGGTGCTCGACGCAGGGCTGATCTGTCACCTGGGAGTGGTGCTCGGTGGTTCGCCGGTGGTGTTGCCGACCGTGTACGGCCGCGCGGGCGACACGATCTACCTGCACGGTTCCACCGGCGCGGGCAATATGCGCGCCGCCATCGGCACCGACATCAGCATCGCCGTGACCCACGTCGACGGCCTGATCTATGCCCGCTCCGCCATGCACTTCTCGATGAACTACCGGTCGGCGGTGGTGCGTGGGCGGGCCGAACTCGTCACCGACGAGAACGAACGTCTCGAAGCGCTGCGCGTGATCGTCGAGCATGCCGCGCCCGGGTCCTGGGACCGGGTCCGTCCGCCCAGCCGCAAGGAGATGGCGGCAACGATGGTGCTGGCCCTCGACCTCACCGAGGCGTCGGTGAAAGTCCGGACCGGCGGGCCGAAGGACGACGAGGACGACATCGCCGCAGGTGGGGTGTGGGCCGGGGAGCTACCGCTGCGGCAGGTATGGGGAGCGCCGGTGCCGTCGGCGGACCTGGAACCGGGGATCGAGGTGCCCGCCGGAGTCGCCGACCGCGTGGATTCGGCAATGCCGGTCGCGCTTCGGTAGGGAAGGGGTCGACGTTCCACAGGCCGCTGCGGACGGACGTCGGTGATTCGATCAGGTCGCGCAGTGCGGCGATGGAGTCGTGCGATTCGCTCGTCGTGGCACCTCGGTGGGCGGGCGCGCGCTCGGTACAGTCCGGCCTATGCCGTCGAGTCCGCTCAGCGGGGGCGAGCCGCCCGAACAGTTGTCGTGCACCGAGGATCGGGTGGTGGACGCGGCCCTGGCAGTGCTCGACGAGGGTGGGGCGGGTGCGCTCACGGTCGAGGCGGTGGCCGGGCGACTCGGTGTCGACCCGGCCGCGCTGGCCTGCGATCGCAGCGGGCTGGAACGGGCCGCCATCGAACGCGTGCTCTCGAAGGTGCGGCTCGGGCCGCTCTACGACCGGGGTGTCGAGTGGGTGTCGGCGGTGATCCAGTTGGCGCTGAGTATGCGGTCGCGGCTGTGGGAGCATCCGGCGGTCGCGGTGCTGATGATGTCGGGTCCGCACGACGGTCCGGCGGCGGACGGACCTGCCGCACGCGATATCGAGGAGGCGTTGTTCGCCTGCTTCGCACGCGGCGGTCTGCATACGCAGATGCGGGCGCACGGGGTGTACGCGGTGCTCGTCTACATCCTCGGTTCCACGGCGCTCGATATCGCGGAGACCGACGGAATACCGCCGCTGCCAACTGATTCGGAACGGATCGCGCGGCGCCGCGAGCAGCTCAGGGACCTGGACGTGGATCGCTGGACGCGTACCGCCGCGCATGTGGACGAGATCGCGGCGTGGACATCCGTCGACCAATTCGTCTGGGGGCTGAGGGTTCTGCTCGTGGGTATGACGGCGAAATGAGTTGCTGCGACCCGGCGGCCATGCGATCTCACCAGGTGTCGGCGGACAACCCGGCCTTCGACAGCGCGCGATCCGCAGCCGCAGTGAGTGATTCGTGTGTGTCCAAGCTGACGAGCGCCAGCGTGTAGGTGTCGGCGAGGCGCGAGAGGTAACCCGAGAGGCGAGTACGTGGAAAATCCGTGATGCCCGGATGGATCGCGCGGGCGGCCACGCGAGTGCATTCGTGCGGGCCGACGGTGCTCAGGGCGTCGGGCATTGTGCCGATATTCGAGCACAGGATGTCGCGCTCACCAGCACCTTTGCTGAGCTTGTACGCCAAGCGATCAGGGAGTACCTGCAGGATTTCCTCGGGCAGCCCGGCCGGCGCCGACATGCGGCGTAGATAGGCGTCGCGGGCTTTGACGCGAATCGTTTCCGGGGTGTCGGCCCGGTCGATCCGGATCTCGGTCACGGCGAGGTCGTTGTCCACGCGTGGTTCGTCGCGGGTGTCCACGGGCAGGCTCGCGGTGATGGTGTCGTCACCGAAGCCGTTCTCCCACAGAATGTTCGCGACCAGGTAGATGAACAGACTGTTCGGCGTGCCACCGGCTTCCGTTGCGACGGAATCCCATTGTCCCGCATCGAAAGCCAGCAGGGAGCTGCGGACGGTGCGACCTGGATCCGCCGGGGGAGCGATGGTCTCGGGCGGTCGGGGAACTCCGTTCCGCAGTGCGCGCGCGGTCCCACCGAGCACCGTCGCCCACTGCGCCCGAGCATCGGCCCAGTCCGAACGGGATTCGTCCGCGGACCGTTCGCGGTGCTGGTGTCGTGCGGTGGAGGCGACCGCGATCGACGCATGTCCCGCAGGTGTGCCGTTCAACGACCGCAAGGCCAGCGCGACGGCGTGGATCAGTCCTCGTGCGTCGGCAAGGGCGTGTGAACAGGTCAGTGCGACAACCGTTCCGCCGTCTGCCAGAGGCGCCGCCGACAACCGCCAACCGGGGAAGAACTCGGGATCGAGGTCGGCGCCGAGCGTGTCGGCCCACGGCAAGATTTCCCCCTCGCTCAGGGCACGGTGGGCATCGGCCGCGAGGTAGTCGAGCGGGTGAGCACGGACGGTGGGCTGCCAGGCACGGCGGGCGCCGGGGACGCGGGCGCGGACAACTCTGCGGCCCAGCTGACCACGACTCAGCTCGTGGTGGATCTGCTGCAGCAGAGCCGGATCCATCGTGTCCGGCGTTCGCCACAGTCCCTGCAGGGCGATCGGCGTGCCCATGCCCCGATGGGTACGCAGGAAGATCTCGTCGACAACGGTCAGGCGGTCCATTACGACGTGGAGGCGGCGCCGTGCCTGCCCGCGCCCGCGGCGAAGCGGGCCGCACCCTCCAGCGCACCGTCGGCGAGAGCCTTGACACCGTGCGCGAATTCGATGCGCAGCGCCTCGTCCTCGGAATGACCGACCTGGTCGTACACGGATTCGCGGTCGGAACGCAGGCAGGTTTGTGGGAGCGCCGCGAGTTGCCCGGCCAGTTCCTCGGCCACCCGGCGCGCATCCCCGGTGGGAACCACCCGGGTGACCAGCCCCATCTGCAACGCTTCGGGCGCGCTCACCGGCCGACCGGTGAGAATCATGTCCAGCGCCCGCCCCTCGCCGACAATGCGCGGCAGACGCACCGTGCCGCCGTCGATGAGCGGCACACCCCAGCGGCGACAGAACACGCCGAACACGGCGTCCTGCTCGGCCACCCGCAGGTCGCACCACAGTGCCAGCTCGAGCCCACCGGCTACCGCGTGCCCGGACACCGCGGCGATCACCGGTTTGGACAGCCGCATCCTGGTCGGGCCCATCGGTCCGTCACCGTCGGGCGTCGCCTGGTTGCTGCGGTCGGTGCCGAGCGATTTCAGATCGGCGCCCGCGCAGAACGTGCCGTGCTCGCCCCACAGCACCGCCACCGAGGCGGTCGGGTCGGCGTCGAACGCGCGGAAAGCCTCGGCCAAGGCGCGAGCCGTCGGCCCGTCGACGGCGTTGCGGGCGTGGGGGCGGTTCAGAATCACCGTGGTGACCGGCCCCACCTTCTCGACACGCACCGAATCGGACGCGGGACCTGAGCTCATAGCTCGACCATACGACGAAACCCACCCTTGTGTGAAGAGGTGAATCAATGGTTCACTTCTTCGCATGGTGTACCGGAGGACGCCGGCCGTGCAGGCCCGGCTCGACGCGCAACGTGCGCTGATCGTGCAGGGTGCGACGGCCGTGCTCTCGCGCGACGGGTTCGCCGGCTTGTCGATGGCCGCGGTGGCCGCCGAGGCGGGTATCGCCACCGGCACGGTGTACAAGCAGTTCGAGAACAAGGCCGCGCTGGTGTCGGCCGTGTTCGAGAAGGTGGTCGCCCGCGAGGTCGCCGCGGTGCGCGCGGCGGTCGCCGAGGGCGACGTGATGCAGCGGGTCAGCGCGGCCGTGGAGACCTTCGCCGGGCGTGCGCTCAAGAATCCGAGACTCGCCTACGTATTGCTGGCCGAACCCGTCGACGCCGCCGTCGACGTGCAACGCCTGGAATTCCGCCGCGCCTTCACCGCTTCGTTCGAAGCGGCCATCACCCACGGCGTCGCCGAAGGCGCGCTGCCGCCGCAGGATTCGCACCTGTCCGCCGCCGCGCTCGTCGGCGCCATCGGGGAGGTGCTGGTCGGTCCCCTCGCCACGGCCCCGCCCGCCGAGTCCGTCGTTCCCGAGCTGGTCGCTTTCGCCGTTCGAGCGCTCGGTGCGCGCCCGGAATCGTTGTAGCCCTAAGGAGTTCCGCCGTGATCACCCATGACGTGTTCAATCAGGTACCACCGCTCGTCCCCTTCGACGCCTCCCGCAATCCCGCGCTCATCGAGGGCCTGCACCGGGAAGGTGCGGGCTGGGCCGAGGCCGAGGTACGTGAACTCGGCGCTCTCGCAGGTGGTTTCGCCGCTCAGGAGTGGGGCAGGCTGGCCAACGAGTACCCGCCGGTGCTGCACACCCATGACCGGTGGGGACACCGCGTCGACGAGGTCGAGTTCCATCCGCACTGGCACGACCTGATGAAGGTGGCGGTCACGCACGGCCTGCACGGCTCCCCGTGGCTCGACGAGCGCCCCGGCGCGCACACCGCCCGCGCGGCCAAGTTCTACACCTGGGGTGTGGCCGACGCCGGGCACATGTGTCCCATCTCGATGACCTACGCGGTGGTGCCCGCGCTGCGTCACAACCCCGAACTCGCCGCCCGCTTCGAGCCGCTGCTCGGCTCGCGCACTTACGATTTCGGATTGCGTGAGCCCTCGACGAAAGCCGGGTTGATCGCGGGCATGTCGATGACCGAGAAGCAGGGCGGCTCGGACGTGCGCGCCAACACCACCACCGCCACACCGCAATCGGACGGTTCGTACCGCATCGTCGGGCACAAATGGTTCACCTCGGCGCCCATGTCGGACATGTTCCTCACCCTCGCGCAGGCACCGGGCGGGCTGTCGTGCTTCCTGCTGCCGCGCGTGCTGCCCGACGGCACCCGCAACCCGATCCGGATCCAGCGGCTCAAGGACAAGCTCGGCAACAAGTCGAACGCCTCCTCCGAGATCGAATACGAGAACGCCACCGGGTGGCTCGTCGGCGCCGAGGGCGCCGGGGTGAAGACGATCATCGAGATGGTCAATATGACCCGCCTCGACTGCGTGATCGGGTCGGCCACCGGCATGCGGGTCGGTGCGGTCACCGCCGTGCATCACGCCAGGCACCGAGAAGCGTTCGGCGCGAAGCTGATCGACCAGCCCGCCATGCGCAACGTGCTGGCCGACCTGATCGTCGAATCCGACGCGGCGACCACCGTGATGATGCGTCTGGCGGGGGCCACCGACCGCGCGGGCAGCGACCCGGCCGAGGCGGCGCTGCGCCGGATCGCGCTGGCCATCACCAAGTACTGGGTGTGCAAGCGGGCGCCCGCGCACGCCGCCGAAGCGCTGGAATGCCTCGGCGGCAACGGGTATGCCGAGGAATCGGGGATGCCGCGCCTGTACCGGGAGGCGCCGCTCATGTCGATCTGGGAGGGGTCGGGCAATGTGGCGGCGCTGGATGCGTTGCGCGCCATGGGGCGTCAGCCGGAGACCGTCGAGGCCTACTTCGCCGAGGTCGGGCTGGCTCGTGGCGCGGACCCGCGTCTCGACGACGCCATCGACCGGGTCGGCAAGGAACTCACCGACCTGTCCGATATCGAGTACCGGGCGCGCCGGGTGGTCGAGTTGATGGCGCTGGTGTTGCAGGGTGCGCAGTTGGTACGCCACGGTCATCCGGCCGTCGCCGATGCGTTCTGCGCGACCCGGCTGAGCGGCGACTGGGGGATCGCGTACGGCACCTTGCCGGTGGGTGTCGATACCGGTGCGATTCTCGAACGAGGGTTCGTCGATACGCACTGAGGCGGCGCCGCGCGGTGCCGGTCATCGCGACCCGAGGGTGACGCGCGTTTCTTTGCGAGCGGTCCGGTCGGGTGCCCGCACCCAGCCGCTGGTGCACGCATCTTGCCGCTGCGGAATGCTCGAACTCACCCGATTCACGAACCGGCAGGGTGCGGTCGAGTGGTATCCGCCAGTGCTGTCCGGGGGCAGCGGTGTGGCCCGGCCGATCCTTCGCATGGCCGGGCCGACGGTACCGTGACCGCGTGGCTCGAGCGGACGATGTGTTGACGGCAGGTAACCTCGCCGGGCTGGTGCCGGCGCGCGCGGATCGGTTTCTCCTCGGCATCGCGGGCCCGCCGGGAGCCGGTAAATCGACTCTCGCGCAGCGTCTCTGCCACGAGCTGAATTGTCTCGGGCGCATGGCGGTCGTCGCGCCGATGGACGGTTATCACCTGCGCAACAACGTGCTGCGAGCCAGGGGTGCGCTGGCCCGCAAAGGCGAGCCCGACACCTTCGACGCGGACGCGTTCGTCGCCGATCTTCGCCTGCTGCGGGAGACACCCGTCGGCGAACCGGTGCCGTGGCCGCTGTTCGACCGGGCCGTCGACGAACCGACCGAGGGTGGTGTGGTGGTGCGCGACGAGCGCGTGGTCGTCGTCGAGGGGAACTACCTGTTGCTTACCGATGTACCGGGTTGGGCACCGGTACGCGGACTGCTCGACGAATGCTGGTATCTCGACGCGCCACGGCAGGTGCTCACCGAACGCCTGCTCGACCGGCACACCGCGGGCGGACGCACCCCGGATGAGGCGCGGGTGAAAGTGATGGACAGTGACCTGCGCAATGCCGACCTCATCGCCGCCACCCGAAGCCGCGCGGATCGCGTCCTGATCGCGACGGGCCGCGGCTACGCCCTGGCCTGACCGCCTTCCTTCGCCGCGCGGCATCGCTTGCCTGCCGCGGCACGCCGGGCGTGTGTCGCGCGGAAAGCGGCGGACTCGGCGCAATCATGGACTGATGAAGCGACGAGTCCCCGTGCACGCGGTCCGCAACGGCGCGGCAGCGGTCTGCGCGCTGCTGCTGTACTACAGCGTTCCGGTGGGGTGGGTGTTCGAACTCGACGCGTGGCCGGGGCAGGTCGTCGGCGTCGTCGCCTTCGTCGCGAGCGTCGCCGGACTCGGCTGGCTCGTCTGGCAGCGGATCGAGCACCTCCTCGAGGAGTCGACCGCGCTGGGGGAGCGGGTCGACGGGGTGCTGCTCGTGCTGTGCATCGTGTGCGTGGTGTTCGCGCTCGTCTACTACCGCATGCAGCAGCTACACCCGAACCAGTTCACCGGGCTCGAGACCCGGACCGACGCACTGTATTACACGCTGGTCACCCTCGGGACCATCGGTTACGGCGACATCCACGCCATCGGCCAGGCCGCCCGCATCGTGACCATGGTGCAGATCGTGTTCGACCTGGTGGTGCTCGGCACCCTGCTCGCCATCGTCACCACCAGCGTCACCAGCCGGATCCGCGCCGCGAACGAGGTCAGCGCCGCCGCGCGCGATACCACTCGATGAGCGCGTCGGTCGACGAGTCACCCACCGACTCAGGGTTTTCCGAGCCGCTCAGCAACGGCATCAGGGCCAGCGCCTGCTGCTTGCCCAGCTCCACACCCCACTGATCGAAACTGTCGATGCCCCAGATGATGCCCTCGACGAACACCTGGTGCTCGTACAGCGCGATCAGCTGACCCATCGTCGACGGCGTGAGCTCCGGCGCCATGATCGTGGTACTCGGCCGATTGCCGGGCATCACCTTGTGCGGCACCAGCTTCGGATCGGTGCCCTCGGCCGCGATCTCCTCGGCGGTCTTGCCGAACGCGAGCACCTTGGTCTGCGCCAACAGGTTGCTCATCAGGATGTCCTGCATGCTGCCGGTGCCGTCGCGGGTCGGCAGGTCGTCGGTCGACCGGGCGAAACCGACGAAATCGGCCGGAATCAGCCGGGTGCCCTGGTGCAGCAGCTGATAGAAGGCGTGCTGGCCGTTGGTACCCGGCTCACCCCAGAAGATCTCACCCGTCGACGACGTGACCGCAGTGCCGTCGGCGCGCACCGACTTGCCGTTGGACTCCATCGTCAACTGCTGCAGATACGCGGGGAACCGCGCCATATCGTTCGAATACGGCAGCACCACACGCGATTCCGCACCGAAGAAGTTCGAATACCAGACGCCGAGCATCGCCAGCAGCACCGGACCGTTCGACTCCAACGGCTCCGACGCGAAATGCCGGTCGACGGCGTGCATTCCGCTGAGGAACTCACCGAACCGTTCCTTGCCGATGGTCACCATCACCGAGAGACCGATCGCCGAATCCACGGAGTAGCGGCCGCCGACCCAATCCCAGAAACCGAACATGTGCGCGGTGTCGATACCGAAAGCCGCCACCCGCTCCGCGTTCGTCGACACCGCGACGAAATGCTTGGCCACCGCGTCCTCACCGAGCGCCGCGACCAGCCAGCGCCGCGCCGCCGTCGCATTGGTGAGCGTCTCCAAGGTGGAGAACGTCTTCGACGCGACGATGAACAACGTGCGCGCCGGATCGAGACCCGCCAGCTTGGACACCAGATCGGCCGGGTCGACATTCGACACGAACCGGGCCTCGATCTCCGGATCGGCATAGTGCCGCAACGCGCGATACACCATGTCCGGCCCGAGATCCGAGCCACCGATACCGATATTGACCACCGTGGTGATGCGCTCACCGGTCGCCCCGCGCCACGCACCCGAGCGCACCGAATCGGCGAACTCACCCATCCGGCGCAGCACGTCGTGCACGGCGGCATCGGCGTCGGTGCCGTCGATGTCGAGCTGCTCGCCCACCGGCAGGCGCAACGCGATGTGCCCTACCGCGCGGTCCTCGGAGGTGTTGATGTGCTTGCCGGAATACATCTCGTCGCGTCGCTGCGGCACCCCGGCCGCGCGCGCGAGATCCACCAGCAGACGCAGGGTTTCGCGGGTCACACGATGTTTGCTGTAGTCGATGTGTAGATCGGCGACCTGCACGGTCAACTCCCGGCCGCGCGCCGGATCCTCGGCGAACAACTGCCGCAGATGCAGAGGTGCGACAGTGCGGTGATTGGTTTGCAGTGCCTGCCAGGCCGCCGACGCGGTGATGTCGCTGCTCACCCGCCCGAGAGTACTGGGTTATCGGAGCGCTGGCGCGCTCGAGTTCGCGGCCCCGCCGGTCCCGACGATCAGGCGCCGTTGCTTGCTCCTTCGTCGCGTACGCAACGGCACCTGATCGTCGGGACGGCCGCGGACCGCCGACTTCGTCGGCGATCCCTCCTCGAGGTCGGGATGTACGGGGCTGGGGATGCGGTTATGGCGGCATTCGAGTTGGCGGCCGAGGGTGGGTTCGGGTGGTCCTTCCGGGTTATTCGTGTGGCGTTTGGCGGCTTCTCGGACGGGGGGTCGGCATAGGGTGGGGGCATGGTTTCTGAACGGGACGTGATCGAGTTCGTACCAAAGGGTTTGTGGATCGGGTCGGGGCCGGTGGAGGCTACCGGTGGGGCCACATTTCCCGTGCACAATCCGGCCGACGGGTCGGTGATCACCGAGGTCGCCGACGCGACCCCCGAGGACGCGATGCGGGCGCTCGACGCGGCGGTGGCGGCCGGGCGGGAGTGGGCGGAAACGCCGTCGCGGGAACGCGGTGAGATCCTGCGGGCGGTGTTCACCGAGCTCACGGCGCGGGCCGAGGAGTTCGCGTTGCTGATGACGCTCGAGATGGGCAAGGCGCTCGGGGAGAGCCGCAACGAAGTGCGCTACGGCGCCGAATTCTTCCGGTGGTTCAGCGAGGAAGCGGTTCGGGTGCACGGGCGGTATCTGCACGCGCCGTCGGGCACGGGGCGGATCATGGTCGCCAAGCAACCGGTAGGACCGTGCCTGGCGATCACGCCGTGGAATTTCCCGCTGGCCATGGGCACCCGCAAGATCGGTCCGGCGCTGGCCGCCGGCTGCACGATGATCGTCAAGCCCGCCTCGGCGACGCCGCTGACCATGCTCGCGCTGGCCCGCCTGTGCAGCGAGGCCGGACTGCCCGACGGTGTGCTGTCGGTCGTCACAACCAGCCGTTCCGGTGCCGTCACGGGCCCGCTGATCGACGATCCGCGCCTGCGCAAGCTCACCTTCACCGGGTCGACGGAAGTGGGCAAGAAGCTGGTCTCGTCGTCGGCGAACCGGCTGCTGCGCACCTCCATGGAACTGGGCGGAAACGCGCCCTTCGTGGTGTTCGACGACGCCGACATCGACAGCGCGGTGGCCGGTGCCATGCAGGCGAAACTGCGCAACGGCGGGGAGGCGTGCACGGCCGCCAACCGGTTCCACGTGCAGCGCGGTGTCGTCGCGGAATTCACCGAGAAGCTGGTGGCCGCGATGACCGAATCGGTGGTGCTCGGGCCGGGGACGGACGCGTCGACGACGCTCGGCCCGCTGGTGAGCGCCGAGCAGCGCGAGACCGTCGCCGAACTCGTCGACGACGCGGTGAGCACCGGCGCGAAGCTGCTGCTGGGCGGGGAGACCCCCGACGGGCCGGGCTGGTTCTACCCGGCCACCGTGCTCGCCGACGTGCCGCCCGCCGCCCGTATCCTGCGCGAGGAGGTGTTCGGTCCGGTCGCGCCGATCGTCGCTTTCGACACCGAGGAGGAGGGCGTCGCCGCCGCCAACGACACGCAGTACGGGCTGGTCAGCTACGTCTACACCCGCGACCTGGATCGTGCGCTTCGTGTGTCGGAGGCGATGGAGACCGGGATGGTCGGCGTGAACCGGGGTGTCATCTCCGACCCGGCCGCGCCCTTCGGCGGCGTCAAGGAGTCGGGCTTCGGCCGCGAGGGCGGGACCGAGGGCATCGAGGAATACCTGGACACGAAGTACATCGCCCTCACCTGAGCGAAAAAAAATAACCGCCCCGGGGATGTTGTCGCACCCGGGGCGGCTTTTCGTGAGCGGCGATCTGGACGACCGCCGCGTGGTTCGAGTTCGACCTAGCGGCCGAGACGTCCGCGACCGAGGCGGAGCAGGAGCATGGCGAGGGTGTGACCCTCCTGGCCGAGCTCACTGAAGCGTTCGAGCACTTTCATCTCACGGCTGTGCACCAGCCGGGGCCCCCCAGAGGCCATCCGGGTGCGCCCGATGATCCGCGAAATTTCGCTCCGGCGTTTGATCGCGGCGAGGATGGTGGCGTCGAGTTCGTCGATTTCGAGGCGAAGCTTCTCGATCTCCGCCTCCGATTGCGGCAGTGCCGCCTCTGACCCGGCGGTTGTAGCAGGGGTGCTCATCATTCATCTCCTCGTGTCAGAACTGGGATCGGTCGATACGGACGTCGTGTTACCGATCTGTTCCTTCACCCTGAAAAACTTTCCGGCTGGGCGCCTGCCGCCACGATATCGGATCGATTGCCGATCCGGACAGGCGAAGCAGCGCTGACCACCCGGCCCAGTCTGCCACGGGTCGGTAGGTATGCAAAACAGTTGTGTTTGTGAATCCGCTGAGAACATTCACACGGGTGGGTACGAGACCGGTCGTCATCCGGTTCACTCGCGGTTTGCCCGCCGGTGGCCGCGCCGACGGCGGTTGGCCGCTTGTCGGTGCCCGCCGGTAGCGTGGACAGACGATGGATATCACGGTCGCTCCCTCCGCAGACGAAACGTCGTCCACCGCGCCGAACACCCCGGTCGCGGCATCAGACAGCACCGCCGCACCGCAGGGTGACGGCGGTGGCGGTGGTGCGGCTCGCAGCGGTCTGGCCGAGGCGGCGGCCCGGCACAGCGCCGAGCAGGAACAGCGCCGCAAGGAGCGCGAACAGCGGCGCGCCGAGGAAACCGAGCGGCTGCTCGACGGGCTCAACCCGCAGCAGCGCGCCGCCGTGGTGCACGCCGGTTCGCCGCTGCTGATCGTGGCGGGAGCGGGCTCGGGCAAAACGGCCGTGCTCACCCGCCGCATCGCCTACCTGCTCGCCGCACGCGGAGTGCAGACCGGACAGATCCTGGCCATCACGTTCACCAACAAGGCTGCTGCCGAGATGCGGGAGCGGGTGGCCGGGCTCGTCGGTCCCCGCGCCGCGAGCATGTGGGTGTCGACTTTCCATTCCAGCTGTGTGCGTATTCTCCGCATGCAGGCGGCTTTGCTGCCGGGTCTGAATTCGAATTTCTCCATCTACGATGCCGACGATTCGCGCCGATTGCTCACGATGATCAGCCGCGATTTCGACATCGACACCAAAAAATATTCGGCGCGGTTGCTGTCGACGGCCATCTCCAATTTGAAGAACGAATTGATCGGGCCCGAACAGGCCGCCCGCGACGCCGAGGCCGACGACACCGAACTGCCCGCGCTGGTCGCCCGCGTGTACGGCGAATACCAGAAGCGGCTGCGCGCGGCCAATGCCCTCGATTTCGACGACCTGATCGGTGAGACCGTCGCGCTGCTGCAGAACCACCCGCAGGTGGCCGAGTACTACCGGCGCCGGTTCCGGCACGTCCTCGTCGACGAGTACCAGGACACCAACCACGCCCAGTACGTGCTGGTGCGCGAACTTGTGGGCCACCACGGCGATTCCGGCGACGAGCAGGTGCCGCCCAGCGAGCTGTGCGTCGTCGGCGACGCCGACCAGTCCATCTACGCCTTCCGCGGCGCGACCATCCGCAATATCGAGGAATTCGAACGCGATTTCCCCGATGCCGAAACCATTCTGCTGGAACAGAACTACCGCTCCACCCAGCACATCCTGTCGGCGGCCAACGCCGTGATCGCCCGCAACGAGGGCAGGCGGGAGAAGAAGCTGTGGACCGATTCCGGTGAGGGCGAGCTCATCACCGGCTACGTCGCCGACAACGAACACGACGAGGCCTCGTTCGTCGCGAAGGAAATCGACCGGTTGGTCGACGCGGGCGAGGCCACCTACGGCGATGTGGCGGTGTTCTACCGCACCAACAACAATTCGCGTGCGCTGGAAGAGATCTTCATCCGCATGGGGCTGCCGTACAAGGTGGTCGGCGGTGTCCGCTTCTACGAGCGCAAGGAAGTGCGCGATGTGGTGGCCTACCTGCGTGTGCTGGAGAACCCCGACGACGCCGTGAGCCTGCGCCGCATCCTCAACACCCCGCGCCGTGGCATCGGTGACCGTGCCGAGGCCTGTGTCGCGGTGCACGCCGAGCAGCGCGACATCGGTTTCGCGGCGGCCCTGCGCGACGCGGCCGACGGCAAGGTGGCGCTGCTCAATACCCGTGCGCAGCGGGCCATCGCCGGTTTCCTCGACCTGCTCGACGAGATCCGGGCGGCCGGGCAGCGCGCCGACAGCGAATATCCTGATGTGGGCAATGTGGTCGACGCGGTGCTCGACCGCACCGGTTATCGCGCCGAACTCGAGGCGTCCGACGACCCGCAGGACGGCGCCCGCCTCGATAACCTCAACGAATTGGTCAGTGTCGCCCGCGAATTCAGTTCCGAGGCGTTCAACAACGCCGAGGCCGCGCGCGAGGAGGGGCTGCTGCCCGAGGTGGGCGACGGTGAACCCGAACCCGGTTCGCTCGCGGCGTTCCTCGAACGGGTGTCGCTGGTCGCCGATACCGATCAGATCCCGGACGAGGGCTCCGGGGTGGTCACCATGATGACCCTGCACACCGCCAAGGGCCTGGAGTTCCCGGTCGTCTTCGTGACCGGCTGGGAGGACGGGCAGTTCCCGCACATGCGGGCGCTCGGCGATCCGAACGAGCTGGCCGAGGAACGCAGGCTGGCGTATGTGGGCATCACCCGCGCCCGTCAGCGGCTGTACCTGTCGCGTGCCGTGGTCCGGTCGGGCTGGGGACAGCCGGTGTCGAACCCGGAATCGCGCTTCCTGCAGGAGATTCCGCAGCATCTGCTGGATTGGCGCAGGCTCGAACCGGTGGTGTCGCCGGTACAGCGCGGTCGCAGGCGCGGTGAGGACAGCGGGTTCGACCGGGACTGGACGCGTGGCGACGGCTGGGATCAGCGGCCGGGCGTGCGCGGCGGCACCGGCACCCGCAGGCCGGCGCCCGGCGGTGCGGTGAAGCGCAACAACACCGACCTCGTTCTCGCCGTGGGCGACCGGGTCACCGACGACAAGTACGGCTTGGGCCGGGTGGTCGCCGCCGACGGCGTCGGCCCACTGGCGACCGTCACCATCGACTTCGGCACCGCCGGAAAGATCCGGCTGATCCCCCAATTCAGCCGGACCATCGTCAAGCTCTAATTCGGCAGCAGGTCGGTTAGGGCCTTGTCCAGGGTGGGGTAGCGGAAGGTGAAGCCGGTTTTCGGCAGCACCTCCGAGGTGGCGTGACGGCCGGTGAGACCGAGTGCCGGATCCGAGCGCAGCACGACGGCGCCCACCGACAGGATCGCTTTCGGCGTCGGCGGGGCCGCCGGGCGATGCAGGGTTCGGCGCAGGGTCGCCATGAGTTCGGCGTTGCGGACCGGGTTCTCGGTGGCGGCGACCAGGATGCCGTCGGGGATGCTCACTTCGGGATCGAGGCCGAGGCAGGCACGCACGATGCGCAGCCAGTCCTCGATGTGGATCCAGCTGAACCATTGGTCGCCGGGGCCGACCCGTCCGCCGAGCCCGGCCTTGGTGAGCTGGCTCAGGCGTTTGAGCGCCGGGGCGTCTGGGTCGAGCACGATCGATGTGCGCAGGATGGTCCAGTGTTCGGCCTGGGCCGGGTCGAATGCCTGCTCCCACGGCTCGGCGACGCCGGTCATCTGCGGTAGTCCTTCGGGCACGGGTGTTGTTTCCGTGCAGCGTGTTTCGCCCGCGTCCGACCAGATGGCGGTGGTGCTGGCCTGCACCCAGTAGTCGACCGGGGTGTCACGGGTGCGGGCGGCGGCGACCAGTGCCGTGGTGGAATCGACGCGGCTGCTGCGCAGTTCGGCGATATTGCGTTCGGTGGGCCTGCAGTCGACGAGTTTGCCCGCCAGGTTGACGACCGCGATCCGGCCGGGTTCGCGGAGTTCCGCGGCCCAGGCGCCGACCGAGCGGCCGTCCCATTCGGTCTGCCGGAACGGTATTCCGGGGTTGCGGCGCCGGGTTAGCAGGGTGACGCGCTGACCACGGCAGGTGAGGTCGGCGGCGATCCGCACGCCGAGCGCTCCGGTGCCACCGGCGATCACCACGTTCAGGGCGTCGTCGGCCGGGACGAGACCGGCGAGCCGGGCCAGGCGCGAGAAGTTCACGCGGGCACCGGTTTCGATGAACGGTCCGGCCGCCGCCCGCATCGCCGCTGCGGACACACCGCTGAAGCGCAGTTCCTGAGTGACCTCTGTTCCGCCCGCGCGCGGTTCGAGCCGCCAGGTGAGCACCATGGTCCCGGCGGGTTCGGGCTGCTCGATGGTCAGCTCACGTTCGGGCACAAGAGTTGTCACGGTGAACGGGGCGCCGAACCGCTCGTGCACGCGCGCGGCGCGTTTCCCGTTGGGCACATAGTCACCGGTCGCCCCGACGGCGACAGGCCCGTGCATCCGCACCGCGCGCACGCCCGGATTCCACTCGGACCATTGCGTCGGGTCCCCCAGCACTGCCCACACCGATTCCGGTGGCAGGGCAATGAACTGCGTGTACTTCGTCGTACCAGCCATACGAAAACGCTACCCCGCTAACGGGAAAGCGGAACCGTGCTGCTGGTCACCCGTCCTCAGTCGCGCTGGGCGCCCAGGCTGATGCCGCGGGTGGCGAGCCACGGGATGGGGTCGATCTTGTCGGTGCCGTTCTGCCACACCTCGAAGTGCACGTGCGGGCCGGTGGAGAAGCCGCGGTTGCCCATGGTGGCGATCTGGTCGCCTGCCATCACGCGTTCACCCTGCGAGACCGTCGCGGTGTCGATGTGACCGTAGATGGTGACGGTGCCGTCGTCGTGCAGGATGCGCACCCACATGCCGAAACCGGAGGCGGGGCCCGCTTCGATGACGGTGCCGTCGGCGACCGCGTAGATCGGGGTGCCGATCGGACCCGCCACGTCGATGCCGAGGTGCTGTACACCCCAGCGGGCGCCGAACCCGGAGGTGTAGTTACCGGTGGTGAATTTGGCGAACAGGGGCCGCAGCTTGGCGGACTCCTGGGCGGCCAGGTCTTCGGCGAACTTCTGGCCCTTGGCGAGGATGTCGTCGAAGTGGCTCCTGTCGGCCACGGCGGTGGCATCGAGTACCTGCGGCGACGAGCCGGTGACGTGGTCGGCGACCTCGGTGGTGCTCATCGACTGGGCGGCGATCTCGTGGATCTGGCCCGCGGCTTCGTAGTCGACGCCCGTGTCGGGCTGCTGCGGGGAGGCCATGGCGGCTTGACCGGCCGCGACGACCGCACCCGCGGCGACGGCGATGACGGCGGCGCGGCCCTTCAGCGCGGTGGGCGGTGCGGGCACGCGGTGGGCGCCGCCACGCCGCTCGGCGCGACGCGGTTCTGGTGCCGGGGTCTCGGGTTCGGCGGGGGCCCAGTCTGTTTCGTAGGTGCCGGAGTCGTAGGAGCCCGACTCGTCGGCGGTCCATTCGTCCTCGGCGGGCGTCCACGCGGCGTTGTCGGACCAGGCGTCGTTTCCGGACCAGGAGTTCTCGGTGTGCCAGGAATCGGTGCTCGGCCAGGCAGGCTGCTGCGGCTGTGGCGCGGCGGCGCGGGGGCTTCGCGGGTGCGAGGTGAACTCGTCGGCGTACCGGTAACGGCGGCCTGAGCTGTTGCGATCTTCAACTGGGAAGGTGGAGCGGTGGTTCATCGGCTACGCCTGACGTTCCTCAAGCTTGTCGTCCTCCTCAGTCCTGACCTGCCAGTCGTGACCTGGTTGTCGTGACCTGGTTGTGACATCGACCGCATTGACGGTAACGAAGCGATTGCAGAGTGGCAAGCGCTGGTCGAGAACCTACACTTGTCTGTGAGATTCGTCACCGTAATGCTGCAGAATAACTCACCGATTCGCGACACTTCGGGTGAGGTCGATCGACGACATAACGTAGTAGATGGCGGGGCGTTCCCCCTTTAGGTGTTCCGACCTGCCACGGCACCGAAAAACTACTCACCAGTAGCCTTGGCCAGCGGTTTTGGTGACCTCCCCGCACCCGTCGTGACCTGCGCCACTTAGGATGAATGTGGTCGTTTAGCCCTCCCCGTGACTAGTTAGAGTCCGACCGACCCGCTAGCTGACCCCTCGAGCGACCTGCAACCAGTCGCTACGGCAAGTCGGGCCGCCAACAAAGACGTTGTCATAGCAACGCAGACGAGACGGTGAGTACATGGATCTCTTCGAATATCAGGCGAAGGAGCTCTTCGTTAAGCGCGGAGTGCCTTCGTCCGAGGGTCGTGTTTGCGACACGGCCGAAGAAGCACGCGCCATTGCCGAGGAAATCGGCAAGCCGGTCATGGTCAAGGCGCAGGTCAAGGTAGGCGGTCGCGGCAAGGCGGGTGGCGTGAAGTACGCCGCCACCCCGGAAGACGCGTTCACCCACGCGCAGAACATCCTCGGCCTCGACATCAAGGGCCACATCGTCAAGAAGCTCCTGGTCGCCGAGGCCAAGGACATCGCGGAGGAGTACTACATCTCCTTCCTGCTCGACCGCTCCAACCGCACCTACCTGGCCATGTGTTCGGTCGAGGGCGGCATGGAGATCGAAGAGGTCGCCGAGAAGACCCCCGAGCGTCTGGCCAAGATCCCCGTCGACGCCGTGAAGGGTGTCGACCTGACCTTCGCCCGCGAGATCGCGGAGAAGGGCCACCTGCCCGCCGAGGTGCTCGACGCCGCGGCCGTGACCATCCAGAAGCTGTGGGAGGTCTTCACCAAGGAAGACACCACGCTGGTCGAGGTCAACCCGCTGGTGCGCACCCCGAACGACGAGATCCTCGCCCTCGACGGCAAGGTCACCCTGGACGAGAACGCCGAGTTCCGTCAGCCCGGCCACCTCGAGTTCGCCGACGTCGACGCGACCGACCCGCTCGAGCTCAAGGCCAAGGAGAACGACCTCAACTACGTCAAGCTCGACGGTGAGGTCGGCATCATCGGCAACGGCGCCGGTCTGGTCATGTCGACCCTGGACGTCGTCGCCTACGCGGGCGAGAACCACGGCGGCGTGAAGCCGGCCAACTTCCTCGACATCGGCGGCGGCGCTTCGGCTTCCGTGATGGCCGCGGGTCTGGACGTGATCCTCGGTGACGCGCAGGTCAAGAGCGTGTTCGTCAACGTCTTCGGTGGCATCACCGCGTGCGACGCGGTCGCCGACGGCATCGTGGGCGCGCTCGAGGTGCTCGGTGACGCGGCAACCAAGCCGCTGGTCGTTCGCCTGGACGGCAACAACGTCGAAGAGGGTCGCCGCATCCTCGCCGAGGCCAACCACCCGCTGGTGACGCTGGCCCAGACCATGGACGAGGGCGCCGACAAGGCTGCCGAACTCGCCGCAGCGAAGTAAGGAACAGCGAACATGTCCATCTTCCTGAACAAGGACAACAAGGTCATCGTCCAGGGCATCACCGGCGGCGAGGGCACCAAGCACACCGCGCTGATGCTGAAGGCGGGCACCAACGTCGTCGGTGGCGTCAACGCGCGCAAGGCCGGCACCACGGTCAAGCACACGGACAAAGACGGCAACGAGATCGAGCTGCCCGTGTTCGCTTCGGTGGCCGAGGCCATGGAGAAGACCGGCGCCGACACCTCCATCGCGTTCGTGCCCCCGGCCTTCTCGAAGGACGCCATCATCGAGGCCATCGACGCGGAGATCCCGCTGCTCGTGGTCATCACCGAGGGCATCCCGGTGCAGGACTCCGCCTACGCGTGGGCCTACAACGTCGAAAAGGGCGAGAAGACCCGCATCATCGGCCCGAACTGCCCCGGCATCATCACCCCCGGCGAGGCGCTGGTCGGCATCACCCCGAACAACATCACCGGCAAGGGCCCGATCGGCCTGGTGTCGAAGTCGGGCACCCTGACCTACCAGATGATGTACGAGCTGCGCGATTTCGGTTTCTCCACCGCGATCGGCATCGGCGGCGACCCGGTCATCGGCACCACCCACATCGACGCCATCGAGGCGTTCGAGAAGGACCCCGAGACCAAGATCATCGTGATGATCGGCGAGATCGGTGGCGACGCCGAAGAGCGCGCCGCGGCCTACATCAAGGCCAACGTGACCAAGCCGGTCGTCGGCTACGTCGCGGGCTTCACCGCCCCCGAGGGCAAGACCATGGGCCACGCGGGCGCGATCGTGTCCAGTGGTGGTGGCACCGCGCAGGCCAAGCAGGAAGCGCTCGAGGCAGCGGGTGTGAAGGTCGGCAAGACGCCGTCCGCCACCGCCGCGCTCGCTCGCGAGATCCTGGAGAAGGCGTCCATCGCCTCTGCGTAATCCGCAAATCACACTGTCGAAGGCCGCTTTCAGGTTTAGCCTGGGCGGCCTTCGTCGATTCATCCCCAGGCGGTGGTTTATCCACAGCCTGCATCGGTAGGTGATGACCGCGGGCGTGGCGTGCAGTAGCGTCAGGTATCGGATCAGGCACCAGTCAGTTCGACGCGACCGATGCGCACGACTCGACAAGGAGACGACGACATGTCCTACCCGACAGGGGGCTCCGGGTACAACGCACCCGCGACACCCGCCGCGCCCACCCAGGGCCCGAGCACCGGAGCCGCCGCGGCTGCGTCAGCGTCCGTGGACGACGCCGGTGCCAAGGGGCTGCCCTTCATCCTCACCGCCGCGGCCACCGGACTCGGTGTTGTCACCTTCCTGCTCGGCTTCGCACCGTTCATCGGTTTCTCCCTCGGGGCGAAAACCGAGACCAGCAGCATGTTCGATTCCAGTGCGGGCGGTTACGCGGCGCTGATCCTGGCCGCCGCGATCGTGGCCGGTCTGTCGCTGCTGCCCAAGCTGAACAACCTCCCCGTGGCCGTCGCTCTCGCCGCGGCCGGATTCGTGGGCATCGTGGTGGCGCTCATCAGCATCGAGAGCGCGGAACTGCAGTGGGGCGCCTTCGTCGTCTCGGTCTTCGCGTTCGTCGTCACCGTTCTGCTCGTGGTCGCGCTGCTGTTCCAGCTCGGCATCATCAAGCCGCCTGCGCCCAAGCCCGCGCAGCCGCAGCAGCCGGGTCAGTACGGCGGCCAGTACGGCCAGCAGGGTTACGGGCAGCAGGGATACGGCCAGCCGGGTCAGCAGCAGTCCTTCGGTCAGGGTGGTTACGGCCAGGCCTCGACCGGTGGGCAGTACCCCACGCAGTCGCCCTACGGCCAGCAGAGTTCGCCGTCGATGCCGCAGGCACAGCAGCCGTCCTACGGTCAGCCGGGTCAGCAGCAGGGTTACGGTCAGCCGCAGCAGCAGTCGCCCTACGGCCAGCAGTACGGCGCCGCGCCGCAGCAGCAGCCTTACGGTGGGTCCCCGCAGGCGCAGCCGCGTCCCGATGAGAGTGCCACCCAGACCTTCGGTGGCCAGCCGACCGGTCAGCCGTTCGGTGCGCCCAATTACGGTGGTGCCCAGCAGGGTTCGGCTCCGCAGCCCGGGCAGAGTCAGCCGTTCGGCGGCGAGCAGAACGCCGACCCGGCGGCCGACGCGACCACCGCGTTCCGTCCCAGCGACGACCAGAAGTAGGAAAAACCGACGGCTGGTTGTGGCCCCAGGTTTCGATCGCGAGCCCACAGGTGTGCCTGTGGGCTCGCGGCGCGCCTGACCCGCGCTCGCCGGGGAAGCTGCCACGCTGAATTGTCATGAGCTCCCGTAACGCCCTCGTGCGCCGGACCTCCGGGTCACGCGGCGGGGAGACCACCGCCGCACCCGCCGGCCCGGAACCCGCCTGGTGGTCGCTGCCACCGGACCGGGCGCGGGCCCTGCTGCTCGTCGCCGCCCGGCCGACGATCTGCGCGCTGACCGCCATGATCGTCGTGGTGCTGCTGGTGATGCTCACCTCGGGCACCGAGCTCACCAGCGCGCCGGGCGCGGTCGCGGCGACCTGGCTTGCGGCTCATCAGATTCCGCTCACCGTCGGCCGGACCACCCTCGGTCTGCTGCCGCTGGTACCGACCGTCGTGCTGGTATGGCTGGCCGCCCGCGAATGCGCACGGGCCGTACCGAACCGGCCGACGCCGGTCGACCTGGGCTGGCTCACTGCCGCCGTACTCGCCGGGCCGCTCGTCATGACCTCGGTGTGCCTGGCCGTTGTCGGTGATGCCGCGGGCGTCACGCCACTCGAACCGCCCGGCGTCGTCACCGCTTTCGGCTGGGTGCTGGTGCTGTACCTGGCCGCGGCTGCCGCCGGGATCTGCACCCGCGCCTGGGATTCGCTGTGCGCGCTGCTCCCCGTGGGAATCCCGGAGTGGGCGGTACTCGGTGCGCGCGCCGCGCGCCGCACCGTGCTGCGCATGCTCGGCTGCGCGGCGCTGGCGACGGTGATCTCGTTCTGCACGCACCTGTCCCGTGTCGGCGAGACCTATCAGCAGGCACACGATGTGGCCGATGTGCTCGGCATGACCCTGCTCTCGCTGCTCTACGTGCCGAACGTGATCGTCGGCGCCGCCGGGATGCTCAGCGGTGCCGCGGTGCAGTTCGGGATCGGATCGGTGGGATTGTTCGGTGTGAGCGCCGGACAGGTGCCGCCGATCCCCGCGTTGATCCCGCTGCCCACCGGCCCCGCCGCCGCGTGGTGGCCGGTGCTGCTGCTCGTACCGCTGGCCGTCGGCGTGCTCGGCGGCGTGGAACTCGGCCGCACGAGCGACGATCGCCCCGGTGCGCCGTGGGCGACGCTCACCTGTGCCGGCCTGTCGACCCTCACCTTCCTGATCCTGGCGATCCTGAGCAGCGGTCAGCTCGGCGCCGTCGGTTGGGTGGGGCCCGACCTGTTGATGCTGGTCGTGCTGATGGTCACCTGGTTCGGTTTCGGCGGCTTCGTCGGCATGGTCTTCGCCCGCCGCTTCCTCGCACCGGCCGTCGAATACGACGACTACTCCTACGACGAGGACGACGACTACTACTACGAGGACGACGACGAAGACGACGACTACGCCGACGATCACGACTACGCCGACGACGACCACGAATACCCCGCCGACCCGGCCGTGGAAGTCGACGCCGAACTCGTCGAGGACATCGACGACGAACCCGAGGTGAGCATCGCCGCCCCCGGCTCGACGACCCCACCGACCGACGACATCGTCGACGCCGAGGTGGTGGAGCCGGACCTGCCGGAGGGTGACGGGGACACCGGTCGTTAAGCTCGACCCGGCGCATTGTCGATCGCCGCCACCCGACCACACGCAGGAGTAGAGCGCTGACGTCCTCGTTTGCCCAGTGGAAGCCCGCACGGACCCCGGCCACCGTCGTCGTCCTCGCCTCGGGCACCGGCTCGCTGCTCAACGCACTGCTGGCCGCCGCCCGCGAACCCGGTTACCCGGCGAAGATCGTCGCCGTCGGTGTCGACCGGGTATGCCAGGCCACCGAACACGCCGAGGCCGCGGGCGTGGACCACTTCCGGGTCGCGGTCAAGGATTTCGACGACCGAGCCGCCTGGGACCGCGCGCTCACCGACGCGGTCGCCGCGTTCGAACCCGACCTGGTCGTCTCGGCAGGCTTCATGAAGATCGTCGGCCCCGCGTTCCTGGAACGCTTCGGCGGCCGCTTTATCAACACCCATCCCGCGCTGCTGCCGTCGTTCCCCGGCGCGCACGGTGTGCGTGACGCGCTGGCCTACGGCGCCAAGGTCACCGGCTGCACGGTGCACCTGGTCGACGGCGGGGTCGACACGGGCCCGATCCTCGCGCAGGAGGCGGTCGACGTGCTGCCCGGCGACGACGAGGCCGCGCTGCACGAGCGCATCAAGGTTGTCGAGCGACGGTTGCTGGCGCAGGTCATCGCCGCCGTCGCGACGCGAGGCATTGTCTCCGACGGACGAAAGGCAGAGATACCAGATGAGCGAGCACACCGGTGAGTGAACGTAAGGCGATCCGCAGGGCGCTGGTGAGCGTCTACGACAAGACCGGGCTCGTCGAGCTGGCCACCGGACTGCACGCCGCGGGCGTGGAGCTGGTGTCGACCGGTTCGACCGCGGGCAAGATCGCCGAGGCGGGCATTCCGGTCACCCGGGTCGAGGACCTGACCGGTTTCCCGGAGACCCTCGACGGCCGCGTGAAGACGCTGCACCCGCGCGTGCACGCAGGCATCCTGGCCGACACCCGCCGCGCCGAGCATCTCGACCAGCTCACCGAGCTCGGTGTCGAGGCGTTCGAGCTCGTGGTGGTCAACCTCTACCCGTTCACCCAGACCGTGGCCAGCGGCGCCGGTGTGGACGAGTGCGTGGAGCAGATCGACATCGGCGGTCCGTCGATGGTGCGTGCCGCCGCCAAGAACCACCCGTCGGTGGGTGTGGTCGTCGACGTCACCGACTACGACGACGTGCTCGCGGCCGTGAAGTCGGGCGGCTTCACCCTCGCCGAGCGGACCGCGTTGGCCGCCAAGGCCTTCCAGCACACCGCGAACTACGACGTGGCCGTGGCGAGCTGGATGGGCTCGGTCGCCGTGCCCGCCGTGCAGCCCGAGACGGAGCAGTTCCCGAGCTGGGTCGCCGGTTCGTGGGAGCGTGCCGCGGTGCTGCGTTACGGCGAGAACCCGCACCAGGCCGCAGCGCTGTACACCAGCAACGACGGCACCGTCGGCATCGCGCAGGCGCAGCAGTTGCACGGCAAGGAGATGTCGTACAACAACTACACCGACGGTGACGCCGCCTGGCGCGCCGCGTTCGACTTCGACGAGCCCGCTGTCGCGGTCATCAAGCACGCCAACCCGTGCGGCATCGCCGTCGGCGCCGATATCGCCGAGGCCCACCGCAAGGCGCACGCCACCGATCCGGTGAGTGCCTACGGTGGCGTGATCGCCGCCAACCGTGAGGTGAGCGTCGAGATGGCCGAGCAGGTCGCCGAGATCTTCACCGAGGTGATCGTGGCCCCCGGTTACGCGCCGGGTGCCGTCGAGGTGCTGCAGCGCAAAAAGAATGTGCGCGTGCTGGTCGCCGAGCCGCCGCGCCGCAAGGGTGTGGAACTGCGTCCGATCAGCGGCGGTGCGCTGCTGCAGGACCGCGACGTGCTCGACGCCGCGGGCGACGACCCGGCCAACTGGACCCTCGCCGCCGGTGATCCCGCCGACGCCACAACGCTGGCCGACCTCGAATTCGCTTGGCGCGCTTGCCGTGCCGTGAAGTCGAACGCGATCCTGCTGGCCGACGACGGCGCCGCTGTCGGCGTCGGCATGGGCCAGGTGAACCGGGTCGACTCCTGCAAGCTCGCCGTGGAGCGGGCGGGGGAGCGGGCCAAGGGTTCGGTCGCCGCCTCGGACGCCTTCTTCCCGTTCTCCGACGGCCCGCAGATCCTGGTCGCCGCGGGTGTGCGCGCCATCGTCCACCCGGGTGGTTCGATCCGCGACAAGGACACCGTGGAACTGTGCAAGGAAGCGGGCGTCACGCTGTACCTCACCGGGGCGCGTCACTTCGCGCACTGAGTTCGCTTGTCCCGCAACGGGTGCCGCGCCGTCACGGTGCGGCACCCGTTGCCGTTTCAAGCCGCGTCGACGACCTGTCGGGAGCCCAGCGGCGCGTCGAGGGTGATCTCCAGCGTGCCGAGGACCGCTTCCATCGTGCACATCCGCCCGACGGCGTCGGCGGGGGTGCCGGCACGCAGTGCGACGGTGACCGTGTCGGCCGTTTCGGTGACGGTGGCGTCGACGACGTTGCACTGGGGGTTGCCGGTCTGGAAGTCGACCGCGATGGTTGCCTCGCCCACCCGGCGCCACGCGGTGAACGGCAGCGGACGTGGGTCGACCAGGTTCGGGTCGGCGGTGAACGGCCGGCCGACACCGGGACCGGTGCTCTCGGGGCGGGTGTTCGTGGGTGCCGAGGTGGGTGTGGTGTCCCCGGAACTCGCGCAGGCCGGTGCGAACAGCACGGCCAGGCTCGCGACGAGGGCGAAGCGGCGCGACAGCGGTGTCATGGCGTCCACCCTAGCCACGGCACGAAAACGGCCCCGGAGCACCAGCTCCGGGGCCGTCTGTCACGAGCTCACTTGGTGGTCGTGAACGGCAGCAACGCCATCTCGCGCGCGTTCTTCACCGCGACGGCGACCTGACGCTGCTGGCGCGGGGTCAGGCCGGTGACGCGGCGGCTACGGATCTTGCCGCGATCGGAGATGAAGGTGCGCAGCAGGTTGACGTCTTTGTAGTCGACGTATTCGATGCCCGCGGCGATCAGCGGGTTCTTCTTCGGCTTGCGGCCCTGCTCGGCGCGTGCCTTCTTGGACGGTGCTCGCTTCACTGCCATGGGATTTTCCTTCTCACGAGATCAGTGGGTGTCTACCAGCTCGATTTGTGGACCCCAGGGAGCTCGCCCCGGTGGGCCATCTCGCGCACACGTATACGGGAGAGCCCGAACTTGCGGAGATGACCGCGTGGCCGGCCATCGGCTGCATCCCGATTGCGCAATCGTACCGGACTGGCATCGCGAGGCTGGGCGCGCAGTTCGGCCTGGGCCGCGGCGCGCTCGTCGTCGCCGGTGCTCGGCTTGCGGATGATCTCCTTGAGCTCGGTACGGCGCGCGGCATAGCGCTCGACGATCACGCGCCGCTGCTCGTTACGAGCGATCTTCGACTTCTTCGCCATCAGCGCTCCTCGCGGAAGTCCACGTGCTTGCGCACGACGGGGTCGTATTTGCGCAGGACCATCCGGTCGGGGTCGTTGCGGCGGTTCTTGCGGGTGACGTAGGTGTAGCCGGTACCCGCGGTGGACTTGAGTTTGACGATCGGCCGCAGTTCGGTCGATTTCGAGGCCATGGGTGCTCCTAGATCTTGTCGCCGCGAGCGCGGATGCGGGCCACTACGGCCTCGATCCCGTCGCGGTCGATGGTCTTGATGCCCTTGGCGGAGACCGTCAGCGTGACGCGGCGGCCCTCGCTGGGCAGGTAGTAGGTCTTGCGCTGGATGTTGGGGTTCCAGCGGCGGTTCGTACGCCGGTGCGAATGCGAGACGGCTTTTCCGAAGCCGGGCTTGCGTCCGGTGACCTGGCAGTGGGCCGACATGCGACCTCCCTCCACGGTTATGACAACCATTTTCGACAATGCTTATTCCGCACTGTACCGTTGCCCCTGAAGTAAATGAAAATCGTTATCGAAAGGGGTACCGGGTGCTTGACCAGTCCGACCGGAGAACACCCGTGGTGCTGCTGGCCGGTTTCGCCGGACCCGCCATGACCGGCGTCGAGCACATCGCGGCGGTGCTGAGCGAGGACGCGGGCACGGTCGTCGTGCACCACGACCTCGCCGAACTGCGCGAGGGCGTGGTCCGGCGCACGGTGCGCACCGCGGGCAACGTGACAACCACGGTGCTCGAACTGGCCCACGGCTGCGTGTCGTGCACGCTGCGCGCCGATCTGCTGCCGATGCTGTGCACCCTCGCCGCCCGCGAGCCGGTGCGGCGCATCGTGCTGGCCCTCGACCCGGCCATCGAGGCCGAGGCACTGTGCCACGCGATCGAGACCGTCGAGGTGACCGGTGTGGCCGACCGGGTCGACGGCCCCGCCGGCCGGAATGTGCGCATCGAGGCCGTGCTGACCTGCGTCGACGGCAACCAGTGGCTCGCCGATGCCACGGGTGACGAGGCGCTGGCCGACCGTGGTCTCGCCTCGGCCGACGACGAACGAACCGTCGCCCAGGTGGCCGTCGGCCAGGTCGACTTCGCCGACGCGCTCGTGGTGCTCGCCGACGGTGTGGAACCCCTCGACCGCGAACGCCTCGACGCGGTGCTCACCCGGCTGGCGCCCGGCGCACCGACTGCCTGGCTTCCCGACCTGTCCGGCTTCGACGCCGTGGAGGTGGGCGCGCTGCTCACCCGCGTGCCCGACGATGCCCGGCGCGGCCGTATCTTCGACGCCCACGCACCGTTGCTGCGCGGTCAGCCGCCGCTGAGCACCGACTGCGGAGTATCGATCATCGAGTTCGCCGCCCGTAGACCGTTCCATCCGGCCCGGCTGCACGACGCCCTCGATGTGCTCTTCGACGGTGTGGTCACGGCACGCGGCCGGATCTGGCTGGCCACCCAGCCCGACCAGGTGGTGTGGCTCGAGTCGGCGGGCGGTGGGCTGCGCGTCGGTGGGGCGGGCAAGTGGCTGGCCGCGATGACGCCCGAGGAGCAGGCCGAGGTCGATCCGGCGCGGCGCGCGATGGCGGCGCTCGGCTGGGACGACCGATTCGGCGACCGCGATGTGTCGCTGGTGATCCTCGCCCACGACGCCGACCCCGCCGAGATCCGGCACGCCCTGCACTGGGCGCTGGTGGAGGACGACGAACTGTTGCTCGTCGATCGCGCCCCCGAGCGGGTCGCGTTGTGGGAGGACCCCTTCGGCGAATGGCACGAAGACCCGTGCGCCGACCCCGCCGAGGCCCCGGCCACGGCGAGCGAGCGCACCAACCCGAGAGGAGAAACGGCATGAAAGCGGGCATCCACCCCGACTACCACCCGGTCGTGTTCGAGGACGCGAACACCGGCAAGAAGTTCCTGACCCGGTCCACGGCCACCAGCGACCGGACCGTCGACTGGGAGGACGGGAACACCTACCCACTGCTCACCGTCGACGTGACCTCGGATTCGCACCCGTTCTGGACCGGCACCGCGCGCAATCTCGACACCCAGGGCCGGGTGGAGAAGTTCGAGCGCCGCTACGGCAAGCGTTCGCGCCCGGGCAAGGAGGGCTGAGGCATGGCGGTTCCCAAGCGCAGGATGTCGCGCTCGAACACCAGGAGCAGGCGTTCGCAGTGGAAGGCCGAGGCGCCACAACTCGTCCCGGTGACCGTGGCGGGTGTCGAATATCGGGTGCCACGTCGTATCGTTGGTGCCGTACGGAAGGGCCTGATCGATCCCGCGCGGATCTCCTGACCTTCTGTGAGGTGTTCGAGAGCCGGTTCGGAGGGGACAACCCGAAGCGGGGTATCGGACAAAATGCAACGGCCTGCCGGGGTGTGAACCCCGACAGGCCGTTGCCATGTCAGCCGGTTACTTCTCAGCCTTCTTGCTCGGCGAGGGCGACCAGTGCGACGGCGAGCTTGATGTACTTGTTGGTGCCGAGGTCGGCGATGGTCTTGATCTTCAGCGCGTCGAGCAGCTGCTGATCGACACCTGCGGCCAGCCCGGCGAGGGCCGACGGCGGCGCGGACAGAATTTCCTTCAGCGTCTTGTTCTCGTATTCCTTGTCGAGAACTTTGTCGAGCACCACGTTGACGGCCATGCGAACTCCTTCGAACGAACCTTGGATGTGCCGGGCGAGACGAAAGCGCCCTGCGGGGACGATAACCCGCGCGAGGCCAGGATGTGGGCCTAACGCACCGTCTGCCGTGTGAGCTGGGAAGCCTGGTGTCCAGGGGGCTTACTGGGCGCTTGTAATGCCTGGTCAAAGGCTTGTCCAGAAGGTGGGGGCAATCGCCCGGTTACCGCTGTGACGCATGCCACGTGGACTTGCCGCCCGGGAAAGCTTGCCGAACGATTGCTGAACGCCCAGATACCAACTCGGGGTTTGTTTTTCGGCACAGGAAAATTCCTGAATCACTGATGCGGAGTCCTGCACGGGTATGTACTCTCGTGCGGGAGGGCGGGTTCTCCTACCAAGGAGAACCCGCTCATCGCCACTTCAGGGGCGGTTTTCGCCCGAATCCACCACCGCGGGGCCGCATTCGGGCAGCGGGGCGGAAGACGGTAAAGATTCCGGCAAACCGGACGTTAGCCAGTTATCGCGCACCGACGGTTTCGGCCTTCTCGGCGGCCTCGATGGCCTCGCGCCGATCGGGCGCCACCAGGATCGCCGTGATGGGCACCGTGAGGCCGAGCGAACCGAGCACGAACATCGGGAACACCAGGTCGAACAGCTGCAGCCCGTCGGGCATGCGAGCGCCGGAGTTCACGTCGAATTCCAGCGCGCCGACCGCCGTGTAGTACAGCGCCGCGACCCCGACGGCGAACAGCAGTGACAGCACCACGCGCAGGGCGATCAACCGCACCGTCTGACCGGCCCACAGCACGCCCGTGCACAGCGCCATCGACATCAGCAGCACGAGCCCGATGAGGCCGAGCGACTCCTTCACGGTGCCCTGCACCGCGAGCGCGTCCAGGGTGAGATACGTCGACAGACCGACACCCAGCCCCATCGTCAGCCCGCCGATCACCAGGCGAGGCAGATCCAGCCTGCGCCCGCCGATCAGGAATCCGGCGAACACGGCGATCACCGCGATGGCGGCCGAGGCCGTGCCGAGGGCCAGGTTGTAGCGCACCGCGCTGCCCTCGACATGAATGCCGAGCAGCGCGACCGAATTCGCCAGCCACAGGCCGACGCCACCGAGCGAGACGGCGGCCATCGTGAGCCACACGATGCGGAACCGCACCGAGTACTTGGCATGACGCACACACGCGAACGCCACGACCGCGCCGACGGCCGACAGATCGAAAGCCAGCCACGCCACGCCCGTACCGCGACCGAACACCTCCGCGCCGGTCGCGAGCAGATCAACCACGCCTGCCAGCTCCCTCGAATTGCTGCGGCTCGAGCTGGGCGATGGCGTATTCGGTCACCGCCGCCAGCGCCTGACGCACCTCGACGGCGTTGCGGGCGTCGATGTCGACGATCGGGATGCCCTCGCGCACCGACAGCGCTTCGCGCAGTTCGGCGATCGGGAAACGCGGGGCGTTCGGGAAACGGTTCACCGCGATCAGGAACGGCAGCCCGCGCGCCTCGAAGAAATCGACGGCGGCGAAGCTGTCTTCCAGCCTGCGGGTGTCGATCAGCACCACCGCGCCGATGGCGCCGCGGATCAGGTCGTCCCACATGAACCAGAACCGCTTCTGGCCGGGCGTGCCGAACAGGTAGAGCACCAGGTTGCCCGGCAGCACGATGCGGCCGAAGTCCATCGCGACGGTGGTGGTCTCCTTCTCCGGCGTCTCGGCGAGATCGTCGATGCCGTCGGAGAAATGGGTCACCATCGCTTCGGTGCGCAGCGGAACGATCTCCGACACCGAGCCGACGAAGGTCGTCTTCCCGGCGCCGAAACCGCCCGCCACCACGATCTTCGTCGAGGCGACCCGTTGCTCGGGTGCCTGCTGGCGCGGTGCGCCCTCAGAGGCCACGGAGTCCACGCAAAGTCCTCTCCATCAGTGATCGGCGTTCGTCGTAGCTCGCCTGCTCGGTCAGCGTCGAGTGCACTCGAAGTATCCCGCCCACAACGAGATCGCCGATCATCACCCGGACCATACCCAGTGGGCGTGACAGGTATGCCGCGATCTCGGCGACCGAGAGGCGATGTGTGGCCAGGCGCACTATCTCACTTCGTAGATCGCCTGCGGGCCATTCCAGGTGTGCGGTATAGGAAACCGTCTCCACGACCGCCTCCAGCGGCAGCGCGATCGCGGGTTCGGTGCGGCCTGCGGTCAGGGCGTAGGGCCTGACACGTGTGGTCGGCCGGATTTCGGATCCGTACGGGCTCGACATCTCACCTCAGCCGGCGGAGCGGGCGGTGGCGGTGACCGCCGAGCCCACCCGGTCGACGAGCAGTGCCATCTCGTAGCCGATACGGCCGATGTCATGGCTCTTGTTGGCCAGAACCGCCAGGTGCGAACCATTTCCGACGCTCATCACCAGCAGGTAGCCGCGCTGCATCTCGACGATCGACTGCATCACCTTGCCGCCGTCGAACAGTTGCGCCGCACCGGCGGACAGGCTCGCCAGGCCCGCGGTCACCGCCGCGAGTTGTTCGGCGCGGTCCGCGGGTAGATGCGGGCTGGTCGCCTGCAGCAACCCGTCGGCCGAGACCAGCACCGCGTGCGAGACGCCGGGCACGTCCCGGGTGAAGCGGGCGACCAGCCAGTTCAGATTCTCGTCTGTGGGGTGCGCGTTGCTCATTCGAGGCCTCCGTCGTTGTACTGGATCTCGGCACGGCCACTGCGGACGCCGCTGAGATGTCGGGTCAAGTTGTTGCGGATCTCCTCGGGATCGCGGGCGCCCGCTTCCTCGGCCGGTGCCAGTCCGCCGGGCACCAGCTGTGCGCCCGGTTTACGGATCGGCAGTCCACCGGAGGTGCGTGCGGAGGTCGGTGGCTTGTCCGCACTGGCCGCCGCCGTCCATCCCGCGTCGCCGGGGGAGCTCCATGATGCCCCGTTCGACGCGGATTCGCTTGCGGCTGTGGAAGGTTCGACGAGCCACTCGGAAACCATGCGCTGATAGATCGGTGTCGGCGCCTCACCGTTGACCGGCTGCAACCTGGTCGAGGAGGTGGGCACGGGGTCCGCAGCGGTGTCCTCGACGGGCTCGGTGGACTCGGGTGGTGCTTCGTCGAGTGGCTGGAGGCGCGCGGGCTGCTCGTCGACCGGTTGCACGACGGCGGACGGGTTCTCCTCGGAGCGGTCGTCGTCCGAGCCACTGCCGTCGAGCGAATGGAGGCCGGCCGACCGGGCCGTGTCCGTGCCGGAGTTCGAGCCGCTGCCGTCGAACCGGTGGAGATCGGCCGAGGGCGCCGGATCGCGGCGATCGTCGAGTGGTCCCGGGTGGGATCGCTGTGTCGCGTCGTCGGTGTCGGCGCGGCTGCCGCTCGACCGTTGTGGGAGGGCCGACGGTGTCGCGTCGGCCGGGTCGCGGCGACCCTCGGAAGGCCGCGGGTCGGGCGAGGCCGGACCGCTGTCGAGCGAGCGCGGGTCGACCGCATCGGTGCGAGCGCCGCCGAGCGGTTGCAGGCGAACGGGAGCGGCCGGGCCCTGCGCCGGACGCCCGTTCGAATCGTGCTGCGGCGCTTCGTCGGAGCGGTTGCGGGTCGGTAGGGGCCAGGCGGCCGTCGGCGGACCCGTGGTCGGCCGGACAGGCGGTGGAACCTGCCAGGACGCCGACGGGGTGCGCTGGGGAAGCCCGGTGGACTCGGCCTTCGGCTCGGGTAGGTCCTCGACCGGGTGTTCGGCCCACAGCCCGCTCGGCGTCTCCTCGATCGGCTCCGATTCCGGCGCTGCCGACGTAACCCGTTGCGGCAAACCTGCCTTGGTGAGCGGCGCACGGTATTCGCTCGCGTCGTAGGCGCCGGTGGTCGAACCGTACTGCGGCGGCACCAGCGGGTTCGCCACCGGATTCAGCGGATTCGGTGCGCCGACCGGCATGACCGGATTGGGTCCGGTGATGTCGGCGGCCGTGAGCGCCGACGGGACAAGCGGATTCGGTCCGGTCGACACCAGCGGATTGGGCCCGGTGGCCGGACCCGACGAGGGCGGCGGGGGAGCGACGAGCGCACTGGGCAGATGCACGCTCGCGGTGATGCCCGGTTGCGGTGCCGAACCGTTGGTGCGGCGCAGGCTCACGGTGATGGTGTGCCGCTTGGCGAGCCTGCCGACCACGAAAAGACCCATCCGGCGGGCGGTTTCGATGGTCACCTCGCCACCGGAGGCGAGGCGTTCGT
Source organism: Nocardia sp. NPDC050413 (assembly GCF_040655475.1). Taxonomy (NCBI): domain Bacteria; kingdom Bacillati; phylum Actinomycetota; class Actinomycetes; order Mycobacteriales; family Nocardiaceae; genus Nocardia; species Nocardia sp. NPDC050413. Next base: position 225,393 of record NZ_JBFAJZ010000004.1, on the reverse strand, counting down.
TGGTGGTGCGCAGATCATCGGCCGACATGCCGAGGCCGCGGTCGGTGATCTCGATCAGGTACCCACCGTCGACGGCCCGGCCCACGATCACCGCCACCGAGGTGCTCGGCGGCGAGTAGCGCAGCGCGTTGTCGATGAGCTCGGCGAGCAGGTGCTCGATGTCGACGGCCGACTCACCGGCGACCACGCCGTCGGGCACATTCCCGATCTCGACGCGCTGGTAGTCCTCCACCTGCGACACCGCACTCCAGAGCATGTCCGACAGGGGGACCGGCGGCAGATGACCGCGGCGCAGCGCCGTACCGGCGAGCACGAGCAGGTTGTCGCCGTTGCGGCGCATGCGGGTGGCGAGGTGGTCGAGGCGGAACAGGGTCTGCAGGCGCGAGGGGTTGTCCTCGTCGTGCTCGAGTTCCTCGATGAGCGCGAGCTGCTGCTCGACCAGCGACTGGCTGCGCCGCGACAGCGTCTCGAACATGTTGCCGATCTGCAGGCGCAGCCGCGCCTGGTCGGCGGCCAGGTTGAGGGCCTGCTCGTGCATCTCGTCGACGGCGCGGGCGAGCTGACCGATCTCGTCGGTGGAGTGCACACCAACCGGCGCGATCTCGGGGGTCGCGCCGCCGCTGCGCACCACGGCGAGTTCGTCGGGCAGCTTCACGTGCGCCACCTCGAGCGCGTCGCGGCGCAGCCTGCGCACCGGCACGACCAGCGTGCGCGCCACCGCGAGCGCCAGCGCCAGACCGGAGAGCAGCATGCCGAGCACCAGGGTGGCCTCACGCAGCGCGGCGGTCTGGGCGTTCGAGGTGTTGAGGTCGAGGGTCTTGTCGATCTCGTCGAGCAGACCGGAGATGGTCGCCGCGTAGGTGTCGGCGCTGACCTGCAGGGTGTTGAGCACCGCCGCGTTGGTCGTCGGGTCGCCGTTGTTCTGGCTGAACACGCTGATCCTGGTCTGGACCGCGTCGAGCAGCGAGGCCATGCTGCCCGCGTTGCCGGGCAGGATCATCGCGTAGGTCTTGATCATGGTCTGCTCGGAACCGAGCTCGACCAGCATTCGCGCGCGAGCGCTCTGGCTCGTTCCCGCGTCGGGCGACACGACGAGCGTGCGTTCCCGGGTGAGCACCCGCCGCGCCTGGTGCAGCGCGGTGAGCTGCAGGAAGTAGCGCTGCACGACGTAGTCCTCGACCACCGGGGTCTTGGCGAGGGCGTTGCCGATGCGTTCGCCGATCTCGTCGGTCTGTTCGCCGACCATCGCGGGCGAACCGCTGCGCACCGTATTGCGCAGCGTGGCGCCGGTGGTGGTCGCGGCGGTGAGTTCGTCGGCGACGGCCCGATCGATGCTCGCCATGCGCAGCGCGCTCTGTACCTCGGCGAGGGCTTGGTCGTAGGTGGTGAGCGCGGCGTCGGTCTGTGGGTCGGCGATCGCACCCCAGTTGGCGGTCGCGGCAACGGCGAGTTGTTCGGTGGCGGTGGCGAATTTGACGACGGGCCGGATGACGGCGGCCTGTTCGGTCGCCGCACCGAGTTGGGTCATGGTCTCGAGTTCGGCATTGATGCGCAGCACGGCGAACGTGGTCGCGAGCATCACCGGCAGCACGAGAACCACACCGACCTTGCGCGTTACCGACCAGTTCGACAGGCTGAATTGCCAGGAGCGCGATGCAGGTTCCATCCGCGTGCGTTGCCTCTGCTTCCACGTGTGACCCCGGCCCGCGCGGGGGAGGTCGCGGACCGATGCGAGCGCAGAACCAACTGAAGGTCTTCTTTTATCGCAGGAAAGATACCGTGCCGGGTGGTCAACGGCAATCCGGGCAGGACGGCCCGAAATCGCCGAATATGTGCTGACGCAACGCCGACCACCGCCACCCTCTCAGTACGTTCTCAGTCGCTGACGGCAAACTGAGCACATGCGCATTCTGGTTGTCGACGACGATCGTGCGGTGCGGGAATCACTGCGCCGATCACTGAGCTTCAACGGCTACACCGTCGACCTGGCCGTCGACGGCATGGACGCTTTGGAGAAAGTCACAACAGCCAGGCCCGATGCGCTCGTTCTGGATGTGATGATGCCCCGTCTGGACGGCCTGGAAGTGTGCCGCCGGCTGCGCAGTACCGGCGATGATCTGCCGATTCTCGTTTTGACCGCGCGCGATTCGGTCTCCGAACGCGTGGCCGGGCTCGATGCGGGTGCCGACGATTATTTGCCGAAGCCTTTCGCGCTGGAGGAATTGCTCGCGCGTTTACGCGCTTTGCTGCGCAGGCGGGCACCCGATCTCGGCGAAGCATCCGAAGCGATGGTGTTCGCTGATCTGTCGCTGGACCCGGTGACTCGCGAAGTTTCGCGCGGCGAACGTTCGATCAGCTTGACTCGTACCGAGTTCTCGCTGCTGGAGATGTTGATGGCCAATCCCCGCCGGGTGCTCACCCGGGGGCGGATCCTGGAAGAGGTGTGGGGTTACGACTTTCCCACCTCCGGCAACGCGCTCGAGGTCTACATCGGCTATTTGCGGCGCAAAACCGAGGCCGACGGCGAGGAACGCTTGATCCACACCGTGCGCGGCGTCGGGTACGTGCTGCGCGAGACCCCTCCCTAGGCCGCGGGCATGGCTCACAAGGAACCGGTGGTCGCCGGCCTCGGCCGACCGCTCGACCCCGGCGAGATGCGCCCACCGATGCCGCTCACGCGCTCGGTGTCGCTGCGCTGGCGGGTCACCCTGCTTGCCGCCTCGGTGGTGCTGATCGCGGTGGCCGTCACCTCGATCGCGGCCTACGCGATGGTCGCGCGCGCCCTCTACGCCGATGTCGACGCCCAGCTCGAGGCGCGTGCGGCGACCATGATCAACAACAATTTCGAGTCGATCGGGTTCCAGTCGATCGTGCTCGCCGGGTTGTACTCCAACGAGGTCGGCGTCGCGCTGATCTATGCCGATCACAAGCCGTATATGCCGCCGCAGCAGACGATTCCGCCGGTCGGCGCTCAGGAGCTGGCGGTGGCCGACGGCAAGCTCAACTCCTCGCTGCGCACCGTCGGTGACCAGCGCGTCCTTGCGGCGCGCACGCACAGCGGCGCCACGCTCATCATCTCCCAGAAGCTCTACCGCACCCGCGAGGTGCTCGACCGGCTGGCGTGGCTGCTGTTCGTCGTCGGCGCCTGCGGTGTAGTGCTCGCCGCCGCGGCCGGTACCGCCGTCGGCCGCACCGGTCTTCGCCCGATCGCGCGCCTGACCGCCGCGACCGAGCGGGTCGCGCGCACCGACGACCTCACCCCCATCCCGGTCACCGGCGACGACGAATTGGCCAGGCTCACCGAGAGTTTCAACACCATGCTGCGCGCCCTGGCCGAGTCCCGTGACCGGCAGCGCCGTCTGGTCGCCGACGCCGGACACGAGCTGCGCACCCCGCTCACCTCGCTGCGCACCAATATGGAACTGCTCATCGCCTCCAGCAGGCCGGGTGCGCCACGGGTGCCCGACGAGGACATGGTCGAGCTGCGAGCCGACGTGGTCGCCCAGATCGAGGAGCTGTCGACGCTCGTCGGCGACCTCGTCGACCTGGCCCGCGAGGACGCCCCGGAAACCGTCTACGAGCGGGTGGATCTCGGCGAAGTGGCCGAGCGGGCGCTGGAACGCGCGCGGCGGCGTCGCGCGGGCATCACCTTCGTCGCCGACCTGCGCCCGTGGTTCGTCTACGGCCACGAGGCAGGCTTGGAACGCGCGGTGCTCAATGTGCTCGACAACGCGGCCAAGTGGAGCCCGCCCGACGCGGTCGTGCGGATCACCATGCGCCCCGCGGGCCCGGGACTGCTGGAACTCGCCGTCGCCGACGCGGGTCCCGGCATTCCGCCGGGCGAACGCGAGCTGGTGTTCGAACGCTTCTACCGGACCACCGCGTCCAGGTCGATGCCCGGTTCCGGGCTCGGCCTCGCGATCGTGAAACAGGTGGTGACCAAGCACGGCGGAACCATCGCCATCGACACCTCCGATCGGGGCGGCGCCCTGGTCCGCATCGTCCTGCCCGGTGAGGCGGCGCCCGTGGCAGTGGAACCGGACGAGGCGTCGTGAACCGAGTCTCGGGCAACTGACGGGCCGGTCTCAGGCGCTTCTCAGTAGCCGTCGCCAAGCTTGTCGGCAAGCGTGAGAGAAGGTGACCATGAACGACGATCCCCAGCAGCGGCCCGCCGACCACCCCCTCGGCGGCCACGGCCCGGGACAGGCGGATCACCCCGCCACCGTGCCGGGTAGCCACCCGTATGGGCCCGCGCAGCACGGCTACGGACCCCAGCCGTACCCCCAGCAGCCCTACACCGCCCCGCCCGCGGCCCCGCGAAAGCCGTTGCGGCTCGGGTTGATCGCGGGAGCCACCGCGCTGGCGCTGGTGAGCGGCGGCGTCGGCGGTGTGGTCGGCGTGCTCGCCGCCGACTCCGATCCGGCGCCGGTGACCAACGCGCTGGAGGCGCCACGACCCGAGGTGAACAACGCCGCCAACGCGCCCGCCGGGTCGACCCAGGCGGTGGCGCAGCGGGTGCTGCCCAGCGTGGTGATGATCAAGGTCGCGGGCACCCGCGCCTCCGGTGAGGGATCGGGGGTCGTGCTGTCCTCGGACGGGCTGATCCTGACCAACAACCACGTCGCCGCGGGTGCCGGATCGGGGGCGAAGATGGAGGTGGTGTTCAGCGACGGCAGCACCGCGCCCGCCACCATGATCGGCGCCGACCCGGTGTCCGACCTGGCTGTCATCAAGGCCGACAAGACCGGCCTCACCCCGATCGAACTGGGCACCTCCGACGGACTCGCGGTCGGCCAGCCGGTGATCGCGATCGGTTCGCCGCTCGGCCTGGCAGGCACCGTCACCACGGGCATCGTCTCGGCGCTCAACCGGCCCGTCTCGACCAGCGGTGAGGGCACACCGAGCCAGGTGAACCCGGTCATCGACGCGATCCAGACCGACGCCGCGATCAACCCGGGCAACTCCGGCGGCGCCCTCGTCGACGGCCAGGGCAAGCTCATCGGCATCAACACCGCCATCGCCAGTCTCGGCGGTGAGATGACGGGCGCGCAGAGCGGATCCATCGGCCTCGGCTTCGCCATCCCGGTCGACCAGGCGCGCCGCGTGGCCGACGAACTCATCAAGACCGGTAAGGCCACCTACGCCCAGATCGGGATCAAACTGCGTCCGCTCGACACGGCCGCCCGGGTGCTCGAGGCGACCCCGGACGGGCCCGCCGCCAAGGCGGGCATCCCCGCGGGCGCGATCATCACCCGCCTCGACGACCGGCCCATCGATTCCGGCGACGCGCTGATCGCCGCCGTCCGTTCCCGCCAGCCAGGAGACACCGTGAAGATCACCTACACCGACGAACAGGGCGGAAACGCCGAGACCGTGGACGTCACGCTCACGGCCGCCGCGGCGGAGAGCGGCCGATGATGCGATCGAACGCGGCACTGTCGTGCGTAGGCGCTACGGTGATGACCATGGACATCGATGCTCCCGTGGCAGGGCGGGCACTTGTAGTGGTCGTCGACGACCGGACGGCGCACGGCGGCGTCGACTCGCTCGGCCCGCTCGTCACCGAATTGCTCAACGAAGCGGGCTTCCTGGTCGACGCCTCGGTGACCGTGCAGGCCGACGAGGTCGAGATCCGCAACGCGCTCAACACCGCCGTCATCGGCGGTGTGGACCTGGTGATCTCGGTCGGCGGTACGGGTATGTCGCCGCGTGATGTCACCCCCGAGGCCACCGCCCAGGTGCTCGACCGGGAACTGCCCGGCATCACCGAGGCGCTGCGCGCGTCGGGCCGCGTGGCCGGGTCGCTCGACGCGGGTCTGTCGCGTGGGGTCTCCGGCATTTCCGGCAGCACCCTCGTGGTGAACCTGCCGGGCACCCGCTCGGCGGTGCGCGACGGGATGGCCACCCTCGGCCCGCTGGCGAGCCGGGTGATCGGCGAACTCTCCGGTCTGGACGAGTGATTCGATGAACGCGTCGGACAGCACATCGCCCGAGGAGCGCGAGGCCGCGCGGCGCAAGGCCGCCGAGGCGGCCCGGCTCGCGCGGATCTTCGGCGATGTGCTGCCCGAAACCACCGCTGACGAGCGCGGCGACGGTTCGCGCGGTTCCGATGACGACGAGTGGCTGCGTTCTCAAATACCGCCGCACCACGGGTGACCGCCCCGTTATCTGCCTTTCCCGCTACGTGATAGCCAACCGGGGTTAATCCAGTATTAACCCATTGCGAAGCGGCCACATTTTCCGAGGACCACACTTCATGTGTGGTCCTTTGTCGTATAAGCGACGGTTTGCGGTCCGGGAAGCGGAGCTGTTCATCCCACTTGACAAACCCGAAGCTCAGGGCATTTATGCATGTCAAAGCATGTGGCGATGTATGAACTTGTGCCGGGTGTCACAGTGAAATTTACGAACTCTACGGTTGCTGGAACTAGAACGCAGCGTTTAATGTTCGCCATCCAGACCCACCACAATCGGTCCCCGCAGTACTCAACTTCTGTGCGTTGAACATCCGGTGCAGCCCTACCCTCGGGTAGCTCCGCCGACCCCGGCCGTATCGCCGAAATAACAGTCGGTTACGTAACGGCAACAAAGGGGCGACACACTGAGCTGGGCCTGTGAGGTCCACCCGTCCGGTCACGAAAGTCGAGACCGGCTGTTAGAGAACACTGATGAGGGGAAGTATGAGCGAGAACCGCACCACCGGTGTGCGCCGCGGCGCCCGTGCCGCGGGCGTCGGCGCTGCCGCGGCCGCCATGGCCATCGGCCTGCTGTCGACCGGTGCCGCCAACGCAGACACCTTCGTACCGTTGCCGGACGGTCAGAAGGCAGGCCCCGGGGTGACCATCACCCGTACCGGCGAGCACGCCCTGATTTCGCCGTCGATGGCGGCCAACGGCGCAGGTCGCGTCGTGTGGGTCTCGGGCTCGGCCATCGCCGACGTCACCGCGACCCCCGAGGGCGAGGCGGGCCCCTGGAACGGCCCGAGTGGCCGCGACGGCTCCAACAACTCCTCCACCCACGGCACCTCCCAGCTGAACACCGGCTACATCGTCGGTTGCCAGGTGAGCATCGCCGACGACGCGATCGGCGCCGGTGTGTCCGGTGGCGTGAGCACCGGTGGCGTCAGCGCCGGCGGTTCGATCGGCGTGAACCTCGGCCCGGGTGAGGTCAAGTTCGTGCAGATCAGCTCGAAGGACATCCTCAAGGCGGGCGTCTACGCGATCGATTACCAGGACGCGGAAATCGAGATCCAGGGCTGCGCCGGCTACGCGCAGGCCCGGGCCTACACCGTGGTCGAGATCATCGGCGACCACTACTCGAAGACCACCCTGTACGGCGCGCCGTTCAGCATCGGCTGACATCGCTCGAGCCTGTACGAATCCTCTTCTCGCTACGGCGATCTCACTCCTCGAGGGACAAATCCTATGATCAACCGTAAGTTCATGGCGCGGATGGCGGGCGTCGGCGCCGCGGCCACCGTGGCTGTCGGCCTGTTCTCCACGGGCGCGGCCAACGCCGATACCTTCGTGCCGCTGCCGGGCGGCCACATCACCAAGACGCTGTCGGACGGCACCGTCGTCGACATCAGCCTGGTCGGCGAGTCCGCGCTCATCAGCCCGTCGATGGGTTCCACCCCGGTCCACCGCAACGCGTGGGTCTCCGGTAGCGCCCAGGTCAGCGTCTCCGACGGTGGCAGCGGCAAGATCTACCCGGGTTACACCGTCGGTTGCCAGGTGAACATCGCCGGTGGCGGTGTCTCCGGTGACGGCTCGGTCGAATCCGACTGGGAAGGCAACGCCTCCGGTGGCATCGGCACCGGCGGCGAGCTCTCGCTCGGCCCCGGCCAGGCGAAGTCGTTCTACGTTCTCGACATCGAGAAGGCCGACGACTACGGCAACGAATCGCACAGCAAGAACAACAAGTTCAAGAACGGCAGTGGCTCGGTGACCTGGTCGGACACCACCATCGGCCTGTCCGGCTGCGCCGGCTACGCGCAGGCTCGTGCCTTCGTGAGCGTCGAGGTCGAGACCGACAATGTGATCAGCTGGGTCACCCTGTGGGGCCAGCCCTTCAGCCTCGGCTGATCTGTTGTCCCGCCTCCCCGCGAATTCAGGCCAGACCTGGGCGCGGGGAGGCTTGCGTCGGCGGCCAGACCAGGATGGTGGCGGGGTCAGCCCGTCCCCGGCGAGTTACCCATGTTGGTGCGAGATCAGCTGATCGGTAAGCGAAAGGGCCCGTGCGTGTGCACGGGCCCTTTCGGCGTTCGCTGGACATAGCCAAGGGCTCTCATTATGTTTGTTGCGAATCGACCGTACTCACGGTCGAATTCATCCGCGTTTCGTTCGCCGTTCGGCTGAGCTCGCGCCGTTCGGCGATCGCCGGCTTCTCGATCCACCTCCCGGCATGGCTGTCTGTACAGCCGGGTCCGGGCGCATCACAGATAGCGACCTCGACGGTCGAGGTCGATCTTGCGTACACCTCGAGGGGAACAATGAGCGAGAACCGCACCAACCGCGTGCGTCGCGGTGCCTGGAGCGCAGGCGCCGCGGTGGCGGTGTCGATCGGCCTGCTGTCGGCCGGTGCCGCCGACGCCGATACCTTCGTGCCGCTGCCCGACGGTCATAAGGCAGGCCCCGGTCTGAGCATCACCCGCGTGGGCGAGAAGGCGACCATCTCGCCCTCGCTCGCCGCCAACGGCGCGGGCCGGGTGGCCTGGGTGAGCGGCAGCGTCGTGGCCGACGTCCAGCAGACACCCGAGGGCGAGCCCGGGCCGTGGAATGGTCCGTCCGGTCGTCCCGGCTCCAATAATTCGTCCACCCACGGCACTTCGCAGCTCAATACCGGTTACATCGTCGGTTGCCAGGTGAGCATCGCCGACGACGCGATCGGTGCCGGTGTGTCCGGTGGCGTGAGCACCGGTGGCGTCAGCGCCGGTGGTTCGATCGGGCTCAACCTGGGCCCGGGTGAGGTCGCGTTCGCGCAGATCAGTTCGAAGGACATCACCAAGCCCGGCGTCTACGCCATCGACTACCAGGACGCCGAGATCCAGGTGCAGGGCTGCGGCGGTTACGCCCAGGCCCGCGCGTACACGGTGGTCGAGATCATCGGCGACCACTACTCCAAGACCACGCTCTACGGCATGCCGTTCAGCATCGGCTGAGCCGGACGACCGCCGAAAATCCTGCCAGCTCGATCGAATTCACCCTCGAGGGGTCTACTGAGATGATCAATCGCAAGAGTATGACGCGGGCGGCGGGCGTGGCTGCCGCCGTGTCCTGCACCATCGGGCTGTTCTCCGTCGGCGCCGCCCATGCCGACACCTTCGTGCCGCTGCCCGGCGGCGAGATCACCAAGACGCTGTCGGACGGCACCGTCGTGAACATCAAGATGGTCGGCGAATCGGCAACCATCAGTCCGTCGATGGGTTCGACTCCGGTGCACCGCAACGCGTGGGTGTCGGGTAGTGCCCAGGTGTCGGTGTCCGGTGGTGGTGACGCGTCGGGCGGCAAGATCTACCCCGGCTACACCGTCGGCTGCCAGGTGAACATCGCCGGTGGTGGTGTGAGCGGAGAGGGCGAGGGTGCGGTCGATGACCAGGGCAATCCTTCCGCCGGCATCGGCACCGGTGGTGAACTGTCGCTCGGCCCGGGCCAGGCGCAGTCGTTCTACGTGCTCGATCTCGAGAAGGCCGACGACTACGGCAACGAATCGCATTCCAAGAACAACAAATTCAAGGGTTCCAACGGCTCGGTGACCTGGGCCGACGAAACCATCGGCCTGTCCGGCTGCGGCGGGTACGCGCAGGCGCGCTCGTTCGTGAGTGTGGAGGTCGAGACCGACAATGTCATCAGCTGGGTGACGCTGTGGGGTCAGCCCTTCAGCCTCGGCTGATCGTGGTCGGGGGCCGCTCTCTTCCGGGCGGCCCCCAATTCCCTTGCGCGGTCCGAGGTTCGGTGTTCGGCGGCATCGCGCTCATTGTCGGAGCGTCAGTGGAACACCACGGTGAGCGCCGTGCGTAAGGACGCTCCGGCCACCGCGGTCGCGTACTCGGTGGCCAGCGCGACGAGTACCACCCGCTCCGCTCGTCGATCGGCGGTCGCGGTGACGAGCACGACCGCGGCATCTTTCGCCAGAGTGCGTGCCGGTGCGTCGGTACCCGACCCGCCGACGTCGTCGACGCCGACCACATCCACGCGGTCGCCCGCGCGCAGCACCTCGGCCACCGCCGAATCGGCCAATCGGATCGGGACGATGCGGGCGTCGTCGGTGCCCGCCGCAGCCGCGGCCAGGCGAGGGCCGACCACCCGCAGATCGGTGAACGTCTCACCCGCGCGCATGGCGCCGGTGAGGGTCGCACCGAGCAGGGGAGCGGTGTCGGCGGCGAAACCGGTGGGCAGAGTTCGGCTTTCGTGGTGATCGACCCGCACATCGTCGGCGGTGAGTACCCGTCCGGGTGACAGATCGTGGGCGGCGACCACCACCGGTTGCCGTGCCCCACCCGGGTCGCCGCGCACGAACAGGACGACGGCGACAACGGCGAGCGCGGCGGCAACGATGCGCCGCGCCAGCAGGGCATCGGCCCAGGCGGGGCGATTACCGAGGGCGAAGCGCCAGGAGCTGCCACGTCCCAGGTCGGCAAGGCTGCGAGTCATGCCCGAAGCCTAGGAACGCGGCGACAGCACCGACAACGGCGAAAAGCCCGCCTGTGGACAACTCGGGGGTGTGGAGAACTTTTCGCTCAGCTCGCGGCGGCGGGAGCGGCGGCGGGAGCGGCGGCGCTCGAGGTCGACCCGCTCGCGGACGACCCGCTCGACGAGGAGCTGCCGTTGCCGTCCGAGGACTTCGCCGGCTCGCTCGCGGTGGACGCGCCACCACGGCTGTCGGTGCGGTAGAAACCGCTGCCCTTGAACACAATCCCGACCGAGTTGAACAGCTTCCGCAGCTTCCCCGTGCACTGCGGGCATTCCGTCAGTGAATCCTCGGAGAAGGACTGAACGATGTCGAAGCGGTTGTCACACTCGGTGCACGCGTACGAATAAGTTGGCACAGGATCCTCCGCAAGTCTCGTCGATCTAGCACTCTACCGCCGACACTGCCAACCTCGCCAATCGCCTTTTCATTCCGCCGCTCACGCGCGGGGATCACTCAGCTCGCTCAGGCCCGCCTCGGGCGTCAACGCCCAGCCCATCCGATGGTCGTGCGGTTCCTCGGGCAACTCGACCACCAGCTCCACGTCCCGGACCACCGCGATCAACCGTGCGCCCGCACTCGCCAGGCCGAGGGTGCGGTCGTAGTACCCGGCGCCGCGCCCGAGGCGCACACCGCGCCGATCGACCGCGAGCGCCGGGACGAGGATCGTGGCTGCCTCGGCGACCACCGGTGGCGGCAACGTCTCGGTGATCGGTTCGAGCAGGCCGTAGCGCGCGGGACGCAGCGAATCGGCGCCCGCGTAGCGCGCCCAGCTCAGCGGTCCCGGCTCTCCGGTGACGGGCAGCAACACTGTGGCGCCGCGCTCTCGCAGCGCATCGAGCATGCGTAGATCGCCCGGCTCGGTCTTCGTCGGCACGTAGGCGCACACCACCTCATCGGCCCCGGCCAGCAGGGCCGCGGTGGCCGCGAGGGCACTCGCCTCACGGGCGTGTTCGGCGGGTCCCACGGCGGCCCGGGTGGCCAGGATCTCACGTCGCCACGCATATTTCGTGCGCTCACCGGGCATCTCCACAGCGACCACCCTAAGCTCTTGCCGACGCCGGATCGTCGCGACGGGCGATCGGACGGCACGCTGAATGGATAGGGTATGCGCATGACAGACAAGACTTCCGGTTTCCGCACTGCGGTTGTCCCCGCGGCCGGACTCGGAACGCGGTTTCTGCCTGCGACCAAAACGGTGCCCAAGGAACTGCTGCCGGTAGTCGACACGCCCGGCATCGAACTGGTCGCCGCCGAGGCCGCGGATTCCGGTGCCGACCGCCTCGTGATCGTCACCTCGCCGGGCAAGGACGGCGTGGTCGCCCACTTCGTCGAGGACCTCGTCCTGGAGAGCACCCTCGCCGAGCGCGGCAAGTTCGCGCTGCTCGAGAAGGTGCGCAAGGCGCCGGGCCTGCTCGACGTCACCTCCGTGGTGCAGGAGGAGCCGCTCGGTCTCGGTCATGCCGTCGCCCAGGCCGAGCCCGTCCTCGACGCCGACGAGGACGCGATCGCGGTGCTGCTGCCCGACGACCTCGTGCTGCCGTGCGGCGTGCTCGAGACGATGAGCCGGGTCCGTCGGGAGCGCGGCGGCACCGTGCTGTGCGCGATCGATGTGCCGAAGTCGCAGGTCAGCGCCTATGGCGTGTTCGACGTGGAAGACCTGGCCGAAGGCGCGGAGGCCGATGTGCTCCGGGTGCGCGGCATGGTCGAGAAGCCCGACCTGGCCGACGCGCCGTCGACGCTGGCCGCCGCCGGTCGCTACCTGCTCGACCGCGCGATCTTCGACGCCCTGCGCCGTATCGAGCCCGGCGCGGGCGGCGAGTTGCAGCTCACCGACGCCATCGCCCTGCTCATCGCCGAGGATCACCCGGTCCATGTGGTCGTCCATCGTGGGTCGCGCCACGATTTGGGCAACCCGGGCGGTTATCTTCGAGCTGCCGTCGATTTCGCCCTCGAGCGGGACGAATACGGGCCGCAACTGCGCGAGTGGCTGAAGTTCCGGCTCAGCCCGGAATGGGACCCGCAAGCGCCGGTCGCGTAAAACGATGGGAACCGGCGAAGCCGTCGCCGATACACACAGGAGCTCGATGCGCTCGGTTGAGGATCAGCTGATCAAGGTCACCGCGGCAGCGGTCGCGCCCCGGCCGGTCCGGGTGGCGATTTCCGAGGCCCAGGGTTTGCTGTGCGCCGAGGACGTGGTCACCGAGCGGCCGCTGCCCGGCTTCGACCAGGCCGCCATCGACGGTTACGCGGTGCGCAGTGTCGATGTGAGCGCCGCCGGTGCCGAGGTGCGCGACGAAGAGGGCGAACTCATCGACCTCACCCTGCCGGTGGTCGGTGAGGTGGTCGCGGGTTCGCGTCAGCCGATCCGTCTGCAACCGAGGCAGACGGTGCGCGTCGACACCGGCGCGCCCATGCCGACGCTGGCCGACGCGGTGCTCCCGGTCGATTTCACCGACGGCGGCCGGGCCAGGATCAAGGTGTTCGAACCGGTCCGCTCCGGCGATTACGTGCGCCGCGTGGGCGACGACGTACAGCCCGGTGACGTGGCGGTTCGCGCCGGAACCATCATCGGCGCGGCCCAGGTGGGCCTGCTCGCCGCCGTCGGCCAGGACAAGGTGCTGGTGCATCCGCGCCCCCGGCTGTCGGTGATCTCCATCGGTGGCGAGCTGATCGATATCGACCGCACACCCGGCCCCGGCCAGGTCTACGACGTGAACTCCTACGCACTGGCCGCCGCCGCACGTGACGCGGGCGCCGACGTGAACCGGGTGGGCATCGTCAGCGCCGACCCGCGCCGCCTGCGAGATGTGGTCGAAGGTCAGCTGGTGCGCTCGGAGGTCGTGGTGATCGCGGGCGCGGTCGGCGGCTGGGCCTCGGAGCAGGTGCGCGAGGCGCTCGACGGACTCGGCGAGCTCGAAGTGGACCGGGTGGCCATGCATCCCGGGTCCGTCCAGGGCTTCGGCCGGCTCGGGCGCGACGAGGTGCCGACCTTCCTGCTGCCGTCGAACCCGGTGAGCGCGCTCGTGGTGTTCGAGGTGATGGTTCGGCCGCTGATCCGCATCGCACTCGGGCGGCGTCAGCCGATGCGGCGAATCGTCAACGCGCGCACCATCACTCCCATCACCTCGATGCCGGGCCGCAAGGGCTACCTGCGCGCCCAGTTGCTGCGCGACGAGGCCACCGGTGACTATCTGGTGCAGCCGCTGGGCAACGGCAACGGCGGCTCCTCGCACCTGCTCGCGACGCTGGCCGAGGCCAACAGCCTGATCGTGGTCGAACCCGACGACACCGATTTCCGCACCGGTGACGAGGTGCGGGTCGCGTTCCTGGCGCAGCGCGGCTGAGAAGTGGAGTCCATGAACGTCTTCCGGGCCGGTCAGCATCCCGGGTGGCCTGCTCGTCTCGGTCCGGTGATCGTGGCGGGCGGCCAGGTCACCTTGCGGCCGGTGCGTTTTCGCGACGCGGCCGCCTGGAGCCGGATCCGGCTGCGCGACCGCGACCACCTCGAACCGTGGGAACCGACCGGCCGCGGCAGTTGGGAGGCGCGCAATCATGCCTCCAACTGGCCGTCGCTGTGGACGAGCTTGAAGGCCGAGGCGCGGCGCGGGGCGATGATTCCGCTGGTCATCGAGGTCGACGGGCAGTTCAGCGGGCAGCTCACCATCGGCAATATCGTGCGTGGGGCGCTGCGGTCGGCCTGGATCGGGTACTGGGTGGCCAAGGATCTGGGCGGCCAAGGGGTGGCGACGGCGGCGCTCGGGCTCGGGCTCGACCACTGCTTCGGGCCGGTCGGCCTCCACCGGGTGGAAGCCACAGTGCGGCCGGAAAACCTTGCCAGCCAAGCCGTTCTGCGCAACGTCGGGTTCCGGGAAGAGGGTTTGCTGCGTCGTTACCTCGACGTCGACGGCGCCTGGCGTGATCACCTGCTGGTGGGCTTGACTGTCGAAGAGGTCATGGGCACCGTCGTAGATCGCCTGGTCAGGGAGGGTCGAGCGGCGCTGCCGTGAAAATTCTGTTACTCATGTGGCAGGTGTGCACGGCGCGCCTGCCACACGGGCGCGCGTGCCCGAATTAACCTACGGACGTCGGTAGTGCGTCCACGGATGGACAACACGTTGGCGGGGACGGGAGGTGATGACCGCGATGCCTAATTCGATCCTGTGGATCGGACTGGTCGTTCTGTGGGTATTCGTCCTGTTCCCGATCCTCGCGGACCGGCATCCCCGGATCCGCCGCACCACCGACGCCGCACTCGCCACGCGCGTGCTGCACCGTGGCGGGGCCGAACGACGGATTCGCATCGGGGCGGCGGGCGGACACGAGAGTGACCCCGACTAT
This sequence comes from Nocardia sp. NPDC050413, assembly GCF_040655475.1. Classification (NCBI taxonomy): domain Bacteria; kingdom Bacillati; phylum Actinomycetota; class Actinomycetes; order Mycobacteriales; family Nocardiaceae; genus Nocardia; species Nocardia sp. NPDC050413. Next base: position 210,363 of record NZ_JBFAJZ010000004.1, on the reverse strand, counting down.
CGCCCCCGTGTGCTGACCAAGCGCCCCCACCGTACCGATTCGGAGGATCGGATGACGACCGATGAGCCCGTCACCGAAGGCGATGACGAAAAGCCCACCGTCACAGCAGAACTCGACGACATCCAGCACGGCCCCGACGAAGAACCCGACAACGACGCCGAACTCACCGCCACCGAGGCCGATAACACAGCGGCCGAACCGGATTCGGTCGAGGCCGTAGTGGAGGAGGCGCCGGTCTCGGCGCGCATCCCACCCGCACCACCCGCCCGCCTCGACGACCTGCCCGAACCCGCCGCCGTCGACGACGACGAGGACTTCGTGCCGTCGCGGCGCGGACGCGGCGGCTACGACCCCGAGGCCGACGCCATCGCCCGCGCCGCCCGCTACAGCTTCCGCCAGCGCGCGGTGCTCGGCCTCATCGTCGCCGTCATCCTGTTCGCGGCCTTCGGTCTGCTGCTGAACTCGATGTTCTGGTGGGCCTGCGGCCTGTCCGCCGCCGTACTCGCCGGCTACCTGGCGTACCTGCGCAAGCAGGTGCACGTCGAGGAGGAGATCCGGCGCCGCCGCATGGCCCGCCTCGCACGCGGCCGCACCCGCGAAACCACCACCGCCACCCCCGAGGCGGCCACCACGCGCCGCACCATGGACCGCGACACCGCCCGCGCCCTGCGCCGCCGCTCCACCCTGCTCGACACCGACGACGAGGACCCGATGTTCGAACACCTCGAAACCTTCGACCCCGCCACCGCCCGAGCCCTACGCCACCGGGTCACCGACCTCGGTCGAGCCGTCGGCGAATAACCGGCAGAACAGCAGGTCAGCACACCGATTCGGTATCCGGCCGCACCGCCTGATACAGTGTCACAGCGCGGTTCGCCAGAGCCGCACGGGGCTATAGCGCAGTTGGTAGCGCGTCTCGTTCGCATCGAGAAGGTCAGGGGTTCGATTCCCCTTAGCTCCACAGTATTGCTACGGCAGAAGGGGTCTCGCGGACTTATCCGCGACACCCCTTCTGCCGTTTCCGCCAGTCTCAGCTATTCGGCACTGCTCCATCGAGAGCCGCGGCGGCGAAGGCCAGCTTCGCCTCGGCGACGATCATGCGAACGGCCACGATCCGCGAGTCCACGAGCTCGAACGTGAGGACGGCCGCGAGGCGGTCGCCGTCGAAGGCGAGCGCGGCCGGTTCGCCGTTGATCATCGCGGTGTCGACGGTGATCCGCGAGGCCTCGAGGCGACGGCCCGCACCGATCAGATAGCGCAGCACACGCTCGCGGCCCAGGATCGGACGACGAGCCGCGGTCGCGCCGCCGCCGTCGGTCCAGGCCACCACATCCTCGGCCAGCAGGCGGTGCAGTCGTGCGGCGTTGCCCGTGGTGGCGGCGGCCAGGAATTCGGTGACCATCCGTCGATGCCGGGACTCGTCGGCATCGAAACGCTTACGCTCGCCCGCTAGATGCGCCCCGGCGCGGTGGTACAGCTGACGTGAGTGCGCGGCGTCGATATCGAGAATGTCGGCTATCTCGGCATGCGAATGGCCGAATGCCTCGCGCAGCACGAAGACGGCGCGTTCGGTGGGGGTGAGTCGCTCCAGCAGCACCAGGAACGCCATGGACACGGACTCACGCTGCTCGACCGTCTCCAGCGGACCGAGTACACCCGAATCGGTGAGGACGGGCTCGGGTAGCCACGGGCCCGGATAGGAATCGCGGCGCGCCCGCGCGGACGTGAGCTGGTTGAGGCACAGATTCGTGACCACCTTGGACAACCACGCACCGGGAGTCTCGACCCAATCGGCGCCGTGCCAGCTCAGATAGGCACTCTGCACCACGTCGTCGGCGTCGGCGGCGGAGCCGAGCAGGCGATAGGCCAGCCCGAACAGGCGCGGTCGATGCTCTTCGAAGATCGACGCTCGGCGGGCGTCGGCGGTTTCCGGCGAATCCATCGCTTGCGAGATTATGCGAAACAGGCCGCCCGCCAGGGCTTGCGAGTGCGTCACAGTTCTGCCGGCCTGTCACATTCCAGAGACGTGCCCGGTTCTGAACCGGTGAACGCGGACCGTCCGCTGGAAGTGAGGTCGAGATGAACACAGTGCTGGTCACCGGTGGCACCGGGAAACTGGGCCGGGCCGTGGTCGAACGATTGGCGGACGGGGAGCGCGAGATTCGAGTGCTCAGCCGCACACCTGGCAGGGGGCGTGCGGTCGGGGATCTGCGCACGGGCGCCGGGCTCGCGGAGGCCGTCGAGGGTGTGGAGGTGATCGTGCACTGCGCCACCACCTACGGCCGCGATGATGTGGCGGCGGCCCGTCAGCTCGTCACTGCGATCAGCCGTGCAGGCGGCGCGCCGCATCTGGTGAATATCTCGATCGTCGGTGTGGACCGGATCCCATTGCCCTACTACCGCGCCAAACTCGCGGCGGAACGGGTGATCTGGGGGGAGCGGGTTGCCGTGGACGAACCTGCGGGCCACCCAGTTCCACGATCTGCTGGCCACCATCTTCGATGTGCAGCGGTGGTTGCCGGTCACCTTCGCTCCCGACGGGTTCCGATTCCAGCCCGTCGATATCGGCACGGTCGCAGACCACCTGGCGGAGCTGGCCATCCACCCACCTGGGGGCCGTGCGCCGGATCTGGGCGGGCCGCGGATCCACAGCCTGCGCGAACTGGCACGGATCCACCGCTCGGTCGTGCATCGGCGGCGGCCGATTCTGTCGCCTCGTCTGCCGGGCAAGATCGCGCGCGGCTACGCGGAGGGGTGGAATCTCGTACCCGACAACCCCCGGGGCACCGTCACCTTCGAGAGTTTCCTGCGCGAGCGGGTGTCGCGGTGACGGGCGCGCGGGAGCGGGTGGTACGCGGCGGGCTCCTGTTCTTCGCCCTGGTCTCCGCCGGCCTGGGAGTCGTGATCCTCGCCGTCCCCGAATGGTTCTTTTCGCTCTCCTGGGTGAATCTCGGCATGCAGTACAACCCACACCTGTTGCTCGACTACGGGGCCATGAATCTGGCACTGGCCGTTCCGCTCGCGGCATCGGCGGTGGTCGCGAGCCCGGCGGCCGTGCGCAGCGGAACGGCCTCGTACGCGGTGTGGTCGGTCGCGCACCTTGTGATTCACCTGCGCTACCGAGCACACCTCACGGCCCACACCTCCGCTGTGAACGCGAACCTGCTGCTCGTGATTCTTGCTGTCGGAGCGGTGATCTCGCTGATCCTGTTCCTGCTCAGCTTGCCAGACTGGGACGGCCGCCCGAAGGAAGAAGTAGCGGAGGACTAGTCGACGGCGGTGGTGCTGTTCAGGCCAGGCTCGTGACGGGTCGGCTGTGTTCGGTTCCCTCGGCGGAGTGCTGTGGCCACCGATCGTCCGGGGCGGCTACCACCGGTCCACACCGAGGCCAGGCGGACTCGACTCGGGGTCCGTCAGTCCACGGTGCGCCGAAACGTCCGGTGGCGCCTCGCTCGGAGTCAACGAGTCAGCAGCGCACGGATCTCGGCGGCAACCAGCGCTGGATCCTGTTCGGCCATGAAGTGACCTGCCTCGACCGTGCGATGCCGCAGGTCCGGGGCCCATGCTTTCCAGAGGGCGGTGGCGTCGTAGCCGAGGGCGGCACCCCAGTCCTGTTGCAGCACGGTGACCGGCATGGTGAGGGTGTTGCCCGCTGCTCGGTCGGCGCGATCGTGGTCGACATCGACGGTGGCCGAGGCGCGGTAGTCGGCGACGATGGACGGGACCGCTGCCCGGCACGCGGCCAGGTAGGCGTCACGGACCTCCGCGGGGAGGGTCTGTGGATCGAGGGTCCAGGCGTCGAGGAAGTAGCCGAAGAAGTCGTCGGCCGCGGCCGCGATCATCCGTTCCGGCAGACCCGGCGGCTGCGCCATCAGATACAGGTGGAAGCCGACCGCACCTGCGGTCCCGTGCAGCGCATCCCACATGTCGAGGGTGGGCAACACGTCCAAGCAGGCGAGGTGGGTGATGACCGCCGGGTGATCCAGTCCGGCCCGGAAGGCCACCAGCGCACCGCGATCGTGCCCGACCAGCGCGAAGCGATCATGGCCGAGAGCGCGGGCCAGCGCCACGATGTCGGCGGCCATGACGCGCTTGCTGTAGGTGTCGCCGTCGTCGAGCGGCTTGTCGCTCGCGCCGTAACCACGCAGGTCGGGGCAGATGACGGTGTGTTCGGTCGCGAGGTCGGCGGCGACGTGCCGCCACATCAGACGGGTCTGTGGGAAACCGTGCAGCAGCACGATCGGGCTCCCTGATCCGCCGACGGCCGCCGAGAGTCGCACCCCGTCGGCTACCTCGACGATGTGGGTCTCGAAGTGGGGGAAAGTCATGGTTGCTCCATTCGTTCGGTCCGGTCAAGAGTGCGTGCCGCGAATGAGCAACCGATGAGCGTCGGTACGGTACGTCGGGTGGAGATCGGTGTGTTCGGGGCGGTGCGGGCGCTCGACGAGGCCGGTGCGCCGGTCGCGCTCGGTGGGCCGCGCCAGCGTGCCGTACTGGCCAGACTGGTCGCCGCCCACCGCCGGGTGGTTCCGGTCGACGTGCTGGTGGCAGACCTGTGGGACGAACCACCCCGCGATCCCGTCGGCACGGTGCGCACCTTCGTCGCCGCGTTGCGCCGGGGCCTCGAGCCCGAGCGTGCCCCGCGCACCCCGGCACGGGTGCTGGTCACCGAAGGGCCCGGCTACGCGCTGCGCCTGCCCGACGACGCGGTGGACGTGTGGCGCTTCGCCCACACGGTCGAAGCGCTCGGCGACGCCCCGCCTGCCCGGGTGGTGACCGGACTGAGCGAAGCGCTGAGCTGGTGGCGCGGACCCGCTTACGCCGAAGCAGGCGACGCGCCGTGGGCGGTGGCGCCGCGCAGCCGGCTCACCGAACTGCGCTCGCTCGCGGTCGAGCGACTGGCCGCGGCGCGGATCGAACTCGGTGACACGGCCGCCGCCGTAGCCGACCTGGACGCGCACGTCGTCGAACACCCGTGGCGGGAAGACGCCTGGCACCTGCTGGTGCTCGCGCTGTATCGCTCCGGTCGGCAGGCCGACGCCCTCACGGTGCTGCGGCGCGCGCGGGCGATGCTGCGCGACCACCTCGGTCTCGAACCCGGTCCTCGCCTGGCCCGGCTGGAACAAGACGTCCTGCGCCAAGCCGGCTACCTGGATCGCACCGGTGACGCGGCCCGGTTGTGGGCGCAGGCGACCGCCGCCTACGACAGCACCGTCTCCGACCGCGTCCGGCTCGAATCCACGGTCGGTTTGATGCGCGACCTGGCCGTCACCGGCGGTGCGGGACTCGATGCGGCACAGCGGCATCGGGCCGCGGCCGTCACCGCCGCCGAGCAACTCGGCGACCCGATCCTGACCGCGCGCGTGATCGGCGCCTACGACGTCCCCGCCGTGTGGCCCCGCTCCGACGACCCGGCCCGGGCCCGGTCGCTGGTCCGCAGCACCGAACGCGCGCTCGCCGCGATATCGGACGGGCCCGCCGTGCTGCGCTGCCGACTGCTGGCGACGATCGCGGTGGAGTCCCGCGGGGTCGACGCCGGACCGCGCGCCGAACGCGCCGCCCGCGAAGCCGAACGGTTGGCGCGCGAAATGGGGGATGCGCCATTGCTGGCCTATGCCTTGAACGGTGCTTACATGCAGAGCTTCGCCCGCACCGGTCTGTCCGCCGAACGTGCCGTACTCGGAGAGCGTCTCCTGGCCCTCGGCGAGGAGCACGGCATGGTACGGACCGCCGTCCTCGGTCACCTGATGAACCTACAATCCGCTTCCGCCGCAATCGATCTCAAGCTGGCCGACACTCACGCGCGAGCGGTCGACGAGCTGTCGGCCCGGCACGACCTGCCGCTGGTCGGTGTCTTCACCACCTGGTATCGAGCCCTGCGCACGGCGGTCACCGAGCCTTTCGACCAGGCACGGTCCGCATATCAGCGCGCCGCCGAACTCCTGCCGGGGTCCGGGATGCCGGGGCTGGCCGACGGACTGCTGCCCTTGGCCCTGCTCGGTCTGCACCTGCAACACCACCGCTCGTTCCGGCCCGAGCCGGGCACGGAGTGGGGCCCGGCCGAGCCGTGGATCCGGCCGCTGCTCCTGGCCGAATCCGGCGACCTCGCAGCCGCGCGCCTCGCCCTGCGCGGCCTCCCTGATCCACCGAGGGATCCGCACGCCGAAGCACTCTGGTGCGTCCTCGGCCGCGCCGCACTGCTGGTCGGTGACCAGGACACCATCGCCCGCGCCCACACCGCCCTGCTACCCGCGGCCGCCGAATTCGCAGGCGCGGCAGGCGGTTTGTTTACAGCCGGCCCCGTCACCGACTACCTCGCGGAACTGGAAGCAGCCCGGAACTGATTGCCTCGCACCCCCGGCGACGGCGCCTCCCCCGAGAATGCGCACCCCTTCGTGGGGCAAATCGCAGCAGTTCGCCGGTAACTTGGCATTCGGTCGATTCGCTGGAGAGTCGCTGCGAGGCAGTCGGCCCCCACTCATCTCCGAACCAGGGCAGGCGTGATGAACAATCCCGTGACGAAGGTTCTTCTCAATCCCGCACCCACCGCCAAATCCGTGCTGGGTGCGGCTCTTTCGGGGCCGGTCGACCTCAGCGGGAAAGTTGTCGTGCTGACCGGGGCGTCGTCGGGGATCGGTGAGACCACCGCGCACCTGTTGGCGAGCCACGGTGCCCTTGTCGTCGCCGTCGCCCGCGATCGGGAGCGGCTCGATCAGGTCTGCGCCGACATCGCCGCCGCGGGTGGGAGCGCGCACGCGGTGCCGTGCGATATGACGGACGCCGATCAGGTCGGCGCACTGGCCACGACGGTGCTCGACCTGTTCGGGGTTCCGGACATCATCATCAACAACGCGGGACGTTCGATCCGGCGCACGGCGCTCGACGCCGCCGAACGGGCTCACGACTACGAACGGACCATGGCGGTCAACTACTTCGGGCCCGTCCGGTTGACGCTGGCGATGCTGCCCGCGCTGCGCCTGGTGAACCGCGGCCACATCATCAATATCGGTACCTGGGGAACCACCGCCGGGGTGATGCCGAAGTTCAGCGCCTACCACGCTTCCAAAGCAGCCCTCGCCGCCTTCGGCCGCAGTGTCGGCGCGGAATGCCACGGAACCGGTATCAAGGTGACCACCATCGGTTTCCCGCTCGTGCGCACTCCGATGATCAGTCCCACCGCCGAGTACGACAGCCGAGCGGCCCTCACCCCCGACCAGGCCGCGCGGTGGGTACTCACCGCCGTCCGGGATCAGCCGGTCGAGCTGTACCCCGTCTATGCCGGAGTGCTGCGACTGATGTCGGCTCTTTCCCCGCGCCTCACCGACGCTGTCGTCAGAGCCGCCGGTATCTGAGCCGGGGATCAGAAGACCAGGTAGCGGAGGCTCAGGAAGCGGGCCATGCCGACGGCGGCCATGATCGCCAGCATGGCGCCGGCCTGGGTGAGGTCGCCGAGGGTGGGGGCGAAGGATTCGAGGGCGGCCAGGGCGACTGTCGTGACGCCGAGGCCGATCAGCGCGAGGCCGCCGCCCTGATATTGGGCCGTGAACCAGGGGACGGCGGTGGTGCGGAAGGTGAGGCGGCGGTGCAGTTCGTTGGCTATCACCGTGCTCACCACGGAGCCCGCGACATTGGCGGTGAGGGGGCCGAGGCCGGTGCAGGCCATGAACAGCAGCACGTACGCGATGTTGCTGACGCCCCCGACCACCGCGAAGCGCAGCAGCTGAGCCACGGCGTGGTCGCCGAGTGCGAACCGGCGGCCCCAGGCGTACAGACGGGACCAGTCCGGCGCGGGGACGACGAGGGGACCGAAGACCGGGGCGATGGCGATGCTGTTCACGAAAAGTACGGTCGCCCGGAACGCTGACGCGGACCTGACGCCGCACTGACAGACATCGCGCACGCATGAAACCGATGTGTGTCAGGGGAGGTGTCAGGTCGCCGTCAGCCCGGTGTCAGCCTGCCCGGCGATGGTTGCCGGCATGAACAGCACAGCAATCGCCGCCTCGGGGCTGCGGAAGTCCTACGGGGACAAGAAGGTTCTCGACGGCATCGACATCACCGTCGAAGCGGGCAGCATCTTCTCCCTGCTCGGCCCGAACGGCGCGGGCAAGACCACCACTGTCAATGTGCTCACCACGCTGCTTCAGGTCGACGCGGGCACCGCACGGGTGGCGGGCCATGACCTGACGGCCGAGACCAAGGCGGTCCGTAAGGCCATCGGCGTCACCGGCCAGTTCGCCGCCGTCGACGACCTGCTCACCGGTGCGGAGAACCTGCGGCTGATGGCCGACCTGCACCGCCTGCGCGGTGCCGCGGGCAAACGGGTGATCGCCGATCTGCTCGAGCGTTTCGACCTGGTCGAGTCGGCGAACAAGCAGGCGGGCAGCTACTCCGGCGGTATGCGCCGCAAGCTCGATCTGGCGATGACGCTGGTGACCAAGCCGCGGATCATCTTCCTCGACGAACCGACCACCGGCCTTGATCCTCGCAGCCGCCGCACCATGTGGGACATGGTGCGTGAACTCACCGACGAGGGCGTGACGATCTTCCTCACCACCCAGTACCTCGAGGAAGCCGATCAGCTGGCCGACAAGATCGCGGTGCTCGACCAGGGCCGCATCGTCGCCGAAGGTACCGCGAGCGAACTCAAGCGCCGAATTCCCGGCAGCCACATCGAGTTCCGCTTCAGCGGTGCCGTCGAACTCGCTGCCGCCGCCCGTGCCCTGGCCGACTCGGTTCCCGACGAGGACTCGCTCACTTTGAGCGTCCCCGGCGACGGCGGAACGAAAAACCTTCGCGCCCTGATGGATCGGCTCGCCGCCCACGACCTCGAGGCCGACGAGGTCTCCATCCACACCCCCGATCTCGACGATGTTTTCCTCGCCCTCACCGGGCGCGCAACCCAGGAGGCCGAAGCCCGATGAGCACCACCACGTCCAACCCGCTGACCGGCGCACTGTTCGATTCGTCGGTTATGTTGCGGCGCAACTCCACCCACATCACCCGCAGCCCGGTGACCATCTTCAACGCCGCGCTGATGCCGGTGATGATGATGCTGATCTTCGTCTATGTCTTCGGTGACGCCTTCGATGTCGGCGAGAACTACATCGACTACGCGGTGCCGGGCATGCTCATGCTCGCCATCAGCTACGGCCTGTCCGGCACGGCGGTGTCGGTGAGCTCGGACATGACCAAGGGCGTCATCAACCGGTTCAAGGTGATGGATGTGTCGCGCGGTGCCGTCCTCACCGGGCATGTCGCGGCGAGCATCGTCACCAATGTGATCGCCCTGACGGCCGTGCTCGGCGTCGGTTTCGCGCTCGGGTTCCGTTCACCGGCGAGCGCGGTGCAGTGGCTCGGCGCGCTCGGTGTACTGCTGGCGACCGCCTTCGCCGCCGCCTGGCTCACCGTCGCCCTCGGCATGGCCGCCAAGACCCCGGAGGCCGCGGGCATGTCGGTGGTTCCGCTGCTCATGCTGCCCTTCCTGAGCAGCGCGATCGTGCCCGCCGAGAAGATGGGGCCCGGTGTGCGGCAGTTCGCCGAGTACCAGCCCTTCACCCCGATCATCGAATCGGTGCGCGGTTTCCTGGCCGGTACGCCGTCGGGCGGCCACACCGTCGCCGCCTTCGCCTGGTGTGCGGGCTTCGCGGTGATCGGCTATGTGTGGTCGCGCTCGACCTTCAGCAAGCGAGTGTGAGCTCGACCAGTTCGGCGACATCCGACTCCGACCCACGAGCCACCGCCTCGGCGAAATCCGCTTCGCCGAGGCTTCGGCGTGTCTGCTCCTCGATGCGGGCCGCGTCGGGCAGCGACAGGTCGGGCACACCACGGGTGACGGTGGCGGCACCGAGCAGGCGGGCGGCCTGCTCGGGTTGTTCGGCGCGCAAGGCCAGATCCGCGATCCCGACGAGGATCTGGGCCAGCAGCGCCGCGTGACCGGCGCTCGATGCGGCCTGGAAGGCCGCGCGGTGGCTGGTACGTGCCTCGTCGAGATCGGCGGCGAGATAACCGCGCAGATCGTGTGCCATGGCGCTGACCACCGGTTGCCCGGCCTCGTCACCGAGCAGTTTCTGTGCCAGTTCCATCTGCTGTTGCGCGAGCACGGGTTCGCCACTCCACCTGGCCAATTCGGCCCGGACGAGCGCGACCTCGGCCAGCGAGGTCGGCCAGCCGGTGCGGTCCGCGCACTCCTGCGCGTGCGCCAGCGCCGCCTCGCTCGCCTCGGTGTCGTCGAGCAGCCAGTACAGCTGGGCTTGGCGTGCGCGCATCCGCACCACGGCCTCGAGCGTGCCGACCTCGGTGACCACCGCGATCGCCTCGTCGAAAAGCGCGCAGGCGGCATCGAATTCGCCGCGCATGGCCGTGCGGTTGGCCAGCTCGGTCAGCGCGAACGACATCCCCCAGCGCTCGCCGATGACACGGAATTCCGCGAGCGCCTGCTCGAGCAGTTCGTCGGCCGTACGACCCGGATGGCCGAGCACGGTGCGCAGCTTGCCCAGTTGCAGCCGGGCCAGTGCGCGCACCCACGGATCATCGTCGGCGAGCAGCGATTCGAACGCGGGCAGATAGTGCTCGGGACCGGCCAGGATGCGCTCCAGCGCACCGGTGAACCGCAGCGCGGGATGTCCGCCCCGGCTGTCGCGGCCGTACCGGTTGGCCTTGCGGATCCACTCACCGACCTCGTGTTCACCACTGCGCCCGCCGCTGAGGAAGTGCACGACCAGGGCGTACACGGTTGCCCGTGTCCCGTCGTCCACGTCGCCGGACAGTTCGGCGGCGGCCAGGACGAACTCGGTGCCCTCGCCCTTGTACCCGGCCAGCCACCAGTACCAGCCCGCCGCGGCGGCCAGACGCATCGCGGCATCGGCGTCGGCGGCGGCGAGGGCCGTGCGCATGGCGACCGCGAGGTTGTCGTGGTCGGCCTCGAGTACGGCGAGCCAGTCGAGCTGCTCGGCGCGGCGCAGGTGCGGTTCGGCGGTGGCCGCCAGCGTGATGAAGTGCGAGATGTGCGCTCGGCGTGCGGATTCGGCGTCGCCCGCCTCGTCGAGGCGTTCGGCGGCGTACTGCTTGATGGTCTCGAGCATGCGGTAACGCGGCTGCGGATTCTCGCTGACGGTGAGCAGCGACTTCTCGGTCAGGGTGGTGAGGTGTTCGAGCACCTCCCAGTCCTGCACCACCGCACCGTCGGCGCAGACCTGTTCGGCCGCTTCGAGACTCGCGCCGCCGGAGAACACCGCGAGCCTGCGCAGCACGGTCTTCTCCGCGTCCGACAGCAGTTCCCAACTCCAGTCGACCACCGCGCGGAGCGTGCGGTGCTGGGCGATCGCGGTGCGGCTGCCGCCGGTGAGCAGGCGGAACCGGTCGTCGAGGCGGTGGGCGAGCTGCTCGAGCGACATGGTGCGCAGCCTCGCCGCCGCCAGCTCGATCGCGAGGGGGATACCGTCCAGGGCCCGGCACACCTGGGCCATGGTCGCCAAAGCTGTTGCGTCGGAACCGAGGTCGCCGCGCACCGCGCCCGCACGGTCGCGCAGCAGGACGACGGCGGGGGAGGACTCGATCGCCTGCGGGTCGGCGTTCTCCCTCGGCACCGTGAGCGGCGCGACCTGCCACAGCGCCTCGCCGGTGATGCCGAGCGGTTCCCGGCTCGTCGCCAGGATGCGCAGACCCGTGCACTCACCGAGGATCCGGTGGGCGAAGGTGGCGGCGGCCTCGATCACGTGCTCGCAGTTGTCGAGGATCAGCAGCGTCTCCCGGTCGCCGATGGCGGCGACGAGCCGGTCCATCGGTTCGGCGTTCGGAGTGTCGCCGATCAGCGCGTCGCGCCTGCCGAGTGCCGCGAAGGCCAATTGGGCGAGGTCACCGCTCGCGTCGGTGGCGGCGAGTTCCACCAGCCACGCGCCCTCGGGGAGGTCGTCGAGCATGGTGCGGGCGGTTTCCACCGCCAGCCGGGTCTTGCCCGAGCCACCGGGGCCGGTGATCGTCGTGAGCCGGTGTGTCGCAAGGAGTTCGCGTACCACGGCGATGTCGCCGTGCTTGCCGATATAGCTGGTGAGCTCGGCGCGCAGGTTCGTCGAGCGCTGCGCGGGCCGGGCACCGACCTCGCCGCGCAACAGCGCGACGTGCAGCTCCGACAGCTCCGGTGACGGGTCGACGCCGAGTTCGTCGGCCAGCGCCTCGCGGGTGCGCTGGTACACCACCAGCGCCTCGGCCCCGCGACCCGCCGCGCCGAGCGCGCGCATCAACGCGGCCACCAGTCGCTCCTGAACCGGATGCCGCGCGACGACTTCGGTGAGCTCGGCGACGACCTCCGGGCCACGACCCAGCCGCACCTCGGCCTCGTACCGGTCCTCCATCGCGGCCAGGCGCAGCCCCTGGAAACGGGTGACCACCGGGTCGAACGGGGCACTGTCGGCGACATCCTGCAGCGGCTCGCCGCGCCAGAGTTCCAGTGCCTCGCGCAGCAGTTCGGCCTGACGCGGGTCGTCGGTGCCGCGCGCTTCGTCGAGCAGCCGTTCGAAGCGCACCGCGTCGACGGCGCCGGATTCGACGGCGAGACGGTACCCGCCCGCCTGCACCTCGAGTGAACCGTCGGGCAGCAGTCTGCGCAGCCGGGAAACCAGCGCCTGCAAGGCATTCGCGGCGTCGGCCGGAGGTTGTTCGTCCCAGATCAGGTCGACGAGCCGGGTCTTGGGAACGGCGCGGCCCGGTTCCAGCGCGAGGGCGATGAGCAATGCCCGCAGTCGGGCGCCGGGTATCGCTATCGATCCACCGTCTGCTGTCCGGATCTCCAGCGGCCCGAGCATTCCGATCTGCACGTCGCCCATTGTGCACCGGGTGACCGGGCGATGCCCACCACAGCTGGTCGCCTGTCCGGATAGGGTGTCCCCGGGTGCGTCAGGGTGGTGTCAGCCTCGTGTCAGCGCCGGTCGCGACAGTATGGTCATCAACCGAACGGATCCACCGAGGAGCACCCGATGTACACCTTCGCCACCACCGAACCGGTCACCGTCAGCGTCGATGTCCTGTCGGCAGGCGTCACCGTCATCGCCTCCGACCGCACCGACGCCGTTGTCACCGTCGCGCCGTCCGATCCGGGCAAGAAGGGCGACGTGCGCGTCGCCGAACAGACCGAGGTGAACTTCGCCGACGGCAAGCTCACGGTGGTGACGCCCAAGAGCTGGCGCACCCACAGCCCGTTCGGTGGTAACCCGTCGATCGAGCTGACCATCGAGGTGCCGACCGGCTCACATCTCACCGGAACTGCCGGAGTCGGACAGCTGCGCGGCAACGGTGCGCTCGGCGCCTGCGACCTGACGATCTCCCTAGGCGACATCGTCCTCGAACGCCCCACCGGACCGGTCACCGCCAAGGTCGCCAAGGGCGACATCCGCATCGGCGAGGTGACCAGCGGCGAGATCCGGGTGGAGACCTCCATGGGCGAGCTGGAGGTGGGCATCCGCCCCGGCACCGCCGTGCAGCTCGAGACCGAGGCGACCGTCGGCGCGGTGCGCAACACGATCGTGCCGGTCGCACCGAACGGTGAGTCGGTGCGCCTGCACGCACGGAACACCGTCGGCGACATCATCATCCGTCCCGCGGCCTGACCGGCCGGGAGAACGACGAAACCCCCGTCCACGAGGAACGGGGGCTTCGCTGGGACCAGGTCAGTTCTTGACCAGCTCCGGGGTTTCCTCTTCGGCGTCCTGCACCGCCGGGGCGGCGTGCGGGTCGGCCGCCGCGCGAGCGGGCAGCAGCACCGCCATCGCGATGACGATCAGCGCGAGGACGGCGGAGACACCGAAGGCCAGGCGCATACCGTCCAGGCCGGCCGTCGCCGGGTCGGTGCCCGCGTCGATGAGCGAGGTACTGCGCGCCGACATCACGGTGACCACCAGCGCGGTACCGAAGGCCGCGGCCACCTGCTGCAGGGTGCCGAGCATCGAGCTGCCGTGCGAGTACAGGTTCATCGGCAGGGCGCCGAGGCCGAGGGTGAACACCGGGGTGAACGTGGCCGCCAGCGACACCATCATCAGGATGTGCAGGCCGAGCAGCTGCCAGTAGGGCATATCCGTCGAGATCTGGGTGAAGCCGGCCAGCGAGACGGTGATGCCGATCGAGCCGGGGATCACCAGCACGCGCCCACCGAACTTGTCGAACAGCTTGCCGACGGTCGGCCCGAGCAGACCCATCGCCAGACCACCCGGCATCACCAGCAGACCGGTTTCCAACGGGCTCAGGTGCCGCAGGTTCTGCAGGTACAGCGGCAGCAGGATCATCGAACCCATCATCGCCAGGAACGCGACCGACATCAGCACGAGTGCCTTGGTGTAGGTGCCCGCCAGCAGCACACGCAGGTCGAGCAGCGGGGTGCCGGTGCGCTGCAACCGGATCTGACGCAGCGCGAACGCGGCGATCATGGCCAGGCCGACGGCGACGATCGTGATCGCGGTCGTGTAGTCGTCACCGTGGAACTTGCTCAGCCCGTACACCAGCCCACCGAAACCGAGCGCCGCCAGCGCGACACTGAGCAGGTCGATGGCCCCGGCCTCCGGCTCGCCGACGTTCTCGAGCTGGCGAAGACCCAGCCAGGTGACGATGCCGGTGATCGGCAGCATCAGCACGAAGAGCAGTCGCCACGAGTCGATCTGGGGCACGCTGATCTGCAGCACCAGCCCGGACACGACCGGACCCATCGCGGGCGCGACCGAGATGGCCAGGGTGACGTTGCCCATCACCCGGCCGCGATCCTTCTCCGCGACGACGGTCATCAGCGTGGTCATCAGCAGCGGCATCATCACCGCGGTGCCACCGGCCTGGATGATCCGGCCGATGAGCAGCACGGCGAAGGTCGGCGCGACGGCCGAGAGCACGGTGCCTGCCATGAAGGTGGCCATCGCCGTGGCGTAGGCCGTCCTGGTCGTGACCCGCTGCAGGAACCAGCCGGTGGTGGGGATGATCGCCGCCATGGTGAGCATGAACGCGGTGGACACCCACTGCGCGGCCACCTCGGTGACCTTCAGATCCTCCATCAGGCGGGGGATCGCGTTGATCATGATGGTCTCGTTGAGGATCACGACGAAGGTCGCGAGCACCAGGACCCGGATGACAGTTGGCGTCCGCTCCTTCGCGGCAGGTGCGGATATATCGGCTGGCATTCGGGTAAACCTCCGGGGCGGGGAACGGCGGGTGTGCGGGCACCACAAGAAAGAAGACGGGGGCCGTCGGTCCAACTCATCGGGCGCGGGCAAGTATTCCGGTCACCACCGACACAAATCATCTGGTTTTCCGGGCGCCGAGTGCTCGGCTATCGGCGGAAACAGCAGCTCACCAGCACCTCACAGGACATACGTCCAGGACGCAGTGACCCTGGTCACCATCCGGTCGCGCTGTCGGCCGAGCGCGTGTGTTTCCGTGTCGAACCCGGAGGCAGGGGGTATACCGGATCGGTGACTACATCGAGGTTGTGGCTTGCTGTGGTGTGCGCGATCGTTGCTGTTGTCGGTGGAGGCCGGGCGACAGCCGATCCGGGGGCTCATGTGACGGGGGAGGTGCCGCTGGGCGGCCGGGCCGCCCAGATCGACGTGTACTCGCCCGCGATGGGGCGGGTCGTGCAGAACAAGGTGATCAAGGCGGCAGGCGCGGGTGCGCCGACGCTGTACCTGCTCACGGGTGCGGGCGGCGGCGCCGACGGCATCTCCTGGTGGGACAACACCGATGTGCGGCACTTCTTCGCCGACAAGTTCGTCAATGTGGTGATGCCGGTCGGCGGTGCGTTCACCCTGTACACCGACTGGATCTCCGACGATCCAGCGGTCGGGCGCGTGCGGTGGGAGACCTACCTGACCGAGGAACTGCCCGGCGTGATCGACGGCGCGCTGGGCACCAACGGACGCAACGCCATCGCAGGCGTGTCCATGAGCGCGGCGTCGGCGCTGGATCTGGCGATCCAGGGCGGCCCGCGGTTCTCGGCGGTCGCGGCGCTGAGCGGATGCCCGTGGGCGGCCGACCCGATGGGCATCGCGATGGCGAGCGCCCAGGCCGTGCGGGGCGGCGGCAACCCGGGCAACATGTGGGGCGTTCCGGGCGGACCCGTCTGGCGCGAGCACGACGTCTTCGCCAATGCCGGTCGCCTCGCGGGCAAGTCGATCTTCCTCGCCGCCGCGACGGGCGCACCGGGCGCGGCCGACCGCGGTCTGCCGATGCCGCCGCTCGAGACCATCGCGGGCGCCTGCACGGCCGCCTTCGCCGGACGCCTCGCCCAGCTGGGTATCCCGGCCGTGCACGTGCACCGGCCGACCGGTTCGCACACCTGGGGTCAGTTCGAGGCCGACCTGCACGAAGCCTGGCCGCACCTGGCCGCCGCGATCAGCTGACCGCGACGCGGGGGCGTTCGGCGGCCGGTTCCTCGACCGCCGGTTCGTCCTCGCGCCGGTACCACCAGTGCAGTGCCGCGATCCCCAGCACGGCCAGTAGCGCCGCCGTGAGGCTGATCGACAGGCCGGGCGGTCGCCAGGTGATGGTGAGTTCGGCATTGTGCGTGCCCGGCGGAATGTCGACGGCGAGGAAGGTGCCGGCCACCGCGCGGGTCGGGATCTCGCTCGGGCCGAGGGTGGCCGTGTAGCCGGGCCAGGCCAGGCGGGAGAACACGATCCGTCCGCCGGTGCCGGATGAGACGGTCGCGCGGTTGGTGAGTCCGGCCTCCGGCATCACCGTGGCGTGGACACCGGATTCGTGCGCGATCATGTCGCCGGGGGAGGGCAGCGGATTCACGCGTTCCAGCACCCAGATCTGGTGTTCGTGGCCGGGGTAGCGGACGAACGCCCAGCCCGGCGGTGCGGGTTTCTCGCCCGCGTCCGGGTACTGCGCGCGTTGCAGCACAACGCGATCCAGTCGCATCAGGTCGACGATCGGTGTGTCGGTCGACGGTTCGACGGCGAACACCCGGCGATAGGCGTCCGGGCAGGTGCCACCGTCCCATGCCATGCACAGCAGTCCCGCGAAGGCGGCGTGCCCGACGGGGGTGTACCCGTTCACGTACTGCAGGCCCATGTTCTTGGCATAGCTACCGAGCGCGATCGATCCGTAAGTGCCCGCGAGCGTGCGTTCCTCGTCGCGCACCGCGATGCGATCGGCCAATTGCAGTGTGCGCCCGCCGAAATCGGGGAAGGCGGCGAGCATCTCCGAGCGCCGCTCCGGGAACCCGTAGGACAGTGGGGTTTCCGGAGCAGCCGCGACCTGTGCGAACGCGATGGGCATGGTCGCGGCGATCATCGCCGTCGCCGCCGCTGCCACGCCACGATGACGCGCGAGCCACAGCGCGCCCGCTCCCATCGCCACGACCGCGACGACCGCGAGCACATGCCGGACGAGGAGTTCCGGTGCGGCCGAGAAGGATCGGATGAACAGCAGCCCGATCAACGCGCCCGCCGCCGCGTACCGCCGCCGCGACGACGCGAACACCCCGTACCTGCTGAGCAGAACGCAGACGAGCACGAGCACGGCGATGGCGAGCATCGGCAGCACCCGCGCGGGCCAGCGCAGCGGCCCGATCGCGCCCGGTCCCGCCGTCCACATCAGCGTCGCCACCGCGAACAGGGCGATGCCGCTCCACTCGCTCGCCGACTTCGCCGCCGCCTTCCAATCGATGAAGGCCAGCGCCGGAATCACGAACCACGCGATGTAGACCATCGGCAGTGGTTGCACATGCCCCCACCACGCGGTGAACGCCGGAACCGTGCTGGGCAGACTGGCATTGAGCGATTCCGACCACGGCACCGTGAGGAACGGATCGTTGTGGATGGTGGAGACGTCGCCGCGCCAGGTGGCCTGGGACGACAGCAGCAGCGGCAGATTCGCGATCAGCGAGGCCAGCGCGGCGAGACCGGCGGCGGTCAGCATCCGCAGCACCGGCACCCACTTGCGCTGATACAGGTACTCCCCGGCGGCCACGGCCACGATCATCAGCGCGGCTTCGACGGCCGGGAAGACGTATTGGATCGTCAGCGCCAGGTACAGGAACACGAACAGCGGGATCGGGCCGGATCGTTTGCGCGCGTAGAGCACCGCCGAGGCCCAGGCGTGCACGAGCCACGCGGTGCCCGTCTGGGAGGTGAACCAGCTCGCCTCGTCGAAGAACAGGAACCAGCCGCTGAAGGGGAACGCCACACCGGCCAGTGCCGCCCACGGCGCCCGCGCACCGTAGGCCAGGCAGATACGGAACACGCCGAGCGCCGCGATCGCGGAGAACACGAACTTCACGGCCGTGGCGTAACCGGCCAGATCGTCGAACGAGGGCGCGAGCAGATACACCAGCAGCTGGGCCGGGTTGTAGAGCCCGGCCTCCTCGAGGCTGTAGTTGCCCGCCATCCATTCCCACGGGACCATCGCCGGGAAACGGCCGGCGCGCAGTTCGGCGCCGAGCAGCTGCCACATGGGCACGTACTGGGCCTCGGTATCGTCGGTGTAGAAATGGCGCGCGTCGCCCAGCAACACCGCGATGTACCCCGCCAGGACCGCGACAACGACAAGTCCTGCCCACCGCATCACTTGTTTTCGCGCTTCGAGCGCCGCGCGTACCCACACGAGCGCGGGAGCTTAGGGCATGGAGGTGAATCGGACAATGCCCCGCGTGGTGATGGACGTTTGACCAGCTCAGCTGTGGTTAGGTGGGGTCGACCGATGTTGATAGCATGGCGCAACCGTGCCGACCTTCGAGAGAGTCATCAATGCAGTTCGAAATCGTCGAGCGGGACGAGACCTGGGTGGCCGGTTTGCCGGTCCGCAGTCCCAAACGCGCACTCGGTAAGCTGCGCGACCACGACCTCGAAGCCGCCTGGTCGGCGGTCCTGCACCAGGATCTCGGCGGGCCACTGGCCAGCGCCTACACCGATTTCAGCGGCGAGCTCGGCACCTACAACACCCAGATCGTCGGCTATCAGTGCGATTCGCTCGATCAGGTCACCCGTGGCCATCTCGCCGCCCGGCTCCCGCGCGGCGCCTACGCCCGCTTCTCCTCGGTCGGTAACTTTCCCCAGGTGATGACGGATCTGTGGACCCAGATCGCCTACGCCGAGGAACACAACCAGATCAAACGCACCTTCACCGGCGATTTCGAGTGCTACCCGCACGCGTACAAGATCGACCTGTACCTGGCGGTCGATCCGCGATGACCTACACGATCGTGGTCCGCGGCGGGGCGCTCTACGGCGGCCTCGCCGTGCCGCGCGTGCATCCCAGCTTCAAGGTCTCCAACAGCGATCTGATCGAGTTCCTCAAGGACCGGCTGCGCGACCGTCCCGGCGGGCGCGAACCGCTGCACACCGTTTACGTGCCGGACCCGGCGGGCAACTGGAACGCCCTGGTCGCCCGCGAATTCGCCACGCCCGACGAGGTGCCCGTCGGTGACCTGATGGTCAGCGTCCCCAAGGGCATCTACGCCCGCTTCGCGCCCAACGGCGATTACCACGACCCGGTCGAGGACGTGTGGGCCCAGGTCGACGACGCCACCGCCTCCGCCGAGATCTCGCGCGCCTACCGCGAGGAGATCGAGGTCTGGCACGGGCCGACCGACGTGGAACTGTTCGTCTCGATCCAAGTCGATAACTGACGGGTAGCTGCATTCGGACCGTACGGTCTGCGAAAATTTACTCAGTGCACCCTAACCGCTTCTGACCTGCGGTTATTTCAACTGGCTCAGAAGGTTTCCGGGAAATTAGCCACTTGTCTGGTGGATTCGTAACCGATGACGGATACTGCACCAGTCGGCATCTATGGGACGCCGACCCCTTGCGGGCGTGAAGCATGGAGTAGGAACCCGATGGCTGTCGATGCAGCATGCGGCGAAACGCGGTTGCGGCGGATTCACCGTCACAGCACCGCGGTCGCGACGGCACGTTTTCGTGGGGTCGATCGCTAGATGAACGAACAAGCACCACAGACGGCGGACTACCGGCCACGTCTGCTCGATCCGCGCGACCCCACCGACCGGGCAACCTTGCGGCAGCTCGCCGACATCCCTGGCATCCAGACCGTCGACCTGCGCGCCGGACTGCGCGCCGAACTCGATCAGCTCACCGGTCCACCCCCGGGGCTCGACCCCGGCGAGGAACGGTGGGTGCACTACCCGTGGCGCAACGCGCTCGTCGCCGTGCTCGGGCCCGATGCCTTCACCGCGATCCGCTCGGACCGCAACCGCAACAAGCTCACCCGCGACGAACAGCGGCGGCTGCGGGAACTGCGCGTCGGCGTCGTCGGGCAGAGCGTCGGCCATTCGGTGGCCTACACGCTGGCCCTCGAGGGCACCTGCGGGCTGCTGCGCCTTGCCGACTTCGACACCATCGAGCTGTCGAACCTCAACCGGGTCCCGGGCGGATTGTTCGACGTCGGCGTGAACAAAGCGGTGGTCACCGCCCGCCGCATCGCCGAACTCGACCCCTACCTGCCGGTGGAGATCTGGCAGACCGGTGTGCTCACCGAGACCGCCGACGAATTCCTCGACGGGCTCTCCCTCGTCGTCGAGGAATGCGATTCGCTCGACATCAAATTCGCGGTCCGCGAAGCCGCCCGCCGCAGGCGCATCCCGCTGCTGATGGACACCAACGACCGCGGCCTGTTCGACGTCGAGCGCTACGACCTCGAACCCGGCCGCGAACCCTTCCACGGTCTGCTCGGTGCGACCACCGGCGCCCAGCTCGCCGGTCTCGACACCAGGTCCAAGGCGCCCCACGTGCTGCGCATCCTCGACCCGGCCCAGCTGTCCGCGCGCATGGCCGCCAGCCTGGCCGAGGTCGGCGAAACCATCACCACCTGGCCACAATTGGGTGGTGAGGTGCAGCTGGGCGCCGCGATCGTCAGCGCGGCGGTCCGCCGGATCGGACTCGGGACGAAGCTGTCGTCGGGCCGAACACGCATCGACCTCGAAGCCGCCCTGGATTCGCTCGCCGAACCCGGCTACCTCGACGACGACGCCGACGACCACGCCACCGAACTCGACGACGAGCCACCGCCCACCGACACCATCGGCACGATCCTCGCCTGCGCGCAGCGCGCGCCCTCGGGCGGCAACGTGCAGCCGTGGATCCTGCGCGGCGACGACGAGCTCATCGAGATCGCCCTCGATCCGACGGACACGACGGCGATGGACGTCGACCTGCGCGGCAGCGCGGTCGCCGTCGGTGCCGCGCTGTACAACGCCACGGCGGCGGCCGCCGCTCACGGTTTGCTCAGCGACACGCAACTGCTCGTCGACGACCCGTCGGCACCCCTGATCGCCCGCCTGCGACTGCGTCCCGGCACCGACGCCGAGCTCGCCGCCGATTACCCGCTCGCCTGCGCGCGCCACACCAACCGGCGCCTCGGCAACGCCGCCGACCTCCCGGATTCGGTGCTGCCCGCCCTCGCGCGAGCAGCGGGCGACCAAGCGATCGTGCATGCGATCACCGGGCGCGAACGCCTCGCCGAGGTCGCGGATCTGCTCGGTGCCAGCGATCGCGTCCGCTATCTCACCCCGCAGCTGCACCAGCAGCTCTACGCCGAATTGCGCTGGCCGGGCGAGGATATCCGCACCGGCATCGACGTGCGGACCCTCGACCCGGCACCGGACGAACTCGCGAAACTCCAGGTCGGCAGCCGCAGCGATGTGATGGCCCGGTTGCGTGAGTGGTCGGCGGGCACCGCGCTCGGCGAATTCACGGTCGACCGGGTGCGGTCGAGTTCCGCGCTCGTCACCGTCGGGTTCCGGAAACGCGGCGGCGGCGCACCGGATCTCGCGGACTACGCGCGGGCCGGTGCCGCCGTCGAAAAGGTCTGGTTGCGGGCGCAACTGCTGGGGCTGGCGGTGCAGCCGGTGTCTCCGGTGTTCCTGTACGCGAACCGGCCCGAGGATTTGCGCCGCGTTTCTCCCGAGTTCACAGATACACTTGCCAGCATTCAGAGGCGTTTCCTGGACGTCATGGAAATCTCTGAGGATGAGAACGTGGCATTGGTTCTTCGTCTGAGCTACGCCGCCGCTGCGAGCGTTCGCAGTCGACGGTTGCCGGTGCCTGGCAGTAGGAACGACGGATAGCGCGGATCGGAGACAGCGTGCATCGGCAATCGCTCGACTCACTGGTGACCGAGGTCGCCTCCGAGTTGATGGGTGTCGACGCCACGACCATGGTGGCGGCGAGCGAGCGGGTGCTCGCCGCACTCGTCGAACATTTCGACGTCGATTTCAGCTATCTGCGCCATACCGACCGCACCCGCCGCGCCACCGTGCTCGTCGCCGAATGGCCGCAGCGCGCGGATACGCCGGTGCCCGACCCGTTACGGGTGGTGGAGTTCGACAAGGCCGACTCGGTATTCCGCGCTCTCGAATTCGCCACCGAACCGCTGATCGTTCGGCCCGGTAACGACAGCGAGGACTACCAGGAAACGATCCGCAAATCCTCCGGCATCCCGCAGGTCGCCATGGCCTGTGTGCCGCTGGTTTCGCGGGGTGAGTCCACCGGTGTGCTCGGCTTCGTGAAGATGGGCGACCGCACCTGGACCAAGCGCGAACTCAATGTCCTCAAGGCGATCGCCGCCCTGTTCGCGCAACTGCAGGCGCGCGTGGTCGCCGAGGAGAAACTGCGCTATATCGCCCTGCACGACGATCTCACCGGCCTGGCCAACCGGCGTGCCCTGCTCGAATACATGGAACGCAGGCTCGCGCCCGAAAACCCGGGCCCCGTCGCCACCTTCTTTCTCGATCTCGACCGGCTCAAGGCCCTCAACGATTTCCTCGGCCACAGCGCGGGCGACAATTTCATCCGCACTCTCGCCCGCAGGCTGAAACAGAACCTCGGGCCCGACGACATGATCGCCCGCCTCGGTGGCGACGAATTCGTGATCGTGCCCGCCGAACCGATGGACGCGGTCGCCGCCGAACTCGAGGCCGCGCGCATTCAGCAACTCATCGGGCGCCGGGTCTCGGTGGGCCAGGAGTCGGTGAGCCGTGGCGTGAGTGTCGGTGTGGCGCTGGGCATTCCGGGCGAGACTTCGGTGTCGGATGTCCTGCGCCGAGCCGACCACGCGCTCCTGTCCGCCAAATCCGGTGGGGGCAACGGCGTCGCGGTGTTCACCGACGCCATGCGCGCGCAGTTCGAACTCCAGGACGATGTGGAGCTGAACCTGCGCAGCGCGGTCTCCGACGGGTCGCTGATCCTGCACTACCAGCCCGAGGTCGACCTGCGCACCGGCCGGATCGTCGCGCTCGAGGCGCTGGTGCGCTGGCAGCATCCCACCCGTGGCCTGTTACCGCCCGGCGCGTTCGTGTCGGTGGCCGAGGCGACCAACCTGGCGGGCGAGCTCGGCCGCTGGGTGATCCGTTCGGCCTGTTCCCAATTCGCCGACTGGCGGCGGCGTGGCCTGGCGGCCAATGTCGTCATCCGGATCAATGTGTCGCCGGTGCAGCTGGTGAGCGCCGATTTCGTCGAGCGGATCGAGGACATTCTCCGCCTGTTCGAGATCGACGGCAGCTCGGTGTGCCTCGAGATCACCGAACACGTTGTCGTGCAAGACCTCGTGCGCACCCGGGTGACCCTGCGCGGGCTCAAGCGGATGGGCGTGCAGATCGCCATCGACGACTTCGGCACCGGTTACAGCTCCCTGTCGCACCTGAAGGCCCTGCCGGTGGACGCGGTGAAGATCGACCGGGGTTTCGTGCAGCGCCTCGGCGACAGCAACGACGACCTCGCCATCGTGAAATCCATTATCGGCCTGGCCGGTTCGTTCGGGCTCGGCGTGGTCGGCGAGGGTGTGGAGACCCCCATGGCGGCCCGGACCCTTGTCGGTCTCGGCTGCTATCGCGCCCAGGGCTTCCTGATCGCACGACCGATGCCCGCCGAGGAGGTCGAGGTTCAGCTTCGGGAGGGGCGTATTCCGCTCGATCTCGATCTCCCACGTGCCGGACGCGGCGTGGCACCCAGCTGAATGCCCGCCGACGGGTGGTTACTGGTCGAGACCCTCACCGAGGATCTCGAACCGGCTCTTGTCGCCGACAACGCGCGGGTCAGGGAATGGATCGCCCCACAACGCTGGTCACGCGCGATCGGCCCCGCCAAGGCCAAACTGCTGCGTGATGCGGTACGCGCTGGGGAATCCGCGCGTCTGGGCGACACCGTCGTTTTCGTCGAACCCGTGCGGTGCGCACTGGGCGGGACACACGGCGTCCAGGTCTGGATCGGGCCGGCCGACGCACCCGTGCCGCCACGCCGTCATGTCGCCGCCTGGGATTGGGACGCCCGCACCGAACTCGCCCATCACGGGCCGGGTCTGGAGGAACTGATCTTCGCGCGCGAGCCAGCGGCCGTGCGGGTGGTGCGCACACCGCCCGAGGCGTTCGGGCGCATGGTCCGTTTCGACGGCCGGGTCGACTATTTCGCGATGGCGAGCACCCTCGAGCCAGGCGGGCGCTGGCAGGGAGCGGTCGACGTGCTCGGTGACGACGAACAGGTCCGCCGGTTCCAAATGGTGGCGCGGGCCCGGCCGGAGCTGCGCCGGGTGAGCGGATTGATGCACGCCGTCCCCGAACTCGGCGGCGAAACGGTCGACCTCGAGGTCGCGATGCTGCGCGCCGTGTCCAAGGGAGTTGATGTCGGCGCCGGGTTGATCCTGCTCGCCAGCGGCGTCATCTACGAATGGGTGGCTGAGCCACCGCCGCCGCTGGATCGCTGGGCCGTCGAACGACCGACCATCGACCCCACCGATCTGACCGCGTTGCGTGCCGCCTGTGCCGAGCTGGTGCACGCTCCGGACACGACGCGGCGGCTCACGCTGCGGGTGCGCTTCGCCGAGGGCGAGTGGATCCGCGCGCATGCCGAGCTGGCGACGGTCACCACGGCCGCCACCGGGCACGGATTGCTCCGGGTCCGGCCCTCGCTCGACGGCGAAACGGGTTAAGCGGCTCTTTCACGGGTGTTCACCTGCCATTCCACGGGCAGGAGCCGCGAGTAACCCGGACGGCTGGACCATCGGCATGTGCGCATCGTGCAGCTAGCGAATTTCTACGGCCCACGATCCGGTGGGTTGCGCACCGCGCTGCACCACCTGGGGGAAGGGTATGTGGCCGCCGGGCACGAGGTGGTGCTGATCGTGCCTGGCCCGCGCCGCAGCGAGGAAGTGCTGTCCACCGGGGCTTTGCGAATCACCTTGCCCGCCTTCGGTATTCCGTTCACCGGCGGCTACCGCGCGGCCGACCCGCGGGCGGTGGCCGACGTACTCGCCGGGCTGCGGCCCGACGTGCTCGAGGTGTCCGACCGGCTGACCCTGCGCGGCTTCGGGCGGTGGGCCGGACGGCGCGGCGTGACAAGCGTGATGATCTCGCACGAACGGCTCGACCGGCTGCTCGGTCAGGTGCTCCCCGGGCCCGCCGCCCGGCGCTGCGCCGACGTCGCCAACCGGCGCACCGCCGACGACTACGACATGGTCGTGTGCACCACCGATTTCGCCCGCGAGGAGTTCCAGCGGATCGGCGCCCCCAATGTCGAACTCGTCCCGCTCGGCGTCGACCTGGACCTGTTCAGCCCACGCAAGCGCGACCGGCAGCTCCGTGCCGACCTCGGCGTGGACGGTTATCCACTGCTCGTGCACTGCGGGCGGCTGTCGGTGGAGAAGCGGGTGGACCGCAGCATCGAGGCGATCGGCGCCCTGCACCGTGCGGGCATGCCGACCCGTCTGGTCGTCGCGGGCGACGGCCCCCGCCGCGAATCCCTCGAACGCCGCGCCCGCACCCTGCCGCCCTTACCCGGCGGCGAACCGGCCGTGCACTTCACCGGTTTCATCAGCGACCGCACCGAGGTGGCGACCCTGCTCGCCACCGCCGACGTCTCCCTGGCCCCCGGCCCGCACGAAACCTTCGGCCTCGCCGCCCTGGAGGCCCTGGCCGCGGGCACCCCGGTCGTGGCCAGCCGCTCCTCGGCCCTGGCCGACATCATCACCGCCGAATGCGGCGCCGTAGCCGCCGACCGCCCCCGAGCTTTCGCCCGAGCCGTCACCGACGTCCTCGCCATGCCGACCACCGACCGTCGCCAAGCCGCCCGCCACCGCGCCGAACAATTCACCTGGCCGCGAGCGGTGGCAGGCATGCTCGCGGTCCTGAACCGCTGACCTACCTCAGCCGGACTACTTCCAGGTCTCGAGCAGACGGGTCGCTTCGGTGGCGAGCGCCGCCTGGAGGAAGGGGCCGAAGCTGATCCGGGCTACCCCGAGCTCGGCGAAATAGGCCTTGGCGGGAGTTCCGGGTTGGCCGATCGCGTTGACCGGGCGCGGCAGTTCGGTGGTGAGGCGGCGCAGGGTTTCGTCGCTGTGGCGGCCGACGGGGTAGAGCACGTCGGCGCCCGCTTCGGCGGCGAGGGTCAGGCGGGCGATGGCGCGGTCGACGCGGTCGGATTCCTCGCCGTCCTGGCGCAGGAACAGGTCGGTGCGGGCATTGACGACCACGTGCACGCCGGTGGCGTCGGCGGCCTCGCGCAGGCCGCGCACCAGGTCGGCGTGCTCCTGGGCCTCGCGCAGCCGCTTGCCCTCGCTGTGCACGGTGTCCTCGATATTGAGGCCGACGGCACCCGCCCCGAGCAGGCCGTCGATGAGCTGCAACGGTTCGAGGCCGTACCCGGATTCGATGTCGACCGACACCGGCACCTCCACCGAGGCGGTCACCTGCGCGACACGCGCGAGCAGTTCGTCGAAGCTCATCCCCTCACCGTCGGGGCGCCCGATCGAGTCCGCGACCGGATGGCTGCCCATCGTCAGTCCCGAAAAACCTGCATTCACAGCGACATTCGCCGACCAGGCGTCCCACACCGTCGGCAGGACCACCGGATCGCCGGGACGGTGCAGCGCGAGCAGGGACTTGGCGCGGGTCTCGAGTGAAGTCATACCGCGATGATGCCCCAGCCGTGCGGCAGTGGCTAGGCGCAGCCACTTTTCGGTGGACAGTTCAGGTGTACATCGAGCACGCGCGCGCCCGGCCCCTCCGCGCCGAGGCGGTCGTGTTCGTTGACGAGCTTGCACGAACCCAGCGACAGGCAGCCGCAGCCGATGCAACCGGTGAGATTGTCGCGCAGTCGCGTGAGCTGGGTGATTCGTTCGTCGAGGTCCGCACGCCAGGTGGTCGACACGGCCTCCCAATCGCGTCGGGTCGGTGTGCGGCCCTCGGGCAGCCGGTCGAGCGCGGAGCGGATATCGCTGAGCGGGATGCCGACGCGCTGGGAGATGCGGATGAACGCCACCCGCCGCAGCGTCTCGCGTGCGTAGCGGCGTTGATTGCCACTGGTTCGACGACTCGTTATGAGACCTTCGCGTTCGTAGAAGTGCAACGCGGACACTGCAACTCCACTACGCTCGGAGAGCTGCCCGGGGGTCAGCTCCTTCGTTTGCCAATCGGCCGTCGTCATTTCCTGTCTCCTCCCGCTTTCACCTCAACCATACTTGAGGTACTTGTGTGGTGTACGAAAACGGGGTGACTCGGTGCGGGTCCTCCTGGCAGGCGCGCCCCGCTCGCATTACGGTTTCGGCATGGGAACGGACTCGCGCCTGGCTGTCACCTCCGAGGTCGGCACATTGCGCACGGTGCTGCTGCACCGGCCCGGCGATGAGCTGCGCAGGCTCACCCCGAGCAACAACGATCAGCTGCTCTTCGACGGCATCCCCTGGGTGGAACGCGCCCAGGAGGAACACGACGCCTTCGCCGCCGTCCTGCGCGGGCGCGGCGTGGAGGTGCTGCTGCTCGCCGACCTGCTCACCGAAACACTCGCGACCAGCGGCGCCGCCCGTATCCAGGGCATCTCCGCCGCCGTCGACGCGCGCAGGCTCGGCCACGATCTCGCCGACCAGCTCGCCGCCGAACTCCGCAAGGTCGAGGCCCCCGAACTGGCCGATATCCTCATGGCCGGAATGACTTTCGACGAACTGCCGTTCGGTCCCGACTCCACGTCGCTGGTGCGGCGGATGCATCACGGTGCCGATTTCGTCATCGACCCGCTGCCCAACCTGCTGTTCACCCGCGACTCGTCGTTCTGGGTCGGTCCCAAGGTGGCGATCACCTCGCTTGCCCTGCCCGCGCGCAGTCGCGAAACCTCCATCACCGACCTCGTCTACGCCTTCCACCCTCGTTTCCTCGGCGTGCGCCGGGCCTACGAATCGCACACGGCCCCCATCGAGGGCGGTGATGTGCTGTTGCTCGCTCCCGGTGTCGTCGCGGTGGGCGTGGGCGAGCGAACCACGCCCGCCGGTGCGGAAGCGTTGGCGCGCAGTCTTTTCGACGACGACCTCGCGCACACCGTGCTGGTGGTGCCGATCGCCCAGAACCGCGCGACCATGCACCTGGACACCGTGTGCACCATGGTCGACACCGATGCGGTGGTGATGTACCCCGGCGTCCGGGAAACCTTGCAGGCGTTCACGATTCGTCGCGAGGACGGCTTCGCCGGCCGTGGTGACACCGAACGCATCAGCATCAGCGGCCCCGAACCGTTCCTGCCCGCCGCTGCCGCCGCGATGGGCATCCCGACCCTGCGGGTGATCGACACCGGCCGCGACGGGCCCGCCGCCGAACGCGAGCAGTGGGACGACGGCAACAACACCCTCGCGCTCGCCCCCGGCGTCGTCGTGGCCTACGAACGCAACGAGATGACCAACTCCCGCCTGACCGACGCGGGGATCGAGGTGCTCACCATCCAGGGTTCGGAGCTGGGGTCCGGGCGCGGCGGCCCCCGATGCATGTCCTGCCCGCTGTCCCGAGACGAGGTGTGATGTTCCACGTCGAGCTGTCCGCCGATTCCACCCAGCCGCCCTACGAACAGTTGCGCATGGCGGTGATCGAACAGGTCCGCGCGGGCACGCTCACGGCGGGCACCAAGATCCCCACCGTGCGGGCGCTGGCCGCCGACCTCGGTATCGCACCCAACACCGTCGCCCGCGCCTACCGCGAACTCGAGGCCGACGGTGTCCTCGAAACCCGTGGCCGCCAGGGCTCTTTCATCGCGTCGTCGGGCGACCCGACCCGCGATATCGCCGGCCGCGCCGCCGTCGAATACGTGACGACCATCCGCAGGCTCGGCCTCACCGACAGCGATGCCATCGACTTCGTCCACCGCGCGCTCGGCTGAGGTGTCAGCGCCAGCTCGGTAACCAGAGGTGGTCCTGCCAGGTGGCGGGGCTGATCGGCATCCCGGTGAGAATGGGCCACAGCCAGACGAAATTCGCGATCACCAGGCCCAGGTAGATGGAGACGATCAGCAGCCCGAGGGCATAGCGCTCGTCGACCGGGGCGGGCAGGTAGGTGCCCCTCGGGCTGCGCGGTATCCCCACCGGCCGTGACGAACCGAGGATGTCGCCGAGGACAAGCGCGACACCCATCACGAGGAACGGGGCGAGCACGACGGCGTAGAAGAAGTACATCTGCCGGTCGAGGGTGAGGAACCAGGGCAGCAGACCGGCGCCGTACCCGACGAGCACCGCCGCGTACCGCCAGTCCCGCCGGGTGACGCTGCGCCAGATCATCCAGCCGAGCGCAGGCAGCGCGAGCCACCACAGCGCCGGGGTGCCGATGGCCATCACGGCCTTCACACACTGCGCCTCGCCACAACCGGTGACGGTGCCATCGGCGTAGTAGTAGAGCATCGGACGCAGACCCATCGGCCAGGTCCACGGCTTGGATTCCCACGGGTGGTGATTGCCCGCCGAATTGGTGAGAGTCGAATGGAAGTCGAGGGTTTCGCCCTGGTAGTACCAGAGCGAGCGCAGGGCGTCGGGCAGGAACGCGAACGCCCCACCGGTGCCGATCTGATTGCCGACCGCGTGCCGGTAGGTCCCGGTCTCGCTGGCGAACCACGCCCAATACGACGACAGGTACACCACGAGCGGAATGACGACGAGGGCGTACAGCGCCGGCCCCACATCGCGCACCAGCGTGCCGACCCACGGCCTGCGCACCCCGTACGCGCGCCGGGCACTCACGTCGAACGCCACGCTCATCAGCCCGAAGAACATGATGAAGTAGATGCCCGACCATTTGGTTCCACAGGCCAGACCGAGCAACACACCGGCGCCGAAACGCCACCAGCGCACCCCCAGCCGTGGTCCCCAGTCGGTGAGCCCGACGCGACCGGCCAGGTCGGCGGCTGCCATCCGCTCACGCACCTCGTCGCGATCGACGATCAGGCAGCCGAACGCGGCGGTGACCAGCAACGCCATGAAGATGTCGAGCATGCCGATGCGCGAGGACACGAAGGTCAGGCCGTCGGCGATGAGCAGGATGCCCGCGAACGCGCCGATCAAGGTGGAGCGCGACATCCGGCGCACGATCCGGATCACCAGCAGCACCAGCACGGTGCCCGCCAGGGCGGCGGTGCCGCGCCAGCCCCAGGCGTTGTAGCCGAACAGGGCCTCGCTGAGGGCGATGAACTGTTTGCCGACCGGGGGGTGCACGACCAGGCCGTAGGCGGGGTTGTCCTCGACTCCGCCGCCGGTGACCATCTGCCAGGCCTGCGGGGCGTAGTGCTTCTCGTCGAAAACCGGTGTGCGCGCGTCGGTCGGATAGTTCAGGTTCAGGAAGCGGGTGATGCCCGCGATCACCGTGAGCACCAGGGTGACCGCCCAGCCCCGCGCGGTGTCGAGCGGCCCGAAATCGGGGGCGGGTCGCAGTGGCACCGGGCTCACCACGGCCGACACCGGGCGCGTCGAACGGGCTTCGGTCACCGGGATCACGCCCCGATCGTAGGCGGTGCCACCGACTCGGGCCGAGCCGACACCGGTCGGGACCGGGTCACCTGACAGAATGGGCGTCGCGCCATCCACTGGCACCGCGCGCCGCACGCACCGCCTGCGGCCGAACTCCCGGAGAGGCGGAACCCCACCGTGTTGGTCCTAGCGGCAACCCCGATGGGCGATATCGGCGATGCGTCGCAGCGTCTGCGCGACGCGCTCGGCACGGCCGATGTGGTCGCCGCCGAGGACACCCGCCGCACCAGATCGCTCGCCAAAGCGCTCGGGGTGGAGATCACCGGTCGCGTCGTCAGCTTCTACGACCATGTCGAGACCGCCCGCATCCCCGCCCTGCTCGACGACATCGCGAGCGGGCTCACGGTGCTCCTGGTGACCGACGCGGGCATGCCGTCGGTGAGCGACCCCGGTTATCGACTGGTGGCCGCCGCCGTGGAACGCGACCTGCCCGTCACCTGCCTGCCCGGCCCGTCGGCCGTCACCACCGCGCTCGCCCTGTCGGGCCTGCCGGTCGAACGGTTCTGCTTCGACGGTTTCGCACCGCGCAAAGGCGGCCAGCGCCGGGAGTGGTTGCGCACCTTGGCTTCCGAACAACGCGCCTGTGTCTTCTTCGAAGCACCCCACCGACTAGCCGACTGCCTCGCCGACGCCGTCACCGTCCTCGGCCCCGACCGCCGCGCGGCAGTCTGCCGCGAACTCACCAAGACCTACGAAGAGGTCGTCCGCGGCACCCTCGGCGAACTCGCCGAATGGGCGGTAGACGGTGCGCGCGGCGAAATCACCGTGGTTCTCGAAGGCGCCCAACCGGTTACGGCCGAACCGGCCCAACTCGTCGACGAAGTAGAAACCCTCGTCGCGAGCGGTATGCGCCTCAAAGACGCCTGCGCGGAAGTATCGGCAG
This sequence comes from Nocardia sp. NPDC050413, assembly GCF_040655475.1. Taxonomy (NCBI): domain Bacteria; kingdom Bacillati; phylum Actinomycetota; class Actinomycetes; order Mycobacteriales; family Nocardiaceae; genus Nocardia; species Nocardia sp. NPDC050413. The sequence goes on along the minus strand of NZ_JBFAJZ010000004.1, from coordinate 178,724 downwards.
GCCGAGGCGCCTCCCGCCGCGAACTCTACGACGCCGTACTCGCCGCCCGCTCTGCCGAGTGAAGACGACACTGCGGCGCATCCGAGATCGGGTGCGCCGCAGTTGTTCTGAATCTACTCCTTCGGCTCCACGTACCGGGGGAACACCGGTTCCGGGGCCGGGAGGTCGGTGCCGGGGACGAGGGAGTTGGGGATATCGGCGAAGGTGCGGGCTTCCTGGCCGAGGAGGTCGAGGATCTTCGCGGCGGAGCCGGGCATCACCGGCTGGACCAGGATCGCGACGATGCGGACCACCTCGAGGGTGACGTAGAGGACCGTCGCCATGCGGGCCAGGTCTTCCTCGGTGCCCGACTTGCGCAGGGCCCAGGGGGCATTGGCGGAGAAGTAGCGGTTGGTCTCGCCGAGGGTGAGCCAGACGGCTTCCAGGGCCAGATGCATCTGCTGGGCGTCGAATTCGGTGCGGCACTTGTCGAGCAGGCCCGCCGCGCGGTCGAGCAGGGCGCGGTCGTCGGCGGTGAATTCGCCCGGCGTGGGGACCTTGGCGTCGCAGTTCTTGTTGACCATGGTCAGGCTGCGCTGCACCAGGTTGCCGAATTCGTTGGCCAGGTCGCTGTTGATGCGGCCCGCGATGGCCTCGTTGCTGTAACTGCCGTCCTGGCCGTAGGAGATCTCACGCAGCAGGAAGAAGCGCACCTGGTCGAGACCGTAGGTGGAGACCAGTTCGAGCGGGTCGACGATATTGCCCGTCGACTTCGACATCTTCTCGCCCTTGTTGTACAGGAACCCGTGCACGAACACGCGTTCCGGCAGTTCGATCCCCGCCGACATCAGGAACGCCGGCCAGTACACCGTGTGGAAGCGGGTGATGTCCTTGCCGATGATGTGCACGTTCGCCGGCCAGAACTTGCGGAACCGCTCGGAGTCGGTATCCGGGAAGCCCACGCCGGTCAGGTAATTGGTGAGCGCGTCGACCCACACGTACATCACGTGATCGGGATGACCTGGTACCGGAACACCCCAGTCGAAGGTGGTGCGCGAGATCGACAGATCCTTCAGCCCAGCCTTGACGTAGCTCACGATCTCGTTGCGCCGGGTGGCCGGGGCGATGAATTCGGGGTGCGTCTCGTAGAGCTCGAGCAGTTTGTCCTGGTACTGCGAGAGCTTGAAGAAGTAGTTCGACTCCTCGGTCCAGGTGACCGGGGTCTGCGTCTCGGTGGACACGCGGGTGCCGTCGTCGAGGAGGGTGGTCTCCTCCTCGGTGTAGAACGCCTCGTCGCGTACCGAGTACCAGCCGGAGTAGTTGTCGAGGTAGATGTCGCCGTTGGCGAGCATGCGCTCCCAGATGGCGACGCTCGCGGCCTTGTGGTCCTCGTCGGTGGTACGGATGAAGCGGTCGAAGGAGACGTCGAGGGCCTTGTCCATGGCCTCGAACACGTCGGAGTTGCGGGCGGCGAGTTCCTGTACCGGAACGCCTTCGGCGGCCGCGGTCTGCTGCATCTTCTGGCCGTGCACGTCGGTGCCGGTCATGAAGAACACGTCGAAGCCGTCGAGGCGCTTGAAGCGGGCAAGCGCGTCGGTGGAGATGTACTCGTACGCGTGCCCCATATGCGGTGCACCGTTCGGGTAGGCGATGGCCGTGGTGATGTAGAAGGCCGGCTGCTGCTCGCTTCGCTCGCTCATGATGGCAACTACTGTAATCCGCGTGGCAAACCAGAATCGTCCGGCTCCGCCTCCTCCCGCACCGCTCGCGCCGCTGATCGACGCGCACACCCACCTCGACGCCTGCGGTGCGACCGATGCCGCCTCGACCACCGCGATCGTCGACCGGGCCGCCGCCGTCGGTGTGGGCCATGTGGTGACGGTCGCCGACGACCTCGCCGCCGCGCAGTGGGCGGTTCGGGCCGCGCACTGGGACCCGCGCGTGTACGCGGCCGTCGCGCTGCACCCCACCCGCGCGAACGCTCTCGACGACAAGGCCATGGCCGAGTTGGAGAACCTCGCCACCGACCCCCGCGTCGTCGCGATCGGTGAGACCGGCCTCGACTACTACTGGCCGGGCAAACTCGACGGCTGCGCCGACATCGAGACCCAGATCGAGGGCTTCCGCTGGCACATCGACCTGGCCAAACGGGTGCGCAAGCCGCTGATGATCCACAACCGCGAGGCCGACCACGACCTGCTCACGGTGCTGCTCGACGAGGGCGCCCCCGACACCGTGATCTTCCACTGCTTCTCCTCGGACGCGAACATGGCGCAGGCGTGTGTGGCCGAGGGGTATGTGCTCAGTTTCTCGGGAACGGTGAGTTTCAAGAACGCGCACGAATTGCGGGAGGCGGCCCAGCTGGTGCCCGACGATCAGATCCTGGTCGAAACCGACGCGCCGTATCTGACGCCGCATCCGTATCGCGGGGCGCCGAACGAGTCGTATTGCCTGCCGTACACGGTGCGCGCGCTGGCCGAGATCCGTGAGCAGGATCCGGCGGAGTTGGCCGAGATCACGACGGCGAATGCCCGCAGGCTCTATCGCATCCGATAAGTCCGCTTCGCGGACCCGCCAGGGGTCTCGACAATAAACGTGTTTCGGCTCACATTTGTGTGTCGGATTCGTTATCTACCTGCGATGTCTATATCGAATCGTGATGTGTGGTCCCGCTGATCGGGCGGCACCCTGTTGTCCCACGTCGACATGCTCGTTATCGTTCCGTAACCATGTCGGCTTTCGCACGGATCAACTCGTCCCGCTCGCCGCTGCTGTACGCGGCGGCGGCGGCCCTGTTGCTGGTGTTGCTCGTCGGCGCCTCGATGGCCATCGTCAACCACAAGACGGTGGCGATCGTGGTCGACGGAGAACGCGTCGAGCTCACCACGATGTCGCGCGATGTGCGCGCGATCCTCGACGACGCGGGCTACGAAATCACCGAACACGACGACGTCCGCCCGGCGGCGGGCACGAAGGTGTCCGACGGCGCGACCATCACCCTCAACCGCGGCCGCGAGATCACGGTGATCGTCGACGGCGCCGAACGCAAGGTGTGGACCACCGGCATCACCGCCGGTGAGGCGCTCGCGCAGATGCAGATCCCGGCCGACACCCACGTGGTGCCCACTCGCACCGAGAAGCTGCCGCTGGCCGGTGCCGCGCTGAGCGTGTACACCCCGCGCACCGTCACCGTCGTCGACGGTGGTGGCGAACCGGTCGACGTGCGCCTGGCCGCCCCGACCGTCGGCGATTTCCTCACCGCCGCGGGCATCCCGCTCAAAGACCAGGACTTCGCCGAGCCCGCAGCGAGCACCCCGCTCACCGGCGATATGAAGGTCACCGTCACCCGTCAGCGTATCGAGGAGCGCACCGAGACCCTGCCGCTGGAACCCGCCGAGCAGGTGATCGAGGACGTCACGATGAACATGAGCCGCACCGTCGTGGAGAACCCCGGTGCGCCCGGCCTGCACGAGGCGACCTTCGCGGTGACCATGATCAACGGTGTGGAAGCCCATCGCGTGCAGACCAATTCGAAGGTCATCACCCCCGCCCAGCCCAAGACCATCCGCAAGGGCGCCAAGCCGGGCACCGAGGTGCCGCCGGTCCGCGACGGCGACATCTGGGACGCGCTGGCCAAGTGCGAGTCGACGGGCAACTGGTCGATCAACACCGGCAACGGCTACTACGGCGGCATCCAGTTCGACCAGAGCACCTGGGAACGCCAGGGCGGCCTCAAGTACGCCCCCCGCGCCGACCTGGCCACCCGCGAGGAACAGATCGCCATCGCCGAAGTGACCCGCGCCCGCCAGGGCTGGGGCGCCTGGCCCGCCTGCACCGGCCGCCTCGGCCTCAGCTGATCCGGTAAGTCGCTGTCACGGCGGGGGATTGCCGTGGGGTAGCGTGCTCTCGTTTCGCCGGGTCTGCTGTGCTCGTGCGGTGGGGTCGGCTTCGGACGAGTCGACGGGTGGTTGAGATGCGCGGTGTTTCGGCGATGCGATGCGCGGCTGCGGCGGTGGCTGTTTCGGTGGGACTCGGAGTCGGTGCGCCGGGTGCGCGCGCGGAGTCGCCCGGGGAGGTGCTCGCCGTGATGCCCGCGGTGCTGCGCGGCCTGAACGCCGAGGTCATCGACTACTCGACCAGGGGAATCGGTGGGGCGACCCAGCCGGCCAGCGGCGTGCTGTATCTGCCCGACGGCACCGCGCCCGAGGGCGGGTGGCCGATCGTCGCCTACGACCACGGCACCACCGGGCTCGGTTCCGGTTGTGGTGGGCAATCGGATCCGGCGGGGGCGCCGTGGCCGGAATCGCAAGTGGGGCAAGACGAATTCATCCGGCACGTGGTGTCGCGCGGGTTCGCGGTGGTTGCCCCGGATTATCTGGGACTCGGTCGGTTCGACACCGGGCCGCATCCGTACCTCGACATCGATACCGAGGCGACCGCCACGCTCGACCTGCTGCGCGCCGCCCGGTCGGTGCGTCCGGAGCTCTCGCCGGTGTGGCTGGCATCGGGGATGTCGCAGGGTGGGCATGCCGCGCTCGCCACCGCGCACCGGCAGGCGAGCTACGCGCCGGAGCTGGATTTCCGTGGCACCATCGCCGTCGACCCGGCCTCGGATGTGGAGAAGGTCGCCCCGTTGCTCGGCCCGGGCAACCCGGACCGCGTGAGCGGCGGCACCCTCGGTTTCTCGGCGAGCATTCTCGCCGGATTGCGTGCGGCCCGGCCGGAGGCGCAGGTCGACAGCTACCTCAGCCCGCTCGGTCGGCAGGTGCTCGACGAGATCGGCACGCTGTGCCAGGACGCCATCGACGACCGGGTCACCGATCTCTATCTCGGCGACCTGCTGTCGCGCTCGCTCGGCGAGGAACCGCTGCGCTCGGTGATGACCGACTACATGGCCGTGCCGACCAGCGGTTACGACGCACCGATCCTGCTGCTGGTGAACGCCACCGACCGGACGGTGCCGTCCCCGCTGCACGCGGCGCTCGCGGCGCAGTTCGCCGCGGGCGGCGTGGCATTCGAGACGGTGGTCGGCACGGGGAGTCATACCCAGTTGAGCCCGGCGATGTGGGTGGCTATCGATCAATTCCTGGCTCGAGCACGCTGATCCCCACCCGCTATCTGTACACTCGTCCAAGTTCATGATCCCCTGGTGGAGAGACGAGTCCATGTCTGACAAGCCGATCAGAGCGGCCGTTGTCGCGGCCCTGACCTCCGCCGCGCTGCTCGCCGGTCTGGCTCCCGCGTCCGCCGAAACGCCCGGCTCGCTCATTTCGGCCCAGGCCGAGGCGGCGGGCTGGCACGGCCTGGATCGCGGCTCGTCCATCGAGTACTGGATGACCGACTCCGCCGGCGTCGCCCGCCCGGCCAGCGGTGCGCTGTTCCTGCCGAGCGGTGACGCACCCGCCACCGGCTGGCCGATCATCGCCTACGACCACGGCAGTTCCGGCTCCGGCCGCGGCTGCGGCGGTCAAGCCGACCCGGAAACCGCGCCGTTCCCGGCGCAGCGCGCGGCCGAGGACCGGCTCATCAAACGCTTCGTCGAGCAGGGCTTCGCCGTCGTCACGCCCGACTACCTGGGCCTGGGCCGCTTCGACACCGGTCCGCACCCGTATCTCGAGGTGCGCAGCGAGGCGACCGCGACCATCGATCTGATCCGCGCGGCCCGCGCCGCCGAACCCGACCTGTCGCGCACGTGGAGCGTGGTCGGTACCTCACAGGGCGGGCACGCGGCGCTGAGCTCGGCTCACGTCCAGTCCTCCTACGCTCCCGAACTCGATTTCCGGGGCACGGTCGCCATCGATGCCGCCTCCGATGTCGAGAAGGTCCTGCCGTTCATGGGACCGGACGTGCCGGGACCGCCGGGGAGCACGATCTTCCTCGTCAGCATCCTCGCGGGTCTGCGCGCCACCCACCCCGAACTCGACGTGGACTCCTACCTCACGCCGCGTGGCAAGGCCGTCATCGACGCGGCCGCGGGCCAGTGCCTCGACACGATCGTCGCCGAGACCAAGGGGATGACCTCGCGCGATATGTTCGTCCGCCCGATCGAACCGCTGCGCGGCGCCCTCGCGGCCTACATGGCCCTGCCGACCAGCGGCTACGACGCGCCGATCCTGCTGACCATGAATGTCACCGACACGATCGTCCCGTCCCCGCTGCACGCGGCGCTGGTCGCTCAGTTCGCCGTGAACGGAGTGGACCACCAGGTGTTGCCCGGCACCGGCACACACGGCTCGGTGACACCGGCGCAGCTCGATGCCATCGATGCCTTCCTCGCCCGGGTCAACGCCGCCCCGCCACAGCGCTGAGCTGCCCGATCGGCGAGGTTGGTAAGTTCTAGCAGTGCCCGAACCTGAGAAATCCGCCGCGCTGCTCGGTCCCGCCGAGGTGCGTACGCTGGCCGAACGCTTCGGCGTGCGACCGACCAAACAGCTCGGGCAGAACTTCGTCCACGACGCGAACACGGTGCGGCGCATCGTGTCCGCGGCGGGCGTCGGTCGCGGCGACACGGTGCTCGAGGTCGGCCCCGGTCTCGGCTCGCTGACGCTTGCCCTGCTCGATGTGGTCGACCAGGTGGTCGCCGTGGAGATCGACCCGGTGCTCGCGAACTACCTGCCCGAAACCGTCGCCGATCGCGCCCCCGGCCTGGTCGGGAATCTGCGGGTGGTCGAGGCCGACGCGCTACGTGTGCGCGCCGATCAGCTGCCCGCCGAACCGACCGCGCTGGTGGCGAACCTGCCGTACAACGTGGCCGTGCCGGTGCTGCTGCACTTGCTCGCCGAGTTGCCGAGCATCAAGGTCTCGCTGGTGATGGTGCAGGCCGAGGTGGCCGACCGGCTCGCCGCCGAACCGGGCAACCGGGTGTACGGGGTGCCGAGCGTCAAGGCGGGGTTCTTCGGCAAGGTCCGGCGCGCGGGTCATGTGGGTACGCAGGTGTTCTGGCCGGTGCCGCGGGTGGAATCGGGTCTGGTCCGCATCGATCGGTATGCCGAACCGCCGTGGCCGATGGACGACGCGCATCGCAGGCGGGTGTTCGAGGTGATCGACTCGGCCTTCGCCCAGCGGCGAAAGACCTTGCGGGCGGCGCTGTCCGGCTGGGCGGGTTCGCCCGTCGAGGCCGAGCGCAGGCTCGTCGCCGCGGGTATCGATCCGACGGCGCGTGGCGAGACCCTCGAGACCGCCGCGTTCGTGAAACTGGCCGCTCAGGGCTGAACCCTTGTGGCCCGCACCCCGTCGGTGCGGGCCACAGCAGGGTCAGCGGGCGAGTTCGTAGCCCGCCTCGTCGACGGCGGCGGCCACCTCGGCCTCGGACACCTCGTTCGCGCTGTCGACGCGCACGAGTCCGCTGGCCAGGTCGACGTCGACGCCGGTGACACCGTCGATCTTGCCGATCTCCTGCTTGACCGAGCTCACGCAGTGTCCGCAGGTCATCCCCGTGACGGTGTAAGTGGTGGTGGCCATGGCCGACTCCTTCGCTCGAATATACGGTCCCGGGGTATGCCCCCGACACGAACGAACATACCCCCCATGGGTACTGAGCGCAAGCCCTGGGTTCGTCCATCACGGATACCCACCGACCGGTCGGCCGTTTCGGCACACATACTCGTCGGTACTACCGGTTACGCTTGGTGATCGTGCTGTCAGTTGTGCCCAGCCCGGTCGTCGTGCGCGCTCCTTCGAAGGTGAATCTGCATCTCGGAGTCGGTGATCTGCGCGCCGACGGGTACCACGACCTGACCACGGTCTTCCAGGCATTATCCCTGTCCGACGACCTACGAATGGCCCCCGCCGCCTCGCTCACCGTCCGGGTGACAGGGGAGGGCGCGGCGCAGGTCCCCACCGACCGGACCAACCTCGTCTGGCAGGCCGCCGTCGCGCTGGCCCACCTGGCCGGGCGCGCGCCACTCGTGGAGATCGCCATCGCCAAGGGCATCCCGGTGGCCGGCGGCATGGCGGGCGGCAGCGCCGACGCGGCCGCCGCGCTCGTCGGGCTCAACGAATTGTGGGACCTGGGCCTCGGCCGCGACGAACTGGCCTCGGTCGCCGCCGAACTCGGCAGCGACGTGCCGTTCGCCCTGCACGGTGGTACCGCACTGGGCACCGGCCGCGGTGAACGGTTGCTGCCCGTGCTGTCGCGCAACACCTTTCACTGGGTACTCGCCCTCGCCAAGGACGGGCTGTCCACCCCGTCGGTCTTCCGCGAACTCGACCGTCTGCGCGAGGAAGGCGACCCGCCCCGCCTCGGCGACCCGCAGAAACTCCTGCAGGCCCTGGCCGCGGGCGACCCGCACGCCCTCGCCCCGCTGCTCGGCAACGACTTGCAGGCAGCCGCCCTCTCCCTGAAACCGGAACTGCGCCGCACCCTGCGCGCCGGGGTAGGAGCCGGTGCGCTGGCCGGACTGGTGTCGGGGTCCGGGCCGACCTGTGCGTTCCTGTGCGAGACGGAGGAAGCGGCCATCGCGGTGGCCGCCGAACTGGCCGGTGCGGGCGTGTGCCGCAGCGTGCGCACCGCGAGCGGCCCGGTCCCCGGCGCACGGGTGCTCGACCACGAGCCGCAGGCCAAGCACTGACCGCCGTCACCGAGCTGCCGCGGGCGGCTGGCGCCGCATCCTCTACGATTCGTACCAATAGATCTCGCAAGAACATGGGTAACTCATCGGGGACGGGCTAACTGGCCCCGCGTTCCGCCTGTCGGCCGCCGGCGCGCCGTGCCCCCGCACCTATGTCTGGCTTGAATTCGCGGAGAGGCGGAAATGTCGAACCTGATCAACCTCGAACAAGTCTCCAAGAGCTTCGGCATCAAGCCGCTGTTGGACGACGTCTCCCTCGGCATCCACGCCGGGGAACGAATCGGGGTGGTCGGTCTCAACGGTGGCGGTAAGACCACGCTGCTCGAGGTGCTGACGGGTCTCGAACCGCCCGACAGCGGCCGGGTGAGCCGGGTCGGTGGGCTGCGGATGGCCGTGGTCACCCAGCGCGGTGTGTTGCCTGAGGGAGCGACGATCGGGTCGGTCGTGCTCGCGGGACTGTCCGACGACCTGTCGACCGTCGACATCGCCGAACACGAGTGGGCCGCCGACGCGCGCATCCGCACGGTGCTCGAGGGCATCGGCATCGCCGACCTCGGCCTCGACACCCCGGTCACCAACCTGTCCGGTGGGGAACGCCGCCGCGTCGCGCTGGCCGCCGCCCTCGTGCGCGACCTCGACCTGCTGGTGCTCGACGAGCCGACCAACCACCTCGACATCGAGGGTGTGCAGTGGCTGGCACAGCACCTGATCGCCCGTCGTACCGCGCTGGTGGTCGTCACCCACGATCGCTGGTTCCTCGACACCGTCGCCACCCGCACCTGGGAGGTCGTCGGCGGCAAAGTGGAGACCTACGAGGGCGGCTACGGCGACTGGATCTACGCCCGCGCCGAACGCGCCCGCCAGGCCGACGCCTCCGAGGCGCGCCGCGCCAACCTGGCCCGTAAGGAACTGGCCTGGCTGCGCCGGGGCGCCAAGGCCCGCACCTCCAAGCCGCGCTACCGCGTCGAGGCCGCCGAGGCGCTGATCGCCGATGTGCCACCGCCGCGCGACTCCGTCTCGCTGGCCGCCTTCGCCCGAAAACGCCTCGGGCGCGTGGTGATCGAGCTCGAAGACGCCACCCTCACCACCCCCGACGGCCGCGAGCTGGTCAGCGACCTCACCTGGCGGCTCGCGCCCGGCGAACGGGTCGGTCTCGTCGGCGTGAACGGTTCGGGCAAGACGACGCTGCTGCGTGCCCTGGCCGGCGACGCGGAACCGGCCTCGGGTAAACGGATCCAGGGTCAGACCGTGCAGATCGGCTGGCTGCGTCAGGAACTCGACGACCTGCCCACCGATATGCGTGTGCTGGAGGCCGTGCAGCAGATCGCGCAGCGAATCATGCTGGGCGACAAGGAGATCTCGGCCGGTCAGCTCGCCGAGCGGCTCGGGTTCACCCCCGCCCGTCAGCGCACCCCGGTCGGTGACCTCTCCGGTGGTGAACGCCGTCGCCTGCAGCTCACCCGCATCCTGATGGCCGAACCGAACGTGCTGCTGCTCGACGAGCCCACCAACGACCTCGATATCGACACCCTGCAGCAGCTCGAGGACCTGCTCGACAACTGGGCGGGCACCCTCGTGGTCATCAGTCACGACCGCTACCTGGTCGAACGCATCTGTGACTCCACCTGGGCCCTGTTCGGCGACGGCAAGCTCACCAACCTGCCCGGCGGGATCGACCAGTACCTCACCCGCCGCGCCGCGCAGACCGACGCCGCCAAGCCGATCAACACCAAGTCGACCGCCACGTCGACGGATTCGGCCGACCGCCGTGCCGCGCGCAAGGAGCTCTCGCGCCTGGAACGTTCCATCGCCAAGCTCGACGAGCGCGAGCAGAAACTCCACACCGCCCTCGCCGACGCCGCCACCGACCCGGACAAACTCGTCAAGCTCAACACCGAGCTCAAAGAGGTCGTCGCGGAAAAGGAAGCGGCGGAAGAGCGCTGGATGGAACTGGCCGAGCTGGCGGAGAGCTAGGTTGCTGTCTCTCGCCCGTCGTTGATCACGACCGGTAAACAGGTCTGGACGAAGTCGGCGCCGAACTCGGTGAGCACGATGCTGCGGTAGCTCACCTTGGTGCCGAAACTGGCGCGCTTCAACGCCTCTCGCACCTGTTCCTGTGCCTCGATGAGCTGGTAGCGGCTCGGGTTGCCCACCGGCTCACGGGTGGACTCGATGAGCCCGAGCCTGCGCAGGTTCGGCAGGTACTGCGGCACCCGGTTCGGAAAGCGCAGGCCCGCATGCTCACCGAGCATGGTGAGCCCGCTGATGAGGCGCTCGCCGCCGAACGCCCGCTGACGTCCGGTGCGCACGTCGATCGACGGCTGCGGTCCGTCCACGTGCAGAAACCGCAGGATGCGCGCCTCGTCGGGGGTGATCTCGGCGAGGATGCCCGGGTAGGCCGGGTGCGAATCCGGTGCCACCGCATGGGTGCTCGCCGACAGGCGGAGCAGTTCGGCGCCCTGTTCGCGCAGCGTCGGCATGCCCGGACCACCGTGCTGTTCCCCGCTCTGGGGAAGGCCGAGGGCGTTGCGCAGCCGGTCGCGTACTTCGGTCTGCGCGTCGGCGAGTACCTCGGCCGGCGGTGCGCCCGCGATACTGCCGCGCAGCACCGTGACCGTGACACCGAGGGCGGTGTCGAGGGTCCACATCGTCATCCCCGACGCGGCGGTGATCGCCACGCGCGCGACACCGGTCGCCGCGCGGGCGGTGCGCACCGGTGATACCGGGAGCACACCGCGGCGGGCATCGGGCGACGGCACCGACCGTCGCACCAGTTCGGTGGACGGAGGTCCGTCGTCTACATCCATGTCGTCGCTACTCCTGTTCCGAAGACCAGGATGTGAGCGTATCCGGCAATGAGCCCGAGCGCGCCGCCATGGACGAAAAGCAACCATTCGTCCTGTTTGATCGCCGAACGCAGCATGTCCACGAAGTCGTGCGGCGAAAGCGCGGACATTTGCCGGGCGATGAATTCGTTGACCTGGCGGCCCTGCTGGACATTGAACGCGGGGTCGGCGAAGGCCATGGGCGCGATTGTCATGGCCTCGGCGGTGAGGGTGGACTGCAGCGAGTCGTATTCGCGGCTGCCGAGCATGAACTTCACCGCGGGCCGGGCCGGGCCGAGGGCGCGGTCGGCGGCCGGGCGCAGCGTGTCCTCGAGCATCTGCAGGGTGCGGTCCGAGCGCGGGCCGTTGAGCAGTTCGTCACCGATGTTGGCGACGGTGAGCACCTCGGTCGACACCAAAGCCGCGTAGCCGGAAGTGATTTCGGGCTGACGCTTGATGAGCAGACCCTGCCGCCACGGGCACCACCACTTGGGTTCGGCGGGCGCGAAGATCATGTTCAGACCCACCCAGTTCACCACCCAGCCGATCACGATGCCGCCGAGCGGCAGCACGATCAGGGGCGAGAGCGAAGTGGTGTGCAGTGCCAGTACGAGCAGCAGGCCGCAGGGCGCACCGAAATAGAAACCGAAATTCTGCATGAACCGGAGTTCTTTGGCGCCGAGCACCTGGAACAACTGGTTGAGCAATTGCGGGCGTGCCTGGAAATAGCGGATCACCATCTGCTTCACATCGAGCAGTTGATCGATATTGGTGCCGAGTTCGATGGTGAGTTCGCGCAGGATCTCCGGCAGTTGCGAGCGCACCCGCTGGTGGATCATCTCCCGGACCTGGGTTGGCAGGTTGTACCAGAGCTGCGGATGCTCACGGCGCAGGATCACCTCGACGATGTCGCGAATCTGCGCGTCGGCCACCTCGGCCAGGTGCTCCGCGAGTTTGTCGGGTTCGAGTTCGCGGTAGAAGTCGGAGACGCTGCCCAGTTTCGACAGGCCCTTGTCGACCGCGATGCTCGCCATTTTGTCGGCACGCGAGGGGACGATGCCCTGCCAGCCGATGCGGCCGTCGTAACTCAGCAGTGGCAGCACCTGAATTCGCTTGGGCAGGTAGGGAAACACCGTGCGCAGGCCGGGCAGCTTGACGCCGTGGAACTCGAGCGGCCGGAACAGCATGAGAATGCCGGTCCAGTTGGTGATGTAACCGATGACGCCTGTGAACAACGGGATGGTCAGAATTTCGAGCAGGAGCGTCGGATGTATACCGAACACACTTTCCAGCACTTACGACACCCTCCTGCCGATACCCGGTGACCACCGCCTTCACCGGCGTTCAAAAAACTAGCACCCCCGCAGCGAGGTGACCCTACTGTGAGGTACGGAACCGGGTCCATTCGCCGTGTTCCAGGCCACAGGGTAGTGTCTGAGACATCAGTCACAGAACCTGTCGCGGATGCCGCACTCGGCCCACCGAGTCGGAACAATGACCATCACCACATTTCGTAACAGGCCACAATCGAGGCGCGGACAGGGGCGCGCGGTAGATCGCACTGTGCCTGGAGCGTGGTCGGGCAATAATCTGGTGGGCGATCGTTGTCCACGGCGAGACTTCGGAGTAGGACGTTGACAGACGACAGGACCGGACAGGACCTGGCCCGTGCCGGTACCCGCGCCGTCGAGCGCAGCTCGGATGTCGAGCAGCGACAGATCAGTAACGAAGCCCGCCTGATCCGCGGGGTGTTCCGGGCGGCCGGACTGGCCGCGGGCACCGCCGTGCGCGGCAGCCAGTGGGCCGTCGGCACCACCTACGAGGTCACCAAGGAGCTGGCGCAGGCCGCGCTCGACGGTGAGTCGTCCGCCGATATCGCCGAGCGCACCGGCAACGCGCTGCGCTCGATCGCCCGCAGTGCCCTCGGCGTCACCGAGGGGTCGGTGCGCGAGATCGTCAGCTATGTGCCGACCACCAACGGTTCGGGCCAGCAGTCCCTCGCGGTCGGCCCGTATTTGCGCTCCACCACCACTGAGGAGCTGCGCCGCCGCGGCGATGCGCTGCTGGCCCGTTCGGCCGATGTGTACTTCACCGAGGACGTGCACCCCGCCTACGACCGCATCCTCGACGAGATCGCCCCCGACGAGGCCCGCATCCTGCGGTTCATGGCCCTCAACGGTCCCCAGCCCGCCGTCGACGTGCGGACCAACCGTCCGCTCGGCATCGGCTCGGAACTCGTGCAGGGCGACCTCACCTCCGTGCCCGAACAGGCAGGCGTGCGCTATCCCGACCGGGCCCGTTCCTACCTCATCAACCTCAACCGTCTCGGTCTCACCCTCACCTCCGACGACCCGGTGGTGCTGAGCCGCTACATGGTGCTCGAGGTGCAGCCGGTGGTCGAGGAGGCGCTCAAGAAGGCCGGGCGCGCGCCGAAGATCGTGCGCAAGAGCCTTCGCCTCTCGGAATTCGGCGAGGACTTCTGCCGCACCTGCTTCACCATCGGCTAGCCCAGACAGTCCGCGCCCGAGCGGGCGCAGGTCACACTCCGGTTTCGACAGGGGTAGCGATCGGGTACAGATCCGCCTCGCGTGGGCCATCCGGTGGGATCGTGGAGGCATGGAGCAAGGGCCCGGGTCTGTGAACGCGCGCGTCGAGGAGGTCGATGTGCGTCGTGAACGCTCAGGGCCGCTGTTACCCGGGGCGGAGGAGCCGTTGGTCGCCGGGCACGGGACGGACAGTGTGATCGCCGACGACGAACAGCCCGCCGCCGCGCCGCCCGAGCAACCGAAGCCGCGCCCACCCGAGCACCCCGACGACGTCACCGCGATCAGCAGGCTCAAATTCCGCTATCTGCGCACGCTGGACACCAAGTCCTGGGACGAGTTCGCCGACACCCTCGTGCCCGAGGCCACGGCAACCTACAGCGAATACCTGCAGTTCGAGTCGCGCGAGGCCTTCCTCGCCTTCCTGCGCAACACCCTCGGCCCGCACGTCATCACCGAGCACCGGTGCGACCATCCCGAAATCGATGTCGACGGTGACACCGCCACCGGCACCTGGTATCTCGCCGACACCGTGCTCATCCCCGAACACAACATGTGCCTGCACGGCGCCGCGTTCTACACCGACCGCTACGTGCGCTGCGACGACGGTTACTGGCGCATCGCGCACACCGGCTACGAACGCACCTACGAGGTGGTCCTCTCGCTCAGCGACCTGCCGAGCCTGCGGCTCACCGCGAGCCGCTGGGGCATGATCTCCCAGGACGTCTCCCGAGTGGAACGCGAACCGGAGGAGTAACCGCCCTCCCGGCCCAGACAGCTAGTCGGCCGTGGCAACCAGCGGCTCGAGGGTGAGATCCGGGTGTTCCTTCTCGATGTACTGCAGCCGCCACTTGTCGCTGAACAGGGCGAGGATCGCGCCGTCGGTGCGGGTGAACACCTCGACTCCGCGCTGGCGGTCCAGTTCCGGCGCCGACTCGGCATCGGTGCGCCTGGCCAGGCTGTAGGCGAGGAAGTCGAGCTGGGTCTCGACATTGAACTCGGCCTGCATACGGGCGGTGACCACCTCGAACTGCATGGGCCCGACGGCGGCGAGCACGGGGGAGGCATCGCCGCGCGCGTCGTTGCGCAGCACCTGGACGACGCCCTCGGAATCGAGCTGGTCGATGGCCTTGCGGAACTGCTTGTACTTGCCGGCGCTCTGGGCGCGCAGCGTCGCGAAGTGCTCGGGCGCGAAGCTGGGGATCGGCGGGAACTCGACCTTCTTGTCCACGAACAGGGTGTGCCCCGGTGCCAGCGCGGTCGCGTTCACCAGGCCGACCACGTCGCCGGGGTAGGCGGTGTCGACGGTGGTGCGTTCGCGGCCGAACACCGTGAGCGCGTACTTGGTCGCGAAGGGGCGACCGGTCTGTGCATGCGTCACGACCATGCCGCGTTCGAACTCACCCGAGACGATGCGCATGAAGGCCAACCGGTCGCGGTGGGCCGTGTCCATGCCTGCCTGGACCTTGAACACCACCGCGCTGAACGGGTCACGGGTCTCGCGGGCTCTGCCGTTCACATCGGCGCGCGGACCGGGTGCCGGCGCCAGCGCGACGAGGGTCTCGAGCAGTTGGCGCACACCGAAATTCAGCATCGCCGAGGCGTAGATGACCGGCGAGGTCTGCCCGGCGAGGAACAGTTCCTGATCGTGGTCCTGCCCGGTGGCCGAGAGCAGTTCGCTCTCCTCGGCGGCGGTGGTCCACGCCTCACCCTCGCGTGCCTCGGCCTCGGCGGGCGTCAGCGATTCCTCGGGGGCGATCGTCGCGCCACCGGCGGTGCGGGTGAAGTGGATGTACTCGGTCGCCTCGCCCTCCGGGCCGCGGCGCAGCAGGCCGCGGAAGTCGCCCGCGATACCGACCGGGAGGAAGAGGGGAGTCGGGGTGAGGCCGATGCGCTCGCTGATCTCGTCGAGCAGTTCCAGCGGTGCCTGGCCCGGACGGTCCCACTTGTTGATGACCGTGATCACCGGGATGCCACGGTGCCGACACACCTGGAACAGCTTGAGCGTCTGCGGCTCGAGGCCCTTGGCGGCGTCGATCAGCATCACCGCGGCGTCGACAGCGGTGAGCACCCGGTAGGTGTCCTCGGAGAAATCGGAGTGACCGGGCGTATCGACGAGATTGATGACGCTGTCGACATCCGAACCGGCCGCGCGGTAATTGAACTGCAGCGCGGTCGAACTCACGGAGATACCGCGTGCCTTCTCCATTTCCATCCAGTCCGACACGGTCGACTTGCGACCGGCCTTACCGTGGATGGCGCCCGCCTCGGAAATCATCTTCGCGTGCAGCGCCAGCGCCTCGGTGAGCGTCGACTTACCCGCGTCGGGGTGCGAGATCACGGCGAACGTGCGGCGACGGGCCACCTCGGCGGGCAATCCGCGCGGGGTGGGGACGGCGCTCTCTCCGGACTCGGTCAACACAGAACCTCTCGCAGTGGTCGGCAACCAATCGAGTTTATTGGAGCGTCTACGTGCTCGAGGTCGCGGCCCCTCCTCGAGGTCGGGGCGTGGGGGCTGGGAGTTCGGAGCCGGAGCGGTTTCAGGTCGGCCGATCGGGTGCGGTATGGTGGTCGGGTTGTCTCGGCGAGGGTGAGTCGCACCCCGTGTGCTCACCGTGATCGACGCGGCTCGGCCTTCCGGTCGTCCTCGTTCGTTCTTCGTCCGACGAGCAGACCACCCGACCCCGGTAGATGGGTCGCCCTTGACCAGCCCGGAAGAGCCGTAGGAGCGCATCAGTCATGTCCGACGTGAACCAGATCGAAGCCGCCGTCCGTACCGAATTCGGTAAGGGCGCCGCTCGCCGTACCCGTCGCGACGGCAACGTGCCCGCCGTGCTGTACGGCCACCAGTCCGAGCCGCAGCACCTGTCGCTGGACGCCAAGGCCTTCGCCGCCATCCTGCGTCTGCACGGCACCAACGCCATCCTGAGCCTGAAGATCGACGGCAAGGAGCAGCTGGCGATGACCAAGTCGGTCGTCGTCCACCCGATCCGCCGCTACATCGAGCACGCCGACCTGCTGATCGTCAAGCGTGGCGAGCGCGTCGTCGCCGACGTCAACGTCGTCGTCACCGGCGATGCCGCCGCGGGCACCCTGGTCACCCAGGAACTCAACAACCTGTCGATCGAGGCCGACGCGATGAACCTGCCCGAGAGCATCGAGGTCTCGGTCGAGGGCGTCGAGGCGGGCACCCAGATCCAGGCCGGCGACATCGCGCTGCCCAAGGGCGTCACCCTGGCCGGCGAGCCGGAGATCCTGGTCGTCAACGTGATCCAGGCGCCGTCGGCCGCTCAGCTCGACGACGAGGGTGAAGGCACCGCCGCCGCGGGCGACACCCCCGAAGAGACCGAGTAAGACGCTCAACGGTTCGGCCGATGACCGAATCCTCCGGGCCCGCACTCGTGGTGGGGCTGGGTAACCCCGGCCCCGAATACGAGCGCACCCGCCACAATGTGGGCTTCCTGGTCGCCGACGTGCTCGCCGAGCGCGTCGGCGGCCGTTTTGCCGTGCACAAGAAGTCCGGCGCCGATCTGCTGCAGGCCCGCCTCGACGGCCGCCAGGTCCTCATCGCCAAACCGCGCACCTATATGAATCTGTCCGGGCGCCCGGTGGCGGCGCTGGCGAAGTTCTTCTCGGTGCCCGTCGATCAGGTGATCGTGGTGCACGACGAATTGGATCTGCCGTTCGGGACGATCCGGCTCAAGCAAGGCGGCGGCGAAGGCGGCCACAACGGCCTGCGGTCCATTTCCCAGGCCCTCACCACCAAGGACTACCTGCGCACCCGGATCGGCATCAGCCGCCCGCCCGGTCGGCAGGATCCCGCTGACTATGTGCTCAAGCCGTTCTCGGCCCCCGAGCGCAAAGAGGTGCCGGTGATCGTGGAGCAGGCTGCCGATGCGGTGGAGCTGTTGCTGAAGGCCGGTTTGGAAACCGCCCAGAACCAGCTGCACTAGCGAACTCTCGACAACGAGCCCTCCCCGGTTTTCGGGGAGGGCTCGTTGTGGTCAGCGGAGGTGGGCCGCCGTGGCTGTGCGGCGGAGCTTTCCCGAAGAGGTCTTCGGGAGGGCGCCGGGGCCCAGGATGGCTACGGTGCGGGGGCGGGCGCCCACCTCGGCGAAGACCTCGTGGACGATCTCACGTTCGATGCGCTTCACCTCGTCGGGAACCTGGTAGTCGTTGGATTCGACTACCACGGCGAAGCTTTCGCGTTTCTCGCCCGCGTCGAGGCGCACAGCCACGGCATTGCCGGGGCGAACTCCCTGGACGCGCAGGGCGGCGCGTTCGATGTCGGTGGGGTAGATGTTGCGGCCGCCCATGATGATGACGTCCTTCATGCGGCCGCACACCACGATGAGGCCGTCATCGGTGAAGTAGCCGATGTCGCCGGTGTCGAGCCAGCCGTCGGCGTCCTGGGCGGGACGGAAACCGTCGACGGTGACGTAGCCCGAAGTGACGGCGGGGCCACGCAATTCGATCACGCCCACCGAGCGCACCGGCAGCGGCTGACGCTCGTCGTCGACCACTCGGCCCTCGAGATCGTCGACCAGGTGACCGAGGGTCGGCAGTTTGCGCGGCGTGCCGTGATGACCGTCCTCGGCGACGGGCACCGCCTTGCCGACGGCCTCGAGCAGATCCGCGTCGACGATATCGAGCACCATGCCGTGACCGGGATCGGGAATCGACACGGCGAGGGTGGTTTCGGCCATACCGTAGACGGGGGTGAGGGCAGACGGGTTGAGGCCGAACTGTTTTCCGGCCTCGGCCAGGGCCGTCATGGTGTCGGGGTCGACCGGTTCGGCGCCGTTCCACATGTAGCGCACGCTCGACAAGTCCATGCTGCCTGGTTCGGCCTGCCGCAGCCGGCGCGCCAGCAGTGAATACGCGAAGTTCGGTGCGGCCGTGACGGTCCCGCGATACTTGGCGATGAGTTCGGCCCACAGCAGCGGCCTGGCCAGGAAGTCGAGCGGCGTCACACACACCACTTCGGCGCCGAACTGCATGGGCACACTGAGGAATCCGACCATGCCCATGTCGTGGAACAGCGGCAACCAGCTGACCATCACGTCGTCGTCGGTCTGGAACTTGACGCGATTGAACATCGCGTAGGCGTTGACGTAGAAGTTGCCGTGGGTGATGCGCACGGCCTTCGGCGAGCCCGTCGACCCGGAGGTCAGCTGCTGCAGGGCGATATCGGCCTCGGTGGTCGGCACCGGATCGGAGTCGACGCCCTCGGCCAGGTCCGCCACCCGGACCACGGTGATCCCGCGCTCCCGCAGCACCGGTTCGGCGGCGGCGAACGGCTCGCCGAGCACGACGGCCTTCGCCTCGATCATGTTCAGGACGGTCTCGGTGTCGCGTACCCAGACCGCGAGGTCGGTGCGTGGCGTCGGCTGGTGCAGCATCGTGATCGAGGCGCCACGCATCCAGATCCCTTGGCACACAGGGGCGATGTCGACCGGCAGCCCGGCGAGCACACCCACGGCATCGCCGTGCCCGATCCCGGCGGCCGCGAGACCGCCCGCCATCCGCCGCGCCTGGCGATGGATTTCCCCCCAGGTCTGCCGAAGCGGTGCCTCGGGTTCTCCGGTGACCAGCCCACGCGGGCTGGACAGCGCTGTGGCAAACATTTCGTCGGTGAACCTGCTCAACGTCGGACTCCCTTTACGCCAACGATCGGTTACGGCCGTGCTCCCAACAAGATCCCGCCCCGTGATTCCGGTGTTAACCCCAATTGCCCCCGGCACCCCTGTGTGAACACGATAGCCGCTGCCTCCGACTGCTCTGGCCACACCGGGGCAATTGCCTGCCGGAGGCAGCGGGCCGAACGCGTGATCCGCCGGTCAGCGCTGTGTCAGGGCTGCCAAGGTCGCGACGAAACGGTCGAGATCGGAGCGGCTGACGAAGTAGTGCGGTGAGGCGCGCAGGACGGCGGGCAGCGCGCGCTCGGTCATGTCGAGCAGCGCTGAGGTGGCGCGGCTGACGGTGACGGTGACGGCGTGCTCGGCGAGCCGGTCACGCAGCTGGTCCGGATCGTGGCCGTCGACGGTGAACGAGACGATGCCGCTGTGCTCGGTTCCCAGATCGCGCACGGTGACGCCGGGCAGGTCGGCCATGGCTTCGCGCAGGTATTCCGCGCCCGCGGCCACCGCCGCGTAGGCCTCGTCGGGACCGAGTTCGAGCAGGTAGTCCACGGCGGCGCCGAGGCCGAGGCGGGCGGCCACATCGCACTCCCAGAACTCGAAGCGCTGGGCGCCGTCGGCGAGGCGGTAGTCGGTGGGGCCGGTCCAGGTGGCGCTGTGCAGGTCGAGGCGGGCGGGTTCCATCGTGTGCGCCAGTTCGTTACGCACGTAAAGGAATCCGGTGCCGCGCGGGCCACGCAACCATTTGCGCCCGGTGGCGGACAGGGCGTCGACACCGAGTTCGATCACATCGATCGGTAGTTGGCCGATCGATTGGCAGGCATCGAGCAGCACGATCGCACCGGCTTGTTTCGCGATGCGGGTCGCCTCGGCGACCGGGTTCACCAGGCCGCCGTTGGTCGGCGCGTGCTGCAGCGAGACCAGGCGGACGCGATCGTCGAGCATGTTCGCCAGGGCGACGGTGTCGAGGCGGCCGGTGTCGTCGCTGGGAATGCGCTCGACCACCGCACCGGTCGCGGCGGCGCGCTGCAACGCGGCGATGGCATTACTCGCGTAGTCGGCGCCGGAGATCAGCACGCGGTCGCCGGGGCGCAGTGGCACCGAGTAGGCGAAATCGGCCCATGACCTGGTGGCACTGTCGCTGAGCGCGATGGTGTCGTTGGTGGCGCCGATCAGGGTGGCGATGGAGGTCTTCACGGCGGCGAGGTCGTCGAGTCGCTCGTTTGCCGCACGGTAGCCACCGATGTCGGCTTCGCGGCGAAGATGAGCGATCACGGTGTCGGTGACGATGCGCGGCGGCAGGGACGAGCCCGCGCTGTCGAGGAAGACCTTGCCGTCGGCAAGGCCCGGCGTGGCGGCGGTAATGGCGGCGAAATCCAGCATGGCGACGACCCTAGCGCCGATCGGTGTTCGGCTTCTGGACACTTTTTCTGTCGGTGGCCCTCGCTACCCTGGAATGAACGACATGCGCCGAGCCCCGGCGGCGCTCACCACGTGGAGGTTGGCATGGCGGTCACCCTGGAACGTTCGTCCTGGCCGGATTCCGCCTGCGACCAGGGCGAATTGTCGTCGCGGGCGGCGGCCGAGGCCTATGTGGGCGGGGTCTGTTTCAAGCTCGGACCACCCACGCTGATCGGTGCCGAACTCGAATGGCTCACCGCCGGACCCACCGGCGCCCGACCCTCGCTCGACCAGCTCTCCTCGGCCCTCGGGCCACATGCTCCGACTTCCCTTGCCCCTGCCTCACCCGCGCTTCCCCTGCCCGGTGGCAGCGCGGTGACCATCGAACCCGGTGGTCAGATCGAACTCTCCAGCGCACCTTTCGCCGATCCGGCGGAGCTCACGCGGAATCTGCGGGCAGATGCGGCCCGTTTGCGGGACTTGCTCGCCACCAGGGAAATCACCGTCACCGCCGCGTCCGCCGACGCGCACCGCCCGGCCGAGCGGCTCCTTCGCTTGCCCCGATACGCGGCCATGGAACGCGCCTTCGCCGGCATCGGCCCCTTCGGCGGCCTGATGATGTGCAATACCGCCGCCACCCAGGTCAGCGTCGACGCGGGCGCCGACCCAACCGAGGTGCGTGCCCGCTGGACTGCGCTCTACGTGCTCGGGCCCGCGCTGATCGCGGCGTTCGCCTGCTCGCCCACCTTGCACGGAATACCGTGCGGGGATTGGGTTTCCCAGCGTATGCGCACTTGGTTGCGCCTCGACCCGGCCCGGACCAGGCCGCCGGTATCCGACTGGGCCGACCCGATCACCGCCTACGCGCGCTGGGCGCTCGACGTGCCGCTGCTGTGCGTGCGCTGCACCGAACCCGACGCCGACTGGTCGCCCCCACCGGGCGCGACCTTCGCCGACTGGCTCTCGGGCGCACTCGACGACGAGGTCGGCCGCCGCCCCACCCGTGCGGACCTCGACTATCACCTCACCACCCTGTTTCCGCCGGTCCGGGCCTCCGGGCACCTCGAGGTCCGCTACCTCGACACCCAACCCGGCGACACCTGGACCACCCCGATCCACCTGTTCGACGCCTTGCTCTCGACCCCCGAAGTGGTCGCCGAGGCAACAGCTCTCGCGGCCCCGGTCGCGGGGGAGTGGACCACAGCGGCGCGCCACGGGCTGCTCGACCCGCAGGTGCGCCAGGTGGCGGTGGACGTGCTCGACCTGGCGGCACAGCATGCCAGAACACCCGCCGCTGCACAGGAATTGGCCGACGCGGCGCGTCGATGTCGCTCGGCACTCAGCCCCTCGAACCAGTTGGAGAGCTCGGAGGGTTCGCGATGAATCGACGTCGCGCGCCCGATGGCCCGACCCTGCTTGCCGCTGTGAAGATCCCTGTCGCCCAGCCTCACTCGGAGATCCGCTCGTGACACTTTCCGCACCCGCCGACCATGCCGACCGCGAACGCACGCGAGCCAGGATCGCCGAGGTGCTCGCTCGTGCCCGCCGCCGCACCGCCGTGCTCACCGACAGCGTCGACGAGGCCGACCTCGTCGCGCAGCATTCACCGCTGATGTCGCCGCTGGTCTGGGATCTCGCCCACATCGGCAACCAGGAGGAACTCTGGCTGGTGCGCGATGTCGGCGGCCGGGAACCGGTGCGCAGCGATATCGACGAACTGTACGACGCCTTCAAGCACGCCAGGGCGAACCGGCCCGCGCTGCCGTTGCTGAATCCGGAGCAGGCGCGTGGCTATGTGGGCACCGTGCGCGAGAAGGTCTTCGACGTTCTCGAATCCAGTCCGCTGCTGGGAAACCCGCTGGTTGACAATGGTTTCGCGTTCGGGATGATCGCTCAGCACGAACAGCAACACGACGAGACCATGCTGGCCACCCACCAGTTGCGTCTGGGCGCACCGGTGCTGTCGGCGCCACCCGCGCCGTCCGCGCGGGTTCCGATCGGCGGTGAAGTGGTCGTTCCCGCAGGCGAATTCGTGATGGGTACGTCAGCCGATCCCTGGGCGCTGGACAATGAACGGCCGGCACATCCGGTGTATGTCGAGAGTTTCGCCATCGATGTCGCCCCGGTGACCAACGAGCAGTACCTGGCGTTCATGGACGACGGCGGGTACGAGCGCCGTGAGCTGTGGTCGGAGCGCGGGTGGGCGCACCGGCAGGAGGCTGGGCTCGTCGCGCCGCAGTTCTGGGAGCGTGAGGGGAATCAGTGGTACCGAAGGGTTTTCGGGGTGCGTACCGCGCTGCGGCCACGTCAGCCGGTGGTGCACGTGTGCTGGTTCGAGGCGCAGGCCTATGCGCGGTGGGCGGGTAAGCGGTTGCCCACCGAGGCCGAGTGGGAGAAGGCTGCACGGTTCGACCCGGCCACCGGAGCGTCGCGCCGCTATCCGTGGGGTGAGGACGAGCCGAGCGAGCGCACCGCCAACCTCGGCCAGCGTCATCTGGAACCGGCCGAGGTCGGCGCGTATCCGGCCGGTGCGTCGGCAACCGGCGTGCACCAGCTGATCGGTGACGTCTGGGAGTGGTGTTCCTCCGGCTTCGAGGCCTACCCAGGGTTCCGTGCCTTCCCGTACCGCGAGTACTCGGAGGTCTTCTTCGGTGGGGACTACCGGATCCTGCGCGGCGGTTCGTTCGGCACCGACGAGGTGGCCTGCCGCGGCACCTTCCGCAACTGGGACCACCCCATCCGCAGGCAGATCTTCGCCGGGTTCCGGCTGGCCCGCGACCTGCGCGAGGACGAACGCTGATGTGCAGACACCTCGGCTATGTCGGCCCACCGGTCGCGGTCGGTGAATTGGTGTTGCGCGGCTCGCATTCGCTCTACGCCCAGTCCTGGGCGCCACTCGACATGCGTGCAGGCGGCACCATCAACGCCGACGGTTTCGGCGTCGCCTGGTGGCGTCGCGCCGAGGTCGGCATGGACGGCGCCCGCGACGCGGTGACCCGCTACCGCAATCCCGCCCCCATCTGGACCGATCCGGCCGTCGCCGAGGTCCTCGGGCAGCTCGAGTCCCGAGCGGTGCTCGCGGCCGTCCGCTCGGCCACCGTCGGCATGCCGATCGAACGCTCCGCCTGCGCCCCCTTCACCGACGACCACTGGGCCTTCAGTCACAACGGTGTCGTGCAGGAGTGGCGAACCACCCTGCCCGCCGTTCTCACCGACTTGGCGCCTTTTCTCGATCCGTCCGCCTCGGCCTCGATGTTCCTGCACGCCGAGGCACTCACCGACGCGGCGGCACTGTGGGTCGTGTTACGTGCCCTGCTCGCCGCGATCGACCCCGACGGTCCGGTCACGTCGCCTGCCGACGCGCTGCGATTACTGGTGACCACCGTGCTGCGTCATCAGCCCGACGCCCGCGTGAATCTGTTGCTCGGCAACGGTTCCGAGCTCTGGGCCACCACCTGCTGGCATGCCTTGTCGGTGCTGGTCACCGACGATTACGCCGTGCTGTCCTCGGAACCGTACGACGACGATCCACGGTGGCGACCGGTCGCGGATCGTCAGCTGGTGACAGCGTCGCCCGGCCACTGCACCATCACCGCTCTGGAATTCCCCGCCACCGAAAGGGTCCGTTCATGACCGCGCCGCTGCTGGACATCCACCTCACCGACGCCGATCTCACCGAGGCCCTGCGCGCCGACGCCCGCGCCGGACTCACCGCCGACCCGAAGTCGCTGCCGCCCAAGTGGTTCTACGATGCGCGCGGCAGCGAATTGTTCGAGGCGATCACCGAGCTGCCCGAGTACTACCCCACCCGTACCGAGCGGGCGCTGCTGCGCGATGTGGTCGACGAGATCGCCGCCGCCCGCGCCGACGTACTGGTGGAACTCGGCGCGGGCTCGGCGGCCAAGACCCGGCTGCTCCTCGATGCACTCACCGCTGCAGGTTCACTGAAAACCTATGTGCCACAGGATGTTTCCGCGTCCGCACTACGTGGCGCGGCAACCGAATTGGCCGCCGAGTACCCGAACCTGTCCGTGCACGGTGTGGTCAGCGACTTCACCGACACCCTGCACAACCTGCCGAGGGGCGGGCGCCGCATGATCGCCTTCCTCGGCGGAACCATCGGTAACCTGGTGCCCGCCGAGCGCGCCGAATTCCTGGCCGGCATCACCGAGGTTCTCGAACCCGGGGAACTGCTGCTGCTCGGCGCGGGCCTCGTGGTCGCCCCCGAGATCGTCGTTCCCGCCTACGACGACGCCGCGGGTGTCACCGCCGAGTTCAACCGCAATGTCCTGCACGTCCTCAACAACCGGCTGTCCGC
Source organism: Nocardia sp. NPDC050413 (assembly GCF_040655475.1). Taxonomy (NCBI): domain Bacteria; kingdom Bacillati; phylum Actinomycetota; class Actinomycetes; order Mycobacteriales; family Nocardiaceae; genus Nocardia; species Nocardia sp. NPDC050413. The sequence goes on along the minus strand of NZ_JBFAJZ010000004.1, from coordinate 153,449 downwards.
CGATTTCGAGCCGGACAAGTTCGAGCACGTCGCGCTCTGGGATCCCACGAACGAGTGGATCGAAATGCGCCTGCGCGCCACCGAAGCCATGACCGCGACCGTCGCCGATCTCGGCCTCACCGTCGACTTCGCCGCGGGCGAGGAGATGCGCACCGAGATCTCGGCCAAGTTCCGCCCCGAAGCCCTCAGCGCCGAACTGGACACCGCGGGCTTCGCACCCACCCACACCTGGACCGACCCCGAGAACCGCTTCACCCTCGTCCTGGCCGAGCGCCGTTGACCGCGGCTACGACGGAACAGCCGCGGTCGGCGGGATGTCGACCGGGCAGGTCGTCAGGGTGTGGCGGCTCTAGAGGTCGAGTTCGTCGGCGACCCCTTCGCCGCTGATCAGGTTCTCGTCGCCGTCGAGGTCGGCGTTGTCGAGGGAGTCCTCGTCGAAAGCGCGGACGGCGACCTCTTCGGCGGGGCGCTCGTCTTCTTCCATCTCCTCGTGGCGCTCGCCGCTCTCGGTCCACTCCTCCGACAGTTCCTCGTCGATACCGAGGAAGCCGTCGGCGTCGGCCTCGCGGTTGCGGATCACGTAGTCCGCGGGCGGGTCTTCGATATTGCGTTCGTATTCGATGATGTCGTCGGCCTGATCGTCGTCGCCCATGTCCATGTCCAGCGGTTCACGGCTCATGGTGCCAGTATCGGCCTGTGCGCCGACCGGTGCCAGGAAGGCACGCCCGCGCGGATCAGTCGACGCCTTCGAGGACGGCGGCCAGCCATTCGATGAGCGGACGTAGCTCGTTCCAGGCCCGCCGGACCTCGGTGACGCCTGCGGGGGTCTCTAGCCAGTCGGGTGCCCCGTAGTCGCGGCGAACGATCAGCGACTTGTGGCGTAGTAGTTCGATGCGCGGATGGTCGGCGGGGTAGCCCTTCGGGCGGGTCTTGAGCTGTTCGCCGCCGAGGTCGTAACCGGCGGCCGTGATCGCGGCCAGGATGCCCTCCAGTTCACGGCCGCGCACGTCGTCGTCGATGGTGGCGCGCAGGACGGCCAGGGCGCTCGGCGCGGGCCGGAAACAGCCGCCGCCGACGGCCAGCCCGGCCGCGCTGATCTGCACGTACCAGCCCACACCCGGGGAGAGGTGGACCACCGCACCCTGATGAGTCTTGTAGGGCGTCTTGTCGGCGGAGAAGCGCACGTCACGGTAGGGCCGGAAAACCCTGGCGTCCCCGAATTCGGCCGCCAGCTCGGCGGTGAGCGCGACCATCGGCGCCCGCACCGCCTCGTCGTAGGTGTGCTTGTGTGCGGTCCAGAAGGCCTTGGAGTTGTCGGCCTCGAGATCCTCGTAGAAGTCCAGGCCGACCAGGGGGAAACCGGTGAAAGCGTTCATCGTGCGTGCGGTTCTCAGTTCTGTGACGGGATGATGTCGGCGTCGAAGAAGAACACCCGGATCGCCAGCCCCGCGAGCAATGCGAACAGCGCCGCCACGGCCGACCAGTTGCCGAGCGGTTCACCCTTCTTGCTCCCGTACAGCCCCGCCGCGATCCCGAGCACTCCGAAGATGATCGGGAAGAACAGCAGGGCGATCACGGCGAACACGAACGCCACGGTCGACCAGGTCTTACCCGCGGACGCCTCGGCATCGCCGCCGGAGTCGTCGACCGGCAACCCACCGTAGGACACCTCGGGCCTGCCGGGATACTTGGCCTCGTGCGCGCCATGCGATGGCTCGACCGGCTCGTCCGACAGCGAATACGACACCTCGGGCCGCTCCGGCTTGGCATGCCTGGGCCGGTACTCGCCCTCTCCGGATTGCGGTGTGCTCATCGAGACCTCCCAGGTCGGGCTATCGTCGGGCTACCGTCTCCAGTATCGCCCCACGGACCCTCGCCACCACGCTGCCGACACACGAACGGCCCTCGGCGCGATGCCGAGGGCCATCGGTGAACAAACTCAGGCGTTGCCGTTGAACAGGCCGGTGACCGAGCCGTTCTCGAAGACCTCGCGGATGGTGCGGGCCAGCAGCGGCGCGATCGACAACACCGTCAGCGTGGGGAACTTCTTCTCCTCGCTGATCGGCAGGGTGTTCGTGATGACCACTTCCTTGGCACCGCACGAGGCGAGGCGCTCGGCGGCCGGGTCGCTGAGCACACCGTGGGTGGCCGCGATGATGACATCGCCCGCGCCCGCTTCCTTGAGCACCTTCACCGCGCCGGCGATGGTGCCACCGGTGTCGATCATGTCGTCGATCAGCACGCAGGTGCGGCCTTCGACGTCACCGACGACGCGGTTGGACTTCACCTGGTTGGGGACCAGCGGGTCGCGGGTCTTGTGGATGAACGACAGCGGGGTGCCACCGAGCGCATCGGCCCACTTCTCGGCGACCTTCACGCGACCGGCGTCGGGGGAGACCACGGCCAGGTTGTCGGTGGAGTAGTTGGTGCGGATGTAGTCCGACAACTGCACCAGCGCGTGCATGTGATCGACGGGGCCGTCGAAGAAGCCCTGGATCTGGTCGGTGTGCAGGTCGACGCTGATGATGCGGTCGGCGCCGGCGGTCTTGAGCAGGTCGGCGACCAGGCGGGCGGAGATGGGCTCACGGCCGCGGTGCTTCTTGTCCTGGCGGGCGTAGGGGTAGAACGGCAGCACGGCGGTGATCCGCTTGGCCGAACCGCGCTTGAGCGCGTCGATCATGATGAGCTGTTCCATCAGCCACTGGTTCAGCGGGGCCGGGAAGCTCTGCAGCACGAAGGCGTCGGAACCGCGCACCGACTCCTCGAACCGGACGAAGATCTCACCGTTGGCGAACTCACGCGCGGTCTGCGGGGTGATGTCGACATCGAGTTCCTTGGCGACCTGCTCGGCAAGCTCAGGATGTGACCGGCCGGCGAAGAGCATCAAGTTCTTCTGATTGTCGATCGAGAACGCGGTCACTGCTGGTTGCCATCCTTTTGCTCGATTGCCTTGTTCGACGTCTCGTCTGCCGCGATGGCTTCCGCCGCCGCGCGTGCCGCAGCGGTTCCGGGACGGTAGCGCTGCACCCAGTTCTCAATGGTGCGTTGTGGCCCACCCGACACGGCAAGTGCCCCGGGCGGAACGCTCCTGCGCAGTACAGTACCCGCACCCGTATAGGCGCCGTCACCCACGGTGACCGGAGCGATGAACATGGTGTCGCTGCCGGTGCGCACATGGGAACCGACCACAGTGTGGTGCTTGTTCACCCCGTCGTAGTTCACGAAAACACTGGACGCGCCGATGTTGCTGTACTCGCCGATCGTCGCGTCACCGACGTAGGTGAGGTGCGGAACCTTGGAGTGCGCGCCGACCGTCGCGTTCTTGGTCTCGACGAACGCGCCGAGCTTGCCGTGCTCGCCGAGCACGGTGCCGGGACGCAGGTAGCTGAACGGCCCGACATTGGCGTTCTCGCCGATCTCGGCCTGCTCGCCGTGGGTGCGCACCACCTTGGCACCCGCGCCGACGATCACATCGGTGAGCGTGGTGTCGGGCCCGATCTCGGCGTCCTCCCCGATATGGGTCTCGCCGAACAGCTGGGTTCCGGGGCGCAGGACCGCGTCGCGCCCGATCCGCACACTGGCGTCCACCCAGGTGGTAGCCGGATCGATGACGGTGACGCCCGCGCGCATGTGCCGCTCGAGGATGTACCGGTTGAGCGTGGCACCGGCCTGCGACAGCTGCACCCGGTCGTTGACCCCGGTGACCTTGTTCGAGTCGACCAGTCGCGCGCCGTGCACGGGGTGCCCGGCCTCGCGGGCCAGCCGCAACACGTCGGTGAGGTAGAGCTCGTGCTGGGCATTGGCCGTGGACAGCCGCCCGATCATGGTGCGCAACACGGCGGCGTCGAAGGCGTAGACGCCGGAATTGACCTCTTTGATCTTGGCCTGGGCCGGGGTCGCGTCGGCGTGCTCGACGATCTCGGCGACCTGACCGTCGTCGTCGCGCACGATCCGGCCGTAACCGTTCGGGTCGTCGGGGACGAAGGTGAGCACGGTGACGGCCGGTCGTTCGGCGTAGCTGCGGTGCTCGTCGAGCAGGGCGCCGAGAGTGTGCCCGTCGAGCAGCGGCACATCGGCGGAGGTGACCAGCAGGTCGCCGGTGAAATCGGCGGGCACGGCCTCGAGCGCGCACTGCACGGCGTGGCCGGTGCCGAGCTGCTGTTCCTGTACCGCACAGACGATTTCGCGTCCGAGTTCCTTGCCGACCTCGGCGACGGCGGCGCCGACCTTGTCGCGGTCGTGGCCGACGACGGTGATCAGATGGGTGGGGTCGATCTCCGCCGCGGCGTGCAGCGCGTGCGAGAGCATCGAGCGTCCCGCGAGCGGATGCAGCACTTTCGGAGTCTTCGACCGCATTCGCGTCCCAGCCCCGGCTGCGAGAACGACGACGGCGGTCTGCGGTGGCATGGATCTCCCTCGGCTGCCGGTCAGCGAGTGTGCTGTGGCGGGTTCGGTCGGTCGGTGATGGGGTGCGGGCCGACGATACGTCACTGTGCCCGTGTGTGCTCCGCCGCCAGGACTCGAACCTGAACTATCTGAACCAAAATCAGAGGTGCTGCCATTACACTACGGCGGATCGCCACACCAGTGGGCTGTCAGAGCCCACCACTGTGCTACGGCACGGCCATGATCCTCGCATAGATCGCGCCTCGCGGAAAATCTTGGCCGGTCCGCCACTCCGAGAATTTTGGCCAGACTCAGGTGCGGAAGAAGTCGGGAACGCGGCAAGCCTGCGGAGGTGGCCTGGTCAGCTGGTACCCGACGAGTTACCCATGTGCTCGCGAGATCAGTCGTCGGCAGGGTGGGGATGTGATGGCATCGTGCGGTCTGAGACAGTTGGGGGTGGTGGGTCCGGCAGGTGGTGGAGAGGCAGGGAAGTTGTCTTCTAGTGATCCGGGTCGGGTGTCCAGGCCGAGAATGACCGGTACGCAGCGGCGTCAGCAGTTGATCGAGATCGGTCGCGCGTTGTTCGCGGAGCGGGGCTACGACGCCACGTCGATCGAGGAGATCGCGCAGCGTGCGCAGGTGTCCAAGCCGGTGGTCTACGAGCATTTCGGGGGTAAGGAAGGGCTCTACGCGGTGGTCGTCGACCGCGAGATGTCGATGCTGCTCGACATGGTCACCTCCTCGCTCACCCAGAACCGGTCACGGTTGCGGCTCGAGCAAGTGGCGCTGGCGCTGCTCACCTACATCGAGGAACGCACCGACGGGTTCCGCATCCTGGTGCGCGACCAGCCGGCGCCCAATGCCGACGGCCGGTACTCGAGCCTGCTCAACGAGGCCGTCAACCAGGTGGCGCACATTCTCGCGGGCGACTTCGGCCGCCGCGATCTCGACACCAGTCTGGCGCCGCTCTACGCCCAGGCGCTCGTCGGCATGGTGTCCACGGCGGCCACCTGGTGGCTCGACGAGCGCACCCCGCCGAAGGAAGTGGTCGCGGCGCATCTGGTGAACCTGTGCTGGAACGGTTTGAGCCACTTGGAAGCCGAACCGGGTCTCAGCTCCGAATGGAATACGAACATCGCGGGGCCCAAGCCGGGGTAACCGGTCGATAGCGCCCGTGCCGGAAGCGAATCCAGGATTCGGGTGCCCCCGAAGGGTCTGGTGGTACGGTTCACCCATCCTTTTGGGTGCTGCCGGGCGGTATGTCGATCAACTTCGGGATGTCGGTCTACTTCAGGATGGCTGGATTATTGGATGACAGGCGGATCTGATGGCTAGGCAAGCGCGCGCGGAGATCACCCGCGACTCCGTCCTTGCTGGCGCTGCCGATGTCTTTCTCCGTTTGGGCTACGCCAACGCGAGCCTCAGCGAAATCATCGCGCAGTCCAATGTGACCAAGGGCGCCTTGTACTTTCACTTCGGCTCCAAGGAGGAGCTGGCACGGGCGGTGGTCGATCAGGGCAACGAACGGCTCATCGGGTCGTGTCAGGGTTTCTTCGATTCCCGGGTGCCCGCGCTCGAGGCGTGCATCGGCATCACCTATGTGGTCGCCGATCTGTCGATGAACGATCCGATGGTCGGTGCGATGCTCAAGCTCACCCACCAGATCGGTGACTATCGCGGCGCCCAGGGCGACAACATCGCCAAGACCTGGGGTGAGACGTACCGGGTGCTGTCGGAGCGCGCGATCTCCCAGGGCGACCTGCTCGCCGATCTCGACGCCGAGGTGGTCGGGCTGCTCCTGCAGGAACTCACCGCGGGCGTGCACATCGTCGCGGTGGGCACCGAGTCGATGGACCAGATGGCCACCCGGATGGAACGGGCCTGGTATTTCCTGCTGCCCTCGATCGTTCCGCCCGAGAAGCTGTCGTATTTCCGGGAGTTCGCGGCACGCCGGTTGCGCCGCTACGTGGTCTAGACGCTGCGGTCGGTGGCGAGCACGGCCCGCACGTCGGCGTCGGGTCCGCTCGCCTCGATCCGCACCTCGTCGCGCCCGAAGGCGTGCAGCAGCAGTTCCGAGGGCGGTCCGGTGAGCACGACCGCGTCGCCGGTGCCCGCGTGCGCGGTGATCCGTTCACCGCTCGGGGTGGCCAGCACCAGCGGCGCGGGTGACTTGCGGTAGTTCGCCCGGGCGATCGCCCGCAGCGCCCGCCACAGCCGCTGCTCGTCGGCATCGTCCAATTGCCTTGGCTCCCAACCTGGTTCGCCGCGGCGGATGTCTTCGTGGTGGATGAACATCTCGGTCAGGTTCACCACCGCGTCGACCGGGCGCAGCGGTGACCACAGCGGTGGCCCGGTGCGGATCTGCTCGGCGAGCACCGGGAACGGGCGCTGCCGGATCTTGGCCTGTTGCCTGTCGAGGTAGCCCGTCATCGGCTTCAGGAGGATGCCGAGCGCGGCGTCGGGCCTGCGCTCGCGCACCACCAGATGGGCGGCGAGGTCGTAGACGGTCCAGGTGCCGCACAGCGTCGGTGCTTCGGCACCCGCCGCGAGTGCCGACCGAACAAGGGCGTGGCGTTCACGTTGAGCCAGACTCACGCCTGCGACCCTACGCCGCGTGGCCGGTGCCTCGCCCAGCTCGGGGAGATGTCGGAGCCGGTGACTAGACTTTGCTACGTCCTCCTCGACCATCCCGTCTGCGCATTCAGGAGCGTTCATGTCCTCCCTTCGTCCCCCGCTCGCCGGACTGGCCGAGGCGGCTGGGGGTGATGCCGCGCTGCGGACGGTGGCCGATCTGGTCGGCAAGTCCGGGGTGGAACTGGTCGCCCCCTCGGCGGTGCGCGCGTTCGTCGCGAGCACCGTGGCCGCCCAGCGCCCGCTGGTCGTCGTCACGGCCACCGGCCGCGAGGCCGACGACCTGACCGTCGAGCTGGCCGAGATGCTCGGCGACTCGGTGGCGATGTTCCCGTCCTGGGAGACGCTGCCGCACGAACGCCTCTCACCCGGCGCCGACACGGTCGGGCGCAGGCTCGAGGTGCTGCGCAGGCTCGCCCACCCCGACGACCCGGTGTACCCGGAACCGCTGCGCGTGGTGGTCACCACGGTGCGGTCGCTGATGCAGCCGATGACGGCGGACCTCGGCGATATCGAGCCCATCGTGTTGCGCGTCGGCGAGGACCACGACTTCGACGCCCTGCTCGCGCGCCTGGTCGAATTCGCCTACACGCGCGTCGACATGGTCGGCAAGCGTGGCGAGTTCGCGGTGCGCGGCGGCATTCTCGACCTGTTCCCGCCGACGGCCGATCATCCTGTGCGCGTGGAGTTCTGGGGTGACGAGGTCACCGAGCTGCGCCCGTTCGCGGTGGCCGATCAGCGCTCCATCGACGATCTGAGCGTCGAGGTGGTCGTGGCCCAGCCGTGCCGCGAACTGCTGCTCACCGAGCCGGTGCGCGAACGCGCCGCCGCCGTCGCGGTCGACAACGCCGCCGACGCCGCGCTCGTCGAAATGCTCGACAAGATCGCCGAGGGCATCCCGGTCGACGGCATGGAGGCGCTGCTTCCCGTCCTGGCGCCCGGCAAGCTGAGCCTGCTCACCGAGGCGCTGCCCGAGGGCACCCACCTGCTGCTGTGCGACCCGGAGAAGATCCGTACCCGCGCGGCCGACCTGGTACGCACCGGCGAGGAATTCCTCGAGGCCTCCTGGACGGCGGCTTCCTTCGGCAGCGATGCCCCGCTGGGCGCGCACGGTCTCGACCTGGCCGCCTCCGGTTACCGTTCGCTGCCCGAATTGCACGGCAGCGCAGACGAACTCGGCCTGCCGTGGTGGACGTTGAGCCCGCTCAGCTCCGGCGATCCGGTCGAGGTGAACCTGCCGGTGCTCGCGGGCCCGACCGCGCGCGGGTCCGAGGAGCTGGTCGCGACCATCTTCGCTTCGCTGCGCGCGCATGTGGCGACCGGCGGGCGCGCCGTCGTGGTGGTCACCGGGCACGGCACCGCCCAGCGTGTGCTGGAACGGCTCGGTGAGGCCGAGGTGCCTGCCGCGCTGCTCCCGACGGGGGCGGTTCCGGAGCCCGGTGTGGTCGGTGTGCTGTGCGGTTCGCTGCACGACGGGCTGATCTTCGACGACGCGGGCCTGGTCGTCGTAGCCGAATCCGATCTCACCGGCAACCGCGTCACCGCGCCCAGCGAGGGCAAGCGGCTGCCCGCCAAGCGCCGCAACCAGGTCGACCCGCTGGCCCTGTCGGCAGGCGACATGGTGGTCCACGACCAGCACGGCATCGGCCGCTTCGTCGAGATGATCGAACGCACCGTCGGCGGGGCGCGTCGCGAATACCTGGTGATCGAGTACGCCCCGAGCAAGCGCGGCCAGCCCGGCGACCGGTTGTTCGTGCCGATGGAGTCGCTCGATCAGCTCTCCCGCTACGTCGGCGGCGAGCTGCCGAGCCTGTCCAAGCTGGGCGGTTCGGACTGGGCGAACACCAAACGCAAGGCGCGCAAGGCCGTTCGCGAGATCGCCGGTGAGCTGGTGCAGCTCTACGCCGCCCGCCAGGCCGCACCGGGACACGCCTTCGGCCCGGACACCCCGTGGCAGCAGGAGATGGAAGACGCGTTCGCGTTCACCGAGACCGTCGACCAGATGACCGCCATCACCGATGTGAAGGCCGATATGGAGAAGCCGGTCCCGATGGACCGAGTGGTCTGCGGCGATGTCGGCTACGGCAAGACCGAGATCGCGGTGCGCGCGGCGTTCAAGGCGGTGCAGGACGGCAAGCAGGTGGTGGTGCTCGTCCCCACCACACTGCTGGCCCAGCAGCACCTGCAGACCTTCACCGAGCGGGTGGCGGGCTTCCCGGTGACGGTGCGGGGCCTGTCGCGCTTCACCGACGCGTCCGATTCCAAGGAGATCCTGGCCGGGATGGCCGACGGATCCGTCGACATCGTGGTCGGCACCCACCGGTTGCTGCAGACCGGGGTCCGCTGGAAGGACCTCGGTCTGGTGATCGTCGACGAGGAACAGCGCTTCGGTGTGGAACACAAGGAGCACATCAAGGCGCTGCGCACCCACGTCGACGTGCTCACCATGTCGGCCACCCCGATCCCGCGCACCCTGGAGATGAGCCTGGCGGGCATCCGCGAGATGTCGACCATCCTCACCCCGCCCGAGGAACGTCATCCGGTGCTCACGTACGTGGGCGCCTACAACGACAAGCAGGTCACCGCCGCCATCCGCCGCGAGCTGATGCGCGACGGTCAGGTGTTCTACGTGCACAATCGGGTGTCCTCGATCGACAAGGCCGCCAAGAAGATTCGCGATCTGGTGCCCGAGGCGCGGGTGGTCGTGGCGCACGGTCAGATGAACGAGGACCAGCTCGAGCGAACCGTGCAGGGTTTCTGGGAGCGCGAATACGACGTGCTGGTGTGCACCACGATCATCGAGACCGGTCTCGACATCTCCAACGCCAACACCCTGATCGTGGAACGCGCCGACTCCCTCGGCCTCTCCCAGCTGCACCAGTTGCGCGGCCGGGTCGGTCGTTCCCGTGAGCGCGGGTACGCCTACTTCCTGTACCCGCCGGAGAAGCCCCTCACCGAAACCGCCTACGACCGGCTGGCGACCATCGCCCAGAACTCCGATCTCGGCGCCGGTATGGCGGTCGCGATGAAGGACCTCGAGATCCGTGGCGCGGGTAATGTGCTCGGCGCCGAACAGTCCGGTCACGTGGCGGGCGTGGGTTTCGATCTGTACGTGCGGCTGGTCGGCGAGGCGGTGGAGGCCTACCGGGCCGCCGCCGACGGCAAACCGATCGTCACCGAGGAGATCAAAGAGGTGCGCATCGACCTGCCCGTCGACGCGCACATCCCGCCCGACTACATCGCCAGCGACCGGCTGCGGCTCGAGGCGTACCGCAAACTCGCCTCCGCACAGGACGATTCGGCGCTGGCCGCCGTCGTCGAGGAGCTCGTCGACCGGTACGGGCCGGTGCCGGTGGAGGTCGGCAGGTTGGTGGCGGTGGCGAAGCTGCGGCTGCTGGCGCGCGAGTACGACGTGTCCGAGATCGTGGTCACCGGTTCGACGTTGAAGATCGCCCCGCTGAACCTGCCCGACTCGAAACAGATGCGGCTCAAGCGGATCTACCCCAGCGCCACCTACCGCGCGGCCAGCGGAATGGTGCAGTTGCCGCTGCCACGCGTCACCGACAGTGTCGGCGCCGACCGGGTCCGCGATGTCGCGGTGCTGCAATTCGTCGCCGACCTGCTGCTGGTGCTCGACGGCAAACCGCAAGGGATGGTGGATCTTTCGGTGCCGGCCGAGGCGAGCGTATGAGCGAGGCGCAGGAGGCGGCCGATACCGCCGTCGTCGCGGCGGGCCTGGCCGACGCCGTGCGGGTGATGGACCGGCTGTGGCACTTCGGTGGTTGGGAAACCACCCAGACCCACGATTCGCTGCGCCCCTACCTGCTCGAGGAAACCTACGAACTGCTCGACGCCATCGGCTCCGGCGACTACGAGACCATCAAGGAGGAACTCGGCGATCTGCTGCTGCAGGTGCTGTTCCACTCCCGGATCGCCGAAGCCGCAGGCGAATTCACCGTCGACGATGTGGCGGCGGCGCTGGTCGACAAGCTCGTGCACCGCAGCCCGTATCTGGTGGAGGCCGACTTGCCACCGGGTATCTCGGTGGCCGACAAGATCGCCGCGCAGGAAAAGGCTTGGGAGGAGCGCAAATCCGCGGAGAAGGCGCGGCGCTCCTGTCTCGACGGCATCGCCATGGCCCAGCCCGCGCTCGCGCTCGCCGAGAAGATCCGCGTCCGCGGAGCGCGTGGGGGTCTGCCCGACGACCTGATCCCCGCGGCCCTGCGCACGGTCGAGCTCGGCGGGCCGGATTCCGCCGAGGAACGCCTGCGCAAGGCCGCACTCGACTTCGCCGCGACCATACGCGCGGCCGAGGACGCGGCGGAATCGGCACGGGGGGAGCGGTTACCGCTCACCGCCGAGGACTGGCGCACCTACTGGCCGAGCTGACCACCGACGACACCACGCGATCGACTGCGGCCGACGTACGCAGTTACCCATCGGCTAACGATCTTGATCGGGGGAATGCCCGATGATCGCTGCCGAGACCTTAGCGGCAAGTGCCACAGCGCTTTAGACTCGGTGGCGAGCGCGTCGTTCGCGGCGAGCAGGGGTGTCCGACGATCGTCGAGGTGAGGTAGATGGCAACAGAAGTCGATCCGGCAGAGCAGGATGTGGTGACCGACCATCCCGAACTCGACGTGCTGCCGGTGTGGCCGCAGGAAACCATCGCGGTACTGGTCACCACCGATCCCGGCCCGCACGCCATCCCGGTCTCCTGGCCGGTTCGCGCGGGTGACCGGCGCATCCTCATCAGCCTGCGCACCAATCGTGGGTCGCTCGCCCGGTTGCGGGAGCGACCCGAGGTGGCGTTGCTGATCCTTGGCGGCGGCAATGTGGCGCTGTCGGCCCGGGGCCGGGCGACCGTGATCGCCGAGCAGATGCCCGAGGCCGAGGACTACGCTGCCGTGCGGATCGAAGTCGACGTGATCGACGACCACCGTCAGTCCGCCTTCGCGGTGGACCGTGGCATCCAGCGAACGGTTCTCGACGACACCGAACTGCGCGCCCTGGAGGGCCGGGTCGAGACCTTGCGCACCTGGGCCGAGCAGCAGCACTGAACACGATCAGGACAGAAGGGTTTTCATGAGCGTCTCACTCGCCAAGGGCGGCAATGTCTCGCTGTCGAAGCAGACCGACAACCTCACCAAGGTCGCGGTCGGTCTCGGCTGGGACGTGCGGACCACCACCGGCGCCGACCACGATCTCGATGCCAGTGCGTTGGCGACCGGGGCCAACCTGAAGGTGCTGTCGGACCAGCATTTCGTGTTCTACAACAACCTGCGTTCGCCCGAGGGAACCATCGAGCACACCGGCGACAACCTGACCGGTGAGGGCGACGGCGACGACGAGGTGATCAACGTCGACCTGGCCGCCACCCCACCGTCGATCACCAACATCTTCTTCCCCGTCTCGATCCACGACGCCCAGGCCCGCGGCCAGTCCTTCGGCCAGATCCGCAACGCCTACATCCGGGTGACCGACGCCAACACCGGCGTCGAACTGGCCCGCTACGACCTGTCCGAGGACGCGTCGACCGAGACCGCGATGGTCTTCGGTGAGCTGTACCGGCACAACAACGAGTGGAAGTTCCGCGCCATCGGCCAGGGATACGCGTCCGGACTCGCGGGGATCGCCCGCGACTACGGCGTCAACATCTGACGAAACGTGCGACGAACGGGCGGCGGTCCTGGCGACCGCCGCCCGTCATCCTGCCTGGGTCGCTGGAATACGCGGGAGCGGAGTCGTACTCGCCTGGTCGAGCAGGCTGAAGTACTTGCGGAGCATGAGCGCTGCCGTCGTGGCCAGGCCAGCCGTGAGGCCCCACCAGACGCCTGCCGCCCCGAGGTGCAGCGGGAACGCGAACAGCAGGGCGGCCGGGATGCCGACACCCCAGTAACCGACGAGCGAGAGCCGGAAGCCCGCCGAGGTCTCCTTCAGCCCGCGCAGCAGACCCGTCCCGATGTTCTGGGCGGCGTCGAAGAACTGCAGCACGATGCCGATGAGCAGCAGGGTGTGGGCGATGTCGACGGTCGCGGTGTCGGAGGTGTCGAGGAAAGGCGCGAGCACGACGTCGGGGGCCAGGATGTAGACCGCCCCCGTGACGATGGCGAGTACACCCGCATGGCGCAGGGCGAGCCAGGCCAGGGACTTGGCGTGGCTGTACTCGTCGCGGCCCACGGCATGGCTGACCAGGATCGACGCACCGTGCGACAGGCCGATCGCGACCTGGAAGACGATGTAGATGATCTGGTACACGACGTTGTGCGCGGCCAGGGCGGCCGGGCCGAAACTGCCCATCACCAGCGCCAGCACCGAGAACATGCCCGCCTCGGAACCGTAGGTCAGCGCGATGGGGGTGCCGAGGCGAAGTTCCTCACGCACGGTCGCCCAGCGCACCGGCCACGGGGTTCGCGGCAAGGTGGCGCCGAGCTGCTCGTCGCGGCGAACCATCGCCCAGAACACCCCGAAGGTGATCAGGAAGACCAGGGAGGTGGCGATGCCGACGCCGGTCAGACCTGAGGCGGGGATGCCTGCCCAGCCGTGGATGAAGGCGAGCGCGAGCACCAGGTTCAGCACGACGGACCCGAGCGTCACCATCAACAGTGCCTGGGGACGCTGCATGCCGACGGTGTACTGGCGCAACACCTGGAACCACAGGCACGGCAGCAGGCCGGGGGCCAGCGCGATCATCATCGGACGGGCCAGGTCGAGAACGGCGGTGTCCTGCCCGAGCCACGACAGCGCCCAGCCGAGACCGATCAGCACCGCACCACCGAGCAAGCCCGCGATGGTGGCGATGACGAACGCCGCCCGGACCACCGCGCGCACCTCGTCGTCGGCCGACTCGCCGCGTTTGCCCGCCGCGCCGAGAGCACCGGCGATCTGATTACCGGTCCCGGTGATCAGGCCGACGCACATGGTGCGGATCTGGTTGAACAACACCAGCGCCAGGCCGCCCGCCGCGACCTGTGCGACACCGAGCGTGCCCATCAGCACGAGGTTGGTGGTCGATACCGCGATCTGGGCCAGCTGGGTCAACGCGATCGGCGTCGCCAGCTTGGCCAGTGCGCTGGTGTCGGTGTTCTTACCGTTCACCAGCGCTCCCCGGTCTCCGTTTCGCGCGCGATCGCGCTCACCTGACCTCCATCAGTTCGTCGTGGCGCCGCAGCGGTGAGTACCGGCGCAGCAGTGTGGTGACCTCGCATTCGGCGGCCGGGTCGAGCAACTCGCGCGCGCTCATCCAGTCGTCGTCGAACACGGTGTCCAAGTACTTCTCGCCACCGTCGCACACGATGGTGACCACGGTGGAGCCGGCCGGGAATTCCTCGAGCCGGGCCAGAGCATTGTGCACCGAACCGCCCGCGGAACCGCCGATCAGCAGCCCGTGTGTCCTGGCGACGGCGCGGGCGGTGGCGAACGCGTCGACATCGCTCACCTTCACCCCCTCGTCGAGCAGGCTGTAGTCGACCGCGGTGCCGATGGTCGCGCCGGGCGGGGTACCGGTGCCCGACTGCCAGTACGGGCCGCCTTCGCCGCCGAAGGCGATGGACCCGACCGGCTCCACCCCGATCACCTTCGGCACGCAGCCGAGTTCGCGCAGGCGGGTGGCGGTGCCGAACAGCGACCCGCCGGTGCCGACCGCCGACAGCAGGATGTCGACTCGCTCCACCTCGGCCAGCAATTCCTCGGCGACCGCGTAGTAGCCGACGGCGTTGGCGTCGTTGTTGTGCTGTTCGGTGAAGAAGGCGTCGTCGCGGGCGGCGGCCATCGCCTCGGCGAGATCTTCCCGTGCCGAGGTGGCCAGTTCGTCGTCACCGTCGTCGGCGACGAACACCAGGTCGGTGCCCATGGCCTTCATCGCGCGCAGTTTGTCCTTACAGGCGTGGTTGTCGACCACGGCGGTGAACCGATAGCCACGTTCGGCCGCGACCACCGCCAAGCCGAGCCCGGTATTGCCGGACGTAGATTCGATGATATGCCCGCCATCGCGCAGCAAACCGCGCCGCTCGGCATCGTCGACCATCGAGCGGGCCATGCGGATCTTGGCGGCACCGGTGGGATTGAACTGTTCGAGCTTGAGCAGCAGGCGGGTGCCGCTGTCGGTGACGGCCAGCTCGAACAGGGGAGTGCGGCCGATCAGATCCGTCACGCGCGTGACGAGAGCCATGGGGTTTCCTCCATCGGAAGGGGATCAGCGGGAAGTGGTGTCGAGGGTCCAGCGCAGCCGGTCGGCGCGCTCACGCAGCACGACCTTGGGCGGCAGGGGGAGTTCGTGGAACGGTGACTCGTTGGAATCCATCTGATACCCGGCGGTGTTCGGGTAGATCAGCAGGTCGCCGACGCGAGCGCGGCGGGGCAGCGGGATTCGCCGCCTGCTGAGCAGGTCGGATTCCAGGCAGGTCGTCGCGCCGACACAGCTGGGTGTGGTGGCGCCGGGTCGCTGCGGCCACAGCACCGGGTCGGGCAGGTATTCGCTGGCGAACCACTGTTCGGACAGGCTCAGACTGGTGCCGTCGACGGTGAGGATGTCGTACGGATGGCCCTGTGCTGTACGGGTTTTCACGCCTTGCACGCGGAAAACAGAACTGCCTGCGCGATCGAGCAGTGCGCGTCCCGGCTCGACAGCCAGTCGTATGCCGTTGTCGCGCAGCCTTTTCACGAGCCCGTTGTGTGCGAGGACGGCGCTGAGCATGTCGGCACCCGGTGCCGGGAAATGATAGGGGTAGTAGTCCTCCGCAGGCGCGCTGCCGTGAAACCAGTTGTCGCTGAGTGTCTCCCGGAAACGAGACCACGAATCGGCATCGAGGTAGTCCACGCCGAAGCCACCGCCGATCGAGATGATGTCGGCGGGATGACCCTCGGATCGTGCCCGCAGGCAGTGGTCGACCAGGGCCGCGGCTTGTTCGGCGCGAGCGGTGGCGTCGTAACCCGGCAGGTGGAAACTGAAGCCGGACAGGCTGATCGGTCCGCCGGGGGCAATAGCTCCGATCGTCTGCTCGAGTTCCCGGCGATCCAGACCGAACCGGCTCGTCGACCCCTCCGGCAGCACCCGAAGCACGATCCGGGCAGGCAGGTCGAGCGCGGCGAGCCGGTCGAGCTCGTCGACGGCATCGATCGCGATCAGCGCGCGATGACGTGCGGCCAGCCACAGCAGATCGTCGGACTTGGCGGGCCCGGTGACCATCAGATCCTCGCCACGCACGCCCTGCGCCAGCGCCGCCACCAGCTCGCCGGTACTGGCCACATCCACTCCGGCTCCGGATTCCGCGCAGGCCCGGACCACACAGGCCGCCTTGTTCGCCTTCTTCCCGAAGTAGACGAACCCGTCGACCCCCGCGACGGTGAACGCCGACTGGAAAGCCTCGACGTTCACCGCGACCCGCTCCGGGAACAGCACGTGGAACGGTCCGCCGACCGCTTCGGCGATGTCGCCGAGCAGCAGGGGATCATCGAGCAGCCGTTGCTCCACCGCATCGATGTAGGCGGGCATCGGCGGTGCGCAATGGGTCAGGCCATCGGTTGCGCTGGAACGGGATTCGTCGACGACCTGGACGGAGTCGGCTCCGGCTAATCCCACAGCGGCACCTCCGTGCCCCGCCCCTCGGCGATCGCGCGCGCCGCCAGCGCATGCGCTACCGCGATATCGGTGAGCACAAGCCCGCTGTTGTAGACGAAGATCTTCTCGTCGTCGGAGCGACGAGCCGTTGCCGCGCGGGTGAGGATCTGGGGGAGTTCGACGTCGACCGAGCGCAGCGTGCCGTCGGGGCCTGCCATGTCGGTGCCGGTCAGCGCCATCTGTGCGGCACTGGTCGCCACCACCCGGTCGGCGTCGACCAGCGTCGACGGTGCCAGCCCGTATCCCACGAGCACCGCGACGGAACCCGGTGCCAGATGGGAGGATTCGAGCGCGACCTCCGTGCCGGGACCGGCCGTCGCCAGCACCACATCGGCGGTGGGTGCCGCCGCGTACGGATCGTCGACCTGTTCCAGTACCGCGTGCGGCACCTCGGCGGCCAGCTGCGCGTGCACCGCCGCGAGGCCCTCGGCGTGCGTGCCGTACACCATCAGCTTGCGTAGCTGCGGGTTCGCCGCGAGCAGGTGTGGCAGCGCGTTGCGCCCCTGCGTTCCGGTACCGATGAGCAACGCGCTCTCCGCGCCGCGGCGGACCGTCTCGCGCACCAGCAGCGCCGATACCGCCGGAGTGCGCAACGCGCCGACCCGGGCGCAATCCATCATCGCGATGGGGGCGCCGGTGGTGTCGTCGTAGAGGGTGATGGTGGTGTAGTACCGCTTGGTGCTGCGGTCGTGACCCGGGTCGAACTTGTAGGAGGTCTTCATCGCCACCACGCGGCGGCGACCGTCGCGGCCGAGCATCGCGTAGGACACCGACGAGCCACCGGGGTCGGCGACGCTCAGCTTGCGCGGGTTGTCGGATTCGCCCGCGGCGAAGGCGAGATAGGCCTCCTCGACGGCCCGTACCACCTCGGCGGGCGTGATCGGCACATCGGCCAGATCGCTGCGCGAGAGCACTCGGAGCCCGACGCTGCGGTCACGGTTGTTCAACGGATCCTCGTTCATCTGCACTGTCCTGCCCTGCCGTCCGATCGGTGCGCGCCCGATACGGCGCGATCACCTCTTGCCCGTACCCATTCTCGGACGCTTCCTCGCCCCGCCGACGACGTTCCGGCAGGCGGATATTGACGCGCTTGAGCCACCGATCGGTGCCGTCGTAGCGGGCGCGGAACGGTACCCGGCCGTGCACGGCCACGTCGTTGTCGACGAGCAGGAGCTCGCCGGGGGCAAGCGCCGGAGCGTGGCAGACGCGCGCGAGTTCGGCGGTGAGCCGGGCGTAGGCCGCGCGGAACGCCGGGTCGGCGTCGTCGAGCGGGGTGTAGGCGGGGTCGTATCTGATGGTGTCACAACCGTTTTCGTCCACCCAGACGGTAGGCAGCGGTGGTGCGAACGATCCGAAGTCGGTGCCGTAGGAGACATCGGGCAGGATCGGCACCGTCGGGGTGGCCAGGATGCGGCGGTCCTCGTCGCTGAGTTCGACCTCGCGGATCGAGGACACGGTGGTTGCCACCCGGTCGGGATTGCGCACGCACGCCAGCATCAGCAGATTGGCGCGTTCGGCGTGGAAGGCGTCCTCGGAGTGCGGGCTCAGCAGCGTCGCGCTGCTGGCACCGGACTGTTCGTGTTCGTGTCCGGCGGCGGGCACGATGTTGTTGACCAGCCGCCCGTTCTGCTGACCGAGCCAGCCGAACAGCTCGCCGGCACACCGCGCGAGCAGCAGCAGGACGATGTCGAGTTCCAGCGAACCGAGGTGGGTCGAATCGCCCGCCGAGACGGCCGCGCGCTGCCAATCCGCAGGCGTCGGGCCGAATTCGGCGTCGCTCACGCGCAGTCCCCGCACCACGGTCGCGCCCGCCGCGGTGGCGGGTGGGCGGACGGCGTGTCGCACGGATGCCGGGAGTTCGCCGGCGCGGCGATCGATCTCGGCGAGCAGGGTGGGGTCGTGCAGGGTCTCGGTATGCGGTAGGTCACTCAGTTGATGTCGGATGTCGGCGGCGAGGCGGCGAACGGCCCGGGCGGCGTCCGGCTCGAACTCGCGGTACTCGATGTCGTGCAGGTGAATCGTTTTACGTTCGGAGAGAACGCTTTTCACCGGCCTTCCCTTCTTCGCATCGGTCGAACGCGGGTGGTGGAGACTCGATGAGCGAAGGTAGTGCCTGGCAATGGATTAGGCAAGACTTACCTAACATGCTCTCATGGCAAATAGCTTATGGGTATGAGGCTGATTTCTACCCGAAGTCGCTGGCAGTCGCCGAATCGGGGGCCGTGGGCGGCGTGGCGGAACGGTCTCGGTCGAAAGGAAGACCACCACCGGGACACTGTTTTAGGCTAGCCTCGCCTAGTTTGCGGCGCCCGGTGAAGGGGTTCGGCGCCCGCCGCTCGAGGAGGAACACCATGGGTTTCACACGCAGGCAGTTGCTGCAATCCGGCATCGGTCTCACCGCAGTGCTGCTGGCCGCCGCGTGCACCAGCGGCGAGGAGTCGAACGGAACCGTCGAGCCGGGCGGCACGCTGCGCGTCGGCGCGCTCGGCACCGCCGCGCGTAGTGAACGCGATCCGCACGCCAATCTCAGCAACGAGAGCGACTTCCTGATCGCCTCCCTCGTCTACGACGCGCTGACCGTTCCCGGCGACGATCCGAATGTCGTGCCGCGCCTGGCCTCGCGCTGGGAGGCCGACGCCGAGAACCGCCGCTGGACCTTCACCATCGCCGAGGGCGCCAAGTTCCACAACGGCGCGCCGGTCACCGCCGAGGACGTGGTGTGGTCGATGCGGCGGCTGCGGTCGGTTGGCGGGGCGTCGAAGATGCCGGTCGCCGAGAACGACATCGTCGCCGACGGACCGAACCGTGTGGTGTTCACCGTGCCCGCACCCAATACCCAACTGCCGCTGCTGCTTCGGCTGATGACCTTCACCGTCCCGCAGGGCACCACCGACTTCACCGCCGCCGTCGGCACCGGTCCGTTCCGGCTCGAGTCCTACCAGAACGGCAACGCCCGCCTGGTGCGCAACGAGAACTGGCACGGCACCCCGCCGTCGCTGGATGCCATCGAGGTGACCATGTTCGACAGCGTCACCGCGCTCGGCAACGCGGTGCTCGGTGGGCAGATCGATCTGGCCTCCAATGTGGGTGCCATCGCGGGCCGCACCGCCGCCGGGCGCGGTGACCTGCAGGTGATCCGCCGCCCGGACGACACCATGCTCGGTGTCGCGATGCGCGCCGCCGACGGGCCGTTCGCCGACGCCCGGGTGCGCACCGCGTTGCGGCTCGGCGTGGACCGGGAGGCGCTGGTGAACCAGGTGCACTCCGGGTTCGGCACGGTCGCCGCCGATGTGCTCGGCACCGCCGACCCGCTCTACGACACCTCGCTGCGCCGCAGTCGCGATATCGAGCGGGCGAAAACCTTGCTGCGTGAGGCGAATTTCGATACCGGGCGTAGCTACCCGTTCGTCACCAAGGCCGAGGTCCCCGGTGAGGTCGAGTCGGCGAAGGTGATCGCCACCCAACTCGCCGAGATCGGTGTCCGCCTCGAGGTGCAGGTGGTCGAGTCGGGGGCGTTCTACGACCAGACCTGGTTGAACGCTCCGCTCTACACCGTGTCCTGGGGAACCAACGATTCGGTGCTGTTCCTGGCCGACAAGCTGATGACCTCCGGCTCCAACCGCAACGAAACCGCCTTCCGCGACCCGGAATTCGACGCCGCCAACGCCAAGGCGCTCGCCGCGACGGGCGACGAGTACGGCCGTGCGGTGCGTGAGTTGCAGCGCATCGAGTTCGAGCGTGGCGGCTACCTGGTGTGGGGCATGGCCGACGGCGTCGACATCGCCGCCGCGTCTGTGCGCGGACTGCCGACCCTCGGCGGTTTCGCCCGCGTCCAGCTGGAACGTGCCTGGTTGGCGTGAGTGCCGTGAAAGCGTTCGCCCTGCCCGCGCTGCGCCGGGTCGTGCTGCTGGTGACCCTGCTGGCCATCGTGTTCGTCGCGGTGGACCTGCTGCCCGGCAGCGCGGCCCGCTCGGTGCTGGGCCGGGAGGCCGGTGCGGCCGAACTCGCGGCCAAGGAACACGAGCTCGGCCTGGATCGCGCACTGCCGGTGCAGTTCTGGCACTGGATTACCGGTGTGCTCACTGGTGATTTCGGCCGGACCGCACGCGGTAACTCGATCGGTGACATGCTCGCCGACAAGTTCCCGCAGACGCTGCTGCTCGGCGGGATCGCCCTGCTGCTCACGGTGGTGTGCTCGCTCGCCCTCGGCTGCTGGTGGGCGATGCGGCCCAAGGCTTTCGGTTCGCGAATCCTGCAACCGACCACCACCATCGCCGTCGCCGTCCCCGAATTCGTCTGCGGCACCGTGCTGATACTGGTGTTCTCCCTGGCCACCGGCTGGTTGCCCGCCGTGACGATCACCGACCGCTCCGGATTCCCGGCGGGCCCCGAGATGCTCGTGCTCCCGGTGCTCGCGCTCGCGATTCCCCAGATCGGCTGGAACACGCGGGTGGTCCGGTCGGCGCTCCTCGATGTCGCCGCCGCACCGCATGTGGAAAGTGCTGTCCTGGACGGTCTTCCGCGCCACACCATCCTGTTGCGCCACATGCTGCCCTTCGCCGCTCCAACGATCGTGGCCGGATACGCGACGTCGGTGGGCATGCTCTTCGGTGGCGCCCTGGTCGTCGAAACCCTCTTCAACTACCCCGGCGTCGGCGCCGTCCTCGCGGGCTCGGTGGCCGACCGCGACACCGCGACCGTCGCCGCCGTGGTCGCCCTCACCGCCATCGTCATCATGGTCCTCCTCGCGTGCGCCGACTTCGTCCGCACCTGGTCCACCCGGGGCTCCCGATGACCGGCGCTCGGGATCACCACACGCTGGTGGCGGGAGCTACTCGGCCGATGCTGCCACCAGAGCGTGGTGATCAAATGTCCGAGTCTTGTGGGGGTGAGGTGCACAGGGCGGGCGGGTCGAGGAAGACGAGTGTGATCGGTGTGGACCGGTGGATTCCGAGGAGAGCCCGGCGTGAGGGCTGGGGCTTCGGGGAATCCGTGGAGGTGGCGTGATGGGTGCGGAAAGGTGGGGGCTCGGCCGGAGCGCTTCGCGCACGGCGGGGCGTTTCAGGGGAGTTGTGCGTTCGTGGCGGTGGGGTACGGGTTTCGGGGTGGGGCTGGTGGTGTTGGGCGCGCTGGTCGGGCCGTTGTTCGCGCCGCACGGGGCGGAAGAGGCGGTGGGGATTCCGTTCGCGGGGCCGGGTGGGGACGCGGTGCTCGGCACCGACCGGCTCGGGCGCGATGTGTTCAGCCATTTGCTGACCGGGGGCACTCAGCTGCTCGTGGTCTCGGCGGTGATCGCGGTGGCGGTGACCGTGTTGTCCGCGGTGCTCGGGGCGGTCGCGGCGGTGCGCCCGCGCGCGGGTTCGGTGATCGAACTCGCCGGTGATCTCGTCATTCTCCTGCCCGCCGTGCTCGGCATCCTGCTCGTGCTCACCGCCTGGCCGGAGGGTGGGGTAGCGGCGTTGATCGTGGTGTCGCTGGTGTTCGGTGTGCCCTACTGCGCACGGATCTTCGCCGCCTCGGCCGCGAGCATCGCCGCCACCGGCTATGTCGAAGCCGCCGTCGCCAGCGGAGAATCACTGCCCTACTTGGTGTTCCGTGAGATCCTGCCCAACCTCCGCTCGGTCTTCACCACCCAGCTCGGCCTGCGTTTCGTCGTGGCGATCTACCTGGTGAGCACCGTCTCCTTCCTCGGTGTGTCCGCGCTCGGGGCCGACAACTGGGCGATCATGGTCCGCGACAACGCCTCCGGCATCCTCCTCAACCCCTGGGCCGTGCTGGCCCCCAGCGCCGCTATCGCGGTTGTCGCCGTCGGCGTGAACCTGGTGGTCACCGCCGGGTCCGCGCGTGATGGTGCCCGACGCCACCGGGCTGGAGCCACTGACTACGTCCCCGATCGAGGTGCGATGGTCGACGCGGGCAGCCGCGGTGACGTGCAGCTTTCCGGTTTCGGCGGGCAGCGCGATCAAGCGGGCACCCCCGCTGGGATGCCAGATGAGACAGCATCGCCCACTGACGTAGAGCAGGCGGTGATGGACGGACTCGTGTCCAGCGGGCGGCGGAACGGACACCCCGCGGCGGTCGACGCCGGGGATGCGGCGGTGGTGGATGAGCTGACGGTGGTGAGCGCTGCGGGGGCGGTGTTGTTGGCGCCGTTGTCCTTCCGGCTGAAGGTGGGATCCGTGACGGCGCTGACCGGGGCGTCCGGGGCGGGCAAGTCGACGGCGATGCGGGCGCTGCTGGGGCACGTGCCCGCCGGGATGCGGTGTGCGGGCACGGTTCTGGTGGCCGGACACGACGTCTTCGGGCTCGATCCCGGTGCGCTGCGGACTTTCCGGCGCGAGCGGATCGCCTACGTCGGCCAGGATCCCGGGTCCGAGCTGAACCCCCTCCTGCGCGTCAGTGCGCTCCTCGCCGAAGCCGCACCCACCAGCTCCGAGGCCGAACGACAAGCGATGCTCGATCGCGTCGGGCTGGACGAGACGTTCCTGCGGCGCCGCGTCGGTCGCCTGTCCGGTGGCCAGCAACGCCGGGTGGCCCTGGCCCGCGCCCTCCTCCGCCGTCCGACCGTCCTCGTTCTCGACGAACCCCTCGCCGGTCTGCACGGCGCCTTGCGCACCGAAATAGCGCGGCTCATCGCCGATCTCGCCGTCACCGACGCCACCGCCGTCCTGCTATCCGGCCATGACACCACCACCGTCCGTGCCATCGCCGACACGGTGATCGAAGTCCGTCCACCCAGCGCCGTACCGCGATCCCGGCGGGCTGGATCGGCGCCGATCGGGCACGATGAGAAGGCAACGGCGTACAGCCGCCCACGAGGTGACGCGTCGACGGGTGACGGCGCCACGGTTGCAGCTGTTCACCGCACAGCCGGTCGCCGCACCGCTGAGCCCGAGGACGACCGGGCCGCTGGGTCAGCTGACCAGGCGCCGCGCGGCGAGATCCCCGTTGCCGAGGATTTCGCCGGACCTGCGTATCCCGCGACCGACGGGCGGGAATCGCCGAGAATCGCGCTGTCCGCCAAGGGGATCACCGCCACCGCCGACAACCACCGGATTCTCGGTGAGATCGATCTGGAAGTGCGCGAGGGGGCGGCATTGGCGGTGGTCGGGCCTTCGGGGGCAGGCAAGACCACGTTGGCGCGGGTGATCGCCGGCTTGCAGATCGGGGTCGCGGGCGTTGTCGAAGCAGGCGCGGTGCGGGCGCCGGTCGGGAAACGGCGACGGATCAAGCCGGGGGCCAAGGGTATTCAGCTGGTCACGCAGAACCCGTTGGCAGCGTTGAATCCTCGCCGAACCGTCGAACAGACCCTGGCCCGGCCGCTGCGGCGGATCGCCCGCGTGCCGAAAGCGGATGTGCGTAAGCGGGTCGACGCCCTGCTCGCCGATGTGGATCTGCCTGCCGACCTCGCGGGCAGGCGCCCGCACGAACTGTCGGGCGGCCAACGTCAGCGCGTCGCCCTGGCGCGAGCTCTCGCCGCCGATCCGGCCGTCCTGATCTGCGACGAGATCACCACCGCCCTCGATCAGCACACGGCCGCGGGCGTCATGACCCTGCTCGACCGCCTGCGCACCGAGCACGGCACCGCCGTCCTGCTCATCAGCCACGACATGGCTCTGGTCGCCAGGCACTGCACCGACCTGCTGGTTCTCGACCACGGTGAAGTCGTCGAAAGAGGTGATCCCGCAATCGTTCTCGCGGCTCCGACGCATCGCGCGACCGCGGAGCTGTTGGTGTAACGGCGCAGCGATACGAGCCGATCTCATCGGGTTGTCCCCCAAGCGTTTTCAAGGAGACGAACCCGATGATCCACCCCGCCCCTCCGCATGAGGGCGCTGTGCCGCCGAGCCTGCCACCGTCGACCGACATTCCGGTGGCGCGGCCGTGGGGCGAATCGTCTCCGAATCCCGCGCCGGAACCGACCCGATCGCGTAGATCCCTGGTGATGCTCGCGATCGTCGCCGTCGTCGTATTGCTCACCGCCGCCGGAGCGGTCACGGGCTACCTCCTCACCCGCCCCGATGAACCACGCATGGCCGTCGGTGATTGCGTGAGCCGGGACGAACTGCCCGTCGAATACGCCTGCGCCGACGACCTCGCCGTCTACCGGGTGCACGCCAGGGAACCGATGCAGCACCCCTTCGCCCTGGCCTGCATGAAGTTCGAGAAGGCGACCCGCGCGGTAGCCGACCCGAGCCCCACCGACGGCGAAACCGTGCTGTGCCTCGAACCGACCGAGAAGAACGCCACCGACGCGGGCGGTCTTCGCCCCGGCGACTGCATCGATGTGCGCAAGTCCGGCGGCGAAATCGAACGCAGCACATGCGGATTCACCGGCGGACCGCACGTCGTGATCGCCACCGAGTTGCACGTCAAGGTCCCGGTCACCGATCGGGCCTGCGAATCCCACCCGGAAACCCGCGAAGCCTACGCCCAGTCGTCCCTGGGTGGCCGTGCCGTGGTGATCTGCACGAAACCCGCCGAGGACTCCGACTCGATGGCGGGAGCCTTTGTGGGCGAATGCGCTTCGAACGTGTCGATGAAGACGATCGCTTGCGCGCACCGGTCCGCCACGCACCGGGTGCTCTCGGTGCGCACCCAGTACACCGAACCGGCCGACCCGAAATGCGAGGAGGTCACCAACGCCAACGCGGCATCGGTCTCGCTCAACGAGCACACCGATCTGCGCGTCGTCGTCTGCCTGGGGCCGATCGACCAGAACCACCTCGGTTACGCCCGGCCCGGCGACTGCGTCACCGGTTACGCGGGCACCGCCGGCCTGCCGAGGCTGGTGAGCTGTGACGACAGCAGCGCCGACGGTCGCGTCACGTCCGTGTACGACGAAGCGAACATCGGTTGTTCGGCAGGCGAGGCGCGAATGTCACGCGAGGCGGGCGTGTCCCACGGCTCGACCATCTGCCTCGTCGCGACCTGAGAACCGACCTGAGAACTCTGAGAAGTCACTGTGAGATGTGCATGGCGGCGCGCTGATCTGGATGATTGGTTGAGTGTCTGTGCAGAAAGCCGGCGTCATCGTCGCCGTGGCGGTGGCCGCGTTGCTCACGGGGTGCAGTTCGCTCGCGTCGATTCCCGGTGACATGCCACCGGGCCCCGGCGTGGCCTTACCCGTCATCGATATCGACGCACCGGGTCGCGCCGCCACGCAATTGCGCGGCTGGGCCGACGAGCAATCCGACGCGCTCGGCATCGCACCGGTGGCCCTCGAGGCCTACGGCTACGCCGCCGCCGTGCTCGCCAGGTCGGCGCCCGAGTGCGGCATCGCCTGGACGACCATCGCGGGCATCGCCAGCGTGGAGAGCGGGCACGGCACCCACCGCGGCGCCGACGTGGACGCCGACGGGACCGTTCGCCCGCCCATCATCGGTGTCGCCCTCGACGGGACAAAGGGCAATGCCGTCATCCGTGACACCGACGGCGGCCGCCTCGACGGCGACACCACCTACGACCGGGCGGTCGGCCCGCTGCAGTTCATCCCCGAGACCTGGCAGCGCTGGGCCGTCGACGCCAACGGCGACGGCGTGCTCGATCCCCAGAACATCGACGACGCCGCCCTCACCGCCGCCCGCTACCTCTGCACCCGCGGCGGCAACCTGACCTCGGCCGACGGCTGGCAGCGTGCCCTGTTCGCCTACAACCAGTCGAACAAGTACATGCTGGTCGTGCGGGATCGCGCCGCCGCCTACAGCATCGGGCGCCGCGCCTAGTCGCCACCTGCCCGGAGTGCCGGTTACTGCCTGCCACCGCGAGACGATAGGCTCGGCTGCGCACGGACCATCCCGTGAGACCTACCGTGCCTTTCCGTCGTAAGGAGTCGTTTTCGTGGCCATCATCGAACAGGTCGGAGCTCGCGAGATTCTGGATTCGCGCGGCAATCCCACTGTCGAGGTCGAGATCGCCCTCGACGACGGCACCCTGACCAGGGCAGACGTGCCGTCCGGCGCGTCCACCGGTGAGCACGAGGCCGTTGAGCTGCGCGACGGTGGCGACCGCTACAACGGCAAGGGTGTCACCAAGGCCGTCGAGGGTGTCCTCGACGAGATCGCGCCCGCCATCATCGGCCTCGACGCCGTCGAGCAGCGCACCGTCGACCAGGTCCTGCTGGATCTGGACGGCACCCCCGACAAGTCACGCCTCGGCGCGAACGCCCTGCTCGGCGTCTCGCTGGCCGTGGCGCGCGGTGCCGCCGAGTCCTCGGGCCTCGAGCTGTTCCGCTACCTGGGCGGCCCGAACGCCCACGTGCTGCCCGTGCCGATGATGAACATCCTCAACGGTGGCGCGCACGCCGACACCGGTGTGGACGTGCAGGAATTCATGGTCGCCCCGATCGGCGCGCCCACCTTCCGCGAGGCGCTGCGCTGGGGCACCGAGGTGTACCACTCGCTCAAGGCCGTGCTCAAGGAGAAGGGCCTGTCCACCGGCCTGGGTGACGAGGGCGGCTTCGCCCCCGACGTCGCGGGCACCAAGGAAGCGCTCGACCTGATCAGCCTGGCCATCCAGAAGGCGGGCTACAAGCTCGGCACCGATGTCGCGCTCGCGCTCGACGTGGCCGCCACCGAGTTCTACACCCCCGGTGAGGGTTACAAGTTCGAGGGCAAGGTCCGCTCGGCCGAGGAGATGGGCCGGTTCTACGAGGAGCTGCTCACCCAGTACCCGCTGGTCTCCATCGAGGACCCGCTGTCGGAGGACGACTGGGACGGCTGGGTCGCGCTCACCGACGCCATCGGCGACAAGGTGCAGCTCGTCGGCGACGACCTGTTCGTCACCAACCCGGAGCGCCTGGAAGAGGGCATCGCCAAGGGCGCGGCCAACGCGCTGCTGGTGAAGGTCAACCAGATCGGCACCCTCACCGAGACCCTCGACGCGGTCGACCTGGCTCACCGCAACGGCTACAAGACCATGATGTCGCACCGTTCGGGCGAGACCGAGGACACCACCATCGCCGACCTCGCGGTCGCCGTCGGTTCCGGCCAGATCAAGACCGGCGCCCCCGCGCGTTCGGAGCGGGTCGCCAAGTACAACCAGCTGCTGCGCATCGAGGACGCCCTCGGTGATTCGGCACGCTACGCAGGCGACGTGGCCTTCCCGCGTTTCACCGGCGAGTTCTGAACAAGAAGTACCGCGGGACCTGGAGATGATGGGGTAGAGCGCCAATGACCGAGCGACGTGCGCGGGGGACCAGTCCGGGTGGACGAGGCGACCGGCGCACGTCGCGGTCCGCGCGCTCACGCCCCAGTCCGCTCGACACACCCGGCCGTCCGACCGCCGCCAAACGCACCACCCGGCGGCGGCCGGAAACGGCCACCCGCAAGCCGAGCGGCAAGCTGGAACGCACCGAGCACACGATCCTCGGGCTCTCCACCGGCAAGGCGGTGATCCTGGCCGCCGTACTGTGCGGACTGGCGCTCACCCTGGCCGTGCCGACGCGCACGTACTTCAGTCAGCGTGCCGAGGCGGCCGCGCTGGCCGAGGAACGCGCGGAACTCGACGCCGACCTGGCCGCTTTGCGCGATCGTCGTGCGCAGCAACAAGATCCGGCCTACATCCGCACCGAGGCCCGTGAACGGCTGCGGCTGGTGATGCCGGGCGAAACCCCTTACATCGTGCAGGTTCCCGGCATCGAGGCCCCCGCACCGCCGCCGATGAGTACCCGAACAGCGGAGCCCGACCCCTGGTACACCGACCTGTGGCGCAGCATCTCCGAACCAGCACCGGAAGGACCGTAGGTGACCGCACCGAACGAGCGCGACCTAGAGATCATCGCTCGGCAACTGGGCCGCGAGCCGCGCGGAGTCCTCGCGATCGCTTACCGCACCCCGGACGGTCTGCCCGCCGTGGTGAAGACCGCGCCGCGCCTGCCCGACGGCACCCCGTTCCCCACGCTGTACTACCTCACCGACCCGCGCTTGACCGCTGAGGCGAGCAGGCAGGAGTCGGCCGGGGTGATGCGCGAGATGACCGAACGCCTCGCCAACGACCCCGAACTGGCCGCCGCCTACCGCGCCGCGCACGAGAGCTACCTGGCCGAGCGCAACGAGATCGAGTCGCTCGGAACGGATTTCACCGGCGGCGGCATGCCCGACCGGGTCAAGTGCCTGCACGTGCTGATCGCGCATTCCCTGGCCAAGGGGCCGGGCGTGAACCCGCTCGGTGACGAGTCCGTGGCCCTGGCCGCCGACGCCGGACTGCGCGGAACTGCCGTTCCCGCCGACTGGCCCGCTGCCCGCAAGTCCGACGAACAGGCATAATCGCGGGACAGCAGCCGGTCGAGACCTGGAGGAACACTCATGAGTGAGCGCATCGCCGCAGTGGATTGCGGAACCAACTCGATCCGTCTGCTGATCTCCGAAGTCGGCGCCGACAACGTGCTCACCGATGTGCACCGCGAGATGCGCATCGTGCGACTCGGCCAGGGTGTCGACGCGACCGGACGACTCGCCCCCGACGCGATCGAACGGACCCGCGCCGCGCTGGCCGACTACGTCGATGTGATGCTGGCGCAAGGTGTTTCACGCGTGCGGATGGTGGCCACCTCGGCCACCCGCGACGCCACCAACCGGGACGACTTCTTCTCCATGACCCGCACCGAGCTGGGCCGCGTGGTCGAGGGTGCCGTCGCCGAAGTCATCACCGGTGACGAGGAAGCTCGGCTGTCCTTCGCAGGCGCGGTCGGTGAATTGTCGGCCGATGCCGGACCTTTCGTGGTTGTCGACCTCGGTGGCGGCTCCACCGAACTCGTCGTCGGCGACGAAAAGGGTGTGCAAGCCGCCTATTCCGCCGATATCGGTTGCGTACGCATCACCGAACGCTGCCTGCCGGGCAATCCGCCTACGGCCGAGCAGGTCGCGGCGGCAAAGGAATTCGCGCAGGAGAAGCTCGACGAAGCGTTCGCGAAGGTCCCGGTCGACAAGGTGCACACCTGGGTCGGTGTCGCGGGCACCATGACCACCATCACGGCCGTCGCCCTCGACCTTCCCGAATACGACTCGGAGCGAGTGCATCTCACCCGTCTGAGCCTCGACGAGGTGCACCAGGTGTGTGACCGCCTGGTCGCCATGGACCACGACGAGCGCGCCGCCCTCGGCCCCATGCACCCCGGCCGGGTCGATGTCATCGGCGGCGGCGCGGTGATCACCGAGGTGCTGGCCGACGAACTCGCCGCGCGAGCGGGCGTCACCGAACTCGTCGTCAGCGAACACGACATCCTCGACGGCATCGCCATGTCGATCCTGGGCTAGCAGCGGCTCAGCGGATGGTGACCACTCGGCTGTGGTGTCCGGTGGAACCGTCCGGGAAGGGCGGGACTCGTTCGTCGGTCTGGACATAGCCGGTGGCGTCGGTGGCTCGGACCCGCAGGGAGTGGGTGCCGGGTGAGGCGTCCCAGCGCCAGGTCCACTGCCGCCAGGTGTCGATCGAGTAGGCCTCGGCCAGGGTGGCCTGCTGCCAGGCGCCGTCGTCGACCTGCACTTCGACCGCGCGGATACCGCGGCCCTGCGCCCAGGCGACGCCCGCGACGACGACCGGGCCCGCGGGCAGGGTCGCGAACGCCGCGGGGACGTCGATCCGGGAGGCGGTCTTGATCGGCGCCGTCGGCGCCCATCCGCGACGAGTCCAGTAGGCCTCGGCGCGATCGAAGCGGGTCACCTCGAGGTCGACGACCCACTTGGTCGCCGAGACGTATCCGTAGAGGCCGGGGACGATCATCCGGGCCGGATAACCGTGCGCCACCGGGAGGGCCTCACCGTTCATGGCCACGGCGAGCAGGGCGTCCTGGTTGCCGGTGAGGGCGGCCAGCGGGGTGCTCGCGGTGAAGCCGTCGATGCTGCGCGACAGCACCATATCGGCGTCGCGGGAGGGACCCGCCTCGGCCAGCAGGTCGGCCAGCCGGTACCCGGTCCAGCGGGCCGTGCCGAGCAGGTCACCACCGACCTCGTTGGAGACGCAGGTGAGGGTGATGACGGATTCGACGGCGTCGCGGGCCAGCAGTTCGTCGTAGTCCAGGCGGATCTCGCGGTCGACCATGCCGTGGATACGCAGTCGCCATTCGTCGCGGGTCAGCGAGGGCAGTTGCAGGGCGGTGTCGACGCGGTAGAACTCGTCGGCGTCGGTGACGAACGGAGTGATCCCCTGAACGGGCAGATCCATCTCACCCGACACCGGTGGTGCCGGTTTCGCGACCCGGGGCAGCAGGAAGGCGGCGCGGTCGGCGGCGATATCGCGCAATCGGGTGGCGAGGTATCGCCCGGCCACGCCTGCCGCGACGACGCCCGCGGTCACCCCGGCCAGGGCCAGCATGAAACCACGCCTGCTCGGTCCGGCGGCTGGTTCCGGCTCCGCCTTCGAGAAGCTCATGAACAACACGGTCAGCGCGGCCACACCGGCGAGGGTTCCGGCGAGCGCAGGCACCGCGAACCAGAACGTGGCACTCGGACGCCGCAGCGCCAGGAAGGCGACGAGCACGCCGAGCACGGTGAGCGCGCCCGCCGCGAGGGCGAAGCGACGCCGGGCGAGCTCACCGAGCAGACTCGCCGCCACCACCATCACCGCGGCCATCGAGATGGCCAGCGCCAGTTTGTCGTTGGCGCCGAACCAGCGGATCGCGCTGTCCTTCAGCCACTTCGGTGTGTTGTCGACGACCGTGGCGCCGAGCACGAAAAACGGTGACGCGGACGGCGCGACGACCACGGACACGAGATGACCGACAGTGAGTACGGCCGCCGCAGCCACCGTAGCGGCGGCCGCGGCCATGCGATGTCCGAGCCGCCGGGGCGCGGGGTAGACCATACTGACCTCCTGAGGATGTGTGGCTGCCCCCGGTCTCCCGCGGGCGGGTCAGTCGACCGTCATACCGGTGAGCACCGGTAGCGTCGGGGCTGACGAACCACCCGCGGGCTCGACTGTCACGGCCAGTACGTCGGCCAATCGGACCGGGGTGACGATCATGGGTTGTCCGGCCAGCACGGCGACCGATTCCGGTTGCCCGCCGGGCGGCACCCGCCACAGCTGATACGCCCGATCGGCGGGCAGGGCCGGGAGATCGTGGAACTCCACGGCCGCGGCCCCGAGTTCCTTCGACAGGTGCACGACCATCTCACCGCCGCCGGTGACAGCGGCCGAACCCGACCGGCTGTCGGGTTGCTCGAGCACCTGTTGCGCGGTGACCGCGCCCGGTCCGTCGTTCGCCCGGTCCACAGCGACTGTGATACCCACCGCCGCGCCCGCGAGCACGACCGCTGCCGCCGCCGCCGCGAGCCATCGCGCTGGGCGGCGCCCAGCCACGGAGTTCGTTCTCAGCGGCTGGGCGCCGCGCTGGTCCAGCGCCTGCAAGATCGCTGCCTCCAGCCGGGCAGGCGGTGTCACCACGTCCATCGCTGTCAGCGCGGCGAGAGTCTCCTGAATACGCCGCACGTCGGCGTGGAAATCGGCAGCCACAACGGTTCCCGCGGCCGCTAGCCGCTCATCGATCTCGTGGCGTTCCCGGGCATCGAGTGCGTCCAAGGCGTAGGGGTACGCCTCGTCGATCCACGACCAAGGGGTCCGCCGATCTGTGTCGCTCATCGGGAAGTCCCTCCGGTCAAACAGTTCTCGAGCCTCTTCAATCCGTCCCGGATCCGGCTCTTCACCGTCGGCAACGGTACTGCCAAGGTCTCGGAGACCTCGACGTATGTGCGCCCGCTGTAATACGCGAGCGCGACCGCTTCGCGCTGCAGGGCGGTCATCGTTTCCAGGCAATCCAGCACCGACTGCTCGTCGAGTCGCTGGGTGACTTCCTCGGACACCACGTCGTGATCGCGTCCGAGATGACAGTGGCCGAACACGATGTCACGACTCGTGGCGGACTGCTCGGCGCGCACCCGGTCGACAGCACGTCGGTGGGTGAGCATCATCAGCCAACCGATCGGGCTCGCCTTGTCCGGGTCGTAGTCCGCGGCCAAGGACCAGACCTGCAGGAAGACTTCCTGTGCGATCTCCTCGGCGAGGGCATGACTACGCACGACCCGCAGTGCGAGCCCGAAGACCCGTGGACTGGTCGTCCGGTAGAACTCGGTGAACGCCGGTCTACTGCCCGCGGCGACGTCGTAGAGCAGTGTCACCAGCCGAGCCTGCACAGCCCGGTCCGCCCCGCGGTCGGTGGGACAGGCGGGCGGCGGATCGGTGGGCACCGATCGCAGGCGGATCGGCGAGGGTTCGGGGACATTCGTCATCGTTGATCCCCTGTTTCCATGCGCATGGGAGGGATTTCGCACCACCCATGCCGCCGGATGGGTGGTGCGACGAAATTCTTCTCCCGAGCGTACGGTCCGCGCTGGTGCCTGCGCGTTCACGCCGGTGGCATGAGCACTGTGTCGATCATGTACACGGTGGCGTTGGCGGTCTGCACGCCGCCGCACAGCACCTTCGCGTCGTTGACGGTCAGGTTGTCGCCGGAACCGCTGACCTTCACATCGGCGCCCTGCACCGTCGCGTGGGTACCGGCGATCTGCGGGGGCTCGATCCGGCCGGGAACCACGTGGTAGGTCAGGATGGTCGTCAAGGTCGCCGAGTCGGTCTTCAACGACTCGACGGTGGCGGGATCGATCTTCGCGAACGCCGAGTCGACCGGGGCGAACACGGTGAACTGTCCGCCGTTGAGGGTGTCGACCAGGTTCACATCCGGGTTGAGCTTGCCCGACACCGCCGACACCAGGGTCGTCAACATCGGATTGTTGGACGCCGCCACGGCGACCGGGTCTTGCGCCATGCCCGCCACCGAACCGGGGCCCGCGGGGACCTGGGCCGCGTACTCCGCGCATCCGGGCCCGACCGGGCCCGAGGCTGCCGGGGTACCCATTGCCGATGAGGTGGCCGCCGTGGTGCTCGCGGCCGTTGCCGTGTCGGCCTCGTCGTCTTGTGAACAGGCCGTCAGACCGACCACCGAACCGAGCAGCAGGGCCGCCATCAGGGAATTACGTACAGATCGCATCGTCTTCCATCACTTCCGTCCAGGCGGTCGCAGCCGCACAGCTGTTTGACGGAAGGATTTCGGCCAGCCACCCCGCCCGGATGGGCGCTACTTGCCGGTGTGTTCCCGATGCTGACATCCGGGCCAGCAGCACGGCCGCCGCTGGCCCTCTTCGAGCTCCTCCTGGGTCCGCCGAATCCGCCGCTCCCGCGTCGCGGCCTGCTTGGCGTCTTCGACCCAGCAGATGAATTCGTTGCGAGCCAACGGCGTGATGTCGTGCCACGCGGCCAGCGCGGCGGGATTGCCCGCCAGCGCCGTCCGCAGATCAGCGGGCAGTTCGTGCACGACCCCACCCGGCACCGTTGGACTGCTCATGTTTCCACGGTAG
Organism: Nocardia sp. NPDC050413; assembly: GCF_040655475.1. NCBI lineage: Bacteria > Bacillati > Actinomycetota > Actinomycetes > Mycobacteriales > Nocardiaceae > Nocardia > Nocardia sp. NPDC050413. The sequence goes on along the minus strand of NZ_JBFAJZ010000004.1, from coordinate 119,465 downwards.
CGCTCAGTGGTCGGCGAGCTGCGGTGAACATGTAGTCGGACAGGTCGAAATGGCCGCTGCGCCACGCTGCCTCCAGGGTGGAGGACGGGCGAAGGGGCACATCGCCGTGTTTGTCGAAGTAGTAGCTGTTCGCGTCGGCGCAGCTGTCCTGCCAGAACACCTGGCCGCCGCGGCGCGCGAGCACCTCACGGAAGAATCGGTCGTTGGCCTCGCGGCGAACCTCCACGCGGGTGGCTCCGGTGCTGCGGGCGCGGCGCAGGCAGCGCAGGATGTGGCGGGTCTGGTTCTCGATGAGGGTGAAATACGAGGCGCCGTTGTAGCCGTAGGGGCCCATGATGGAGAAATAGTTGGGGAATCCCGGCACGCTGACGCCCTCGTAGGCCTGCAGCCGGTTCTCGTCCCACCATTTCTCCAGGTCGAGGCCGTCGACGCCGTGCAGGTCGTAGGTGGGCATATTGCCCGACTCCATCACCTTGAAGCCGGTCGCGAGAATCAGCACGTCGGCCGGATGTTCGGTGTCCTCAGTGTGCACGCCGGTCGCGGTGATCTCGGTGATGGGTGCGGTTTCCAGCGTGACGTTCGCGCGGTTGTAGGTGGCCAGGTAGTCGTTGGAGAAGCTCGGCCGTTTGCAGCCGAGGGCGTAGTTCGGGGTCAGCTTCGCGCGCACGGCCGGGTCCTTCACCTGGCGGCGCAGGTGGGCCAGCCCGGCGCGCTCGCCGATCGCGGCGGTGGGCAGCGAGCGATGGTAGTGGGCGGCCAGGGGGAAGGTCACCTCGACGTAGGTCTGGCTGATCAACCGGGTGAGGGTGCGGCCGCCGGGCAGGCGTAGCGCCCAGCGCGCGGGTAGCGGCACGGGCAGGTTGGGGCGGGGCAGGCACCAGATCGGGGTGCGCTGGAAAACCGTGAGGTGCTCGACCAGCGGCGCGATCTCCGGGATCACCTGCACCGCCGACGCCCCGGTCCCGATGATCGCGGCGCGCTTGCCGCGCAGGTCGAGGCCGTGATCCCAGCGCGCGGTGTGCACGGTGGTCCCGGCGAAGGACTCGATCCCGGGGATGTCGGGCAGTTTCGGGCGGGTGAGCACACCGGTCGCGCTCAGCACGAACCGGGCGCTCAGCTCGGCGCCGTCGGCGGTGCGCAACACCCAGCGGTCACCGTCGGCGTCGAAATCGGCGGCGACCACGGTGGTGCCGAACCGGATCCGTGGGCGCAGACCGTACTTGTCCACACAGGATTCGGCATAGGCCTTGAGTTCACGACCCGGCGCGTACACCCGCGACCACTCAGTCCGCTGATCGAAGGAGAATTGGTAGCTGAACGACGGGATATCCACGGCCACACCGGGATAGGTGTTCCAGTGCCAGGTGCCGCCGACCCCGTCGGCGTCGTCCAGCATCAGGAAGTCCTCGAAACCGGCCTCGCGCAGTGCGATCGCGGCACCGATACCGGAGAAGCCCGCGCCGACGATGATGATCTCGTGATCGATGGTGCTCATGCCGCTGCCTCACTGAGATTCGGCCCCGCCGTCGTCGGCACGGTGCGCGGACAGCTGATTCGCTCGCTCACGCTGATTCCTTTCTGTCGGCCGCGCCGACCCTGGCGGCTGTCGCGGGCAGATGCCCGCCGCGACCGATGGTGCGCACGACGTGGTGGGTGTCGTCGGCGAAGACGATGGTGTCGACCCGGTGCTCGATCCCGTCGACCGTGCGCACGCCGAGTGGGGCGAGCCGTGCGATCGGCCAGGTGACCAGCCGGCAGTGCGGTTGACGCAGCGTGCGGTAGTAGCTGTCGTGCACAGCGACGCCCGCGTCGTCGTCGGGGGTGAGCCGGTACCGCAACCACGAATCACGCACTTGCCAACGGAGATTGGCGCGCGCGACGAGCCGCACCAGACGATCCGGCGCGTGCCGCAGGGCAGCGGGCGGCAGGGGTGCGCGCGGCACGATCCAGACGGCCTCGGTCTGGAAGACCGTCACCCGCGCCGCCTCGGCCGCGATGCCGGGCAGCAGTCGTGCCGCCGCCGCGCCGGAACCGATGATCGCCACCCGCTCGCCGGTGAACTCACGGCGCGGGTGGAATTCGCGATAGTGCACGAGCCGGCCGTCGAATGTGCCGGGGAGCCCGGTCATTTCGCGACCGGGTCGTAGGTGAGCTCGCGGACCCACGACGGACGGTGACCGAGCACCCGGACCGGGAACCTGTCGATACAGGCACTGGACACATCGGCGAGCAACTGGAACGGCTGACGGTGGTCGATCGTCGCCTTCGCGTGCAACCGCACCACGTGATAGAGCGGCAGCCGCCGGATCCGCGGGCTGCGCTCGCCGACGGTCTCGTAGCGCCGCACCGCGTTCCACAGCTTTTCCTCGTCCAGGCCGAGCGCCACGATATTGGCTGCCATCCGCGACAACAGCGGCGCGTAGAGCAGCGCGCCGAGCACGAATGACGGGCGCGCCGCGAAACCCGCTGTCTCGATGGCGATCTTGCGCAGCGGTCCCGCGCCGAGCTGCTCCAGCACCTGGAAGCCGACGGCCAGGTGCCGGGATTCGTCGCTGTTGATGTGCCGGAACACCTCGTGGCACACCGGGTCGTCGACCTCGTCGAGCAGGAATTTCACCAGCGCGCCGTCCAGCGCTGTCTCCAAGGACGGGATAACGGTGCCGAGTACGGGCAGGGTCATGTCCTCGGCGTAGCGATCGAGCCAGCTGATCACCAGGCGAATGTTCTTGTTGGGCACCGGCATCGCGTCGTCGTCGAGCATGCCCCAGCGGCGCATCAGCGCCAGCTCGGCATTGGCGTGCTTCTGCTCCTCGGCGTGGAAGTGCCGGTAGATCTCGCGCAGCGCACCCGGTGGCGCCTGCTGGACCAGCGCGGCGAAACCACGGGCGCCGACGTGTTCGATCCACACCAGATCGGACATGAACGCGGCGAGTCGTGGCCGCTGCTCGTCGGTGACCAGTTCGGCCCCCGGTGCGTCCCAGTCGATATCGGCCAGGGCCCATTGCTTGGCCCGCACGGTGGCGAGCATGTCGGGATAGGCGAACGTCATTGTCCGTCTCCTTCCGGTCGGTTCAGCGCACGACCCGCTCCAGCAGGCCCGCCGAACGGGTGTAGGTGGCGGGCATCAAGCGTTTGGCCTGCCACAGCACTTTGGCTTCCAGTTGTGGCACCACATAGAGGTCGCCACGGTCGACGGCGTCGAGGGTGGTCTTCGCGATACTCGCGGGCGAGCGGCCCGTCCACCGCAGTAGCGATTCGCCGAGGCGTTCGGCGGTGCCGTCCAGCGGCGAATCCGACCGCAGGATCCCGGTTTTCACGGCCGTGGGACACAGCACCGTCACGCCGACGCCGGTCCCGGCCAGCTCGGCCGCCATGGTCTCCGACAGCGCGAGCACTCCCGCCTTGCTCACGTTGTAGGCGGCCATCCGTGGTGCCGCGCCGAAGGCGGCGGCGGAGGCGACATTGACCACCGTTCCCCGCCCCGCCGCGCGCAGGATCGGTGTGAAGACGTGACAGCCGTTGATGACTCCCCACAGGTTCACCGCGAGGGTGCGTTCCCAGTCGTCGAGGGTGAACTCGCCGACCGGCGGCCCGCCCGCGCCGATCCCGGCATTGTTGGCGACCAGGCTCGGCGCGCCACCGAACCAGTCCTGCGCCAGGGTGGCCAGCGCGGTGACCTCGTCGATCGCGGTGACATCGCAGCGGGCGCCGACGGCCTTGCCGCCCGCGTTCTCCAGCAGCACGGCGGTCTCGGCGGCCCGGTCGGCGTCGATATCGGAGCACACCACCCGTCCGCCGCGCCTGCCGAGTTCCACGGCGAAGGCGCGGCCGATGCCGCTGCCCGCGCCGGTGACAACCGCATCGGCGTGTTCGGTTCGACGACGACGAAACAGGCGCATGGCGACTCCCTGGTTCAACCGGTCCGGTCCGAACTGGTGTCATCTGCCACCATTGGCCGCACCTGACACCAATTAGGCGCGTGACGGAGTACTTTGTCAACCATGGATGTGCGCGCACCAGCCCGGACCTGGGGCGGCCGCACCGCCGAAGAGCGCAGGGCACAGCGCCGCGCCGACCTGATCGCGGCGGCACTCGAGATCTGGCTCGACAGCGGATGGGCCGCGGTGACGATGCGTGGCGTCTGCCAGCGGGCCGCGCTCAACGACCGCTACTTCTACGAGAACTTCACCGACCGCGACGATCTGCTCGCCGTGGTCTGGGACGAGGTGTGCGCGGAGGTCTTCGCCGACCTGGCGACCATCCTGGCCGACAACGCCGACCGCGCCCCCCTGGAAATCCTGCGCGCCGCCATCGCCCGCGCCGTCGAACTGCAGACCGACCTGCGCGGCCGGGCCCGCATCCTGCTCGCCGACCACGCGGGCAGCGCCGTCCTCGAACAACGCCGCAAAGCCATGCTCACCGACGCCACCGACCTCCTGCTCGCCGCCGCCTGGCCCCACCTGCGCCCCGACGCCGACGAGACAGCCGTGCGCATGAGCACCCTGGCAGGCATCGGCGGTTTCATCGAACTCCTCACCGCCTGGCGCACCGGCGCCATCGACGTCGACGCCGCCCGCCTCGTCGAACACACCTACGCCATCGCCACCCAACTCGGCGCCATGTTCCTGCCCGCGGACATCATCGGCGGTTGAAAAATCCGTTGGCGAACGATGGCGCCCACTGCTACCTTTCACGAATTCCGTGACAGTGGACGAGGAGGTGGTACCCGTGAACGCAGTATCGACATGGGTGCTCTCCACTGGAGTCACGGTCGGGCGATAGGTCGTCCGGGAGCGCCGATCACCAGCACTCCCGAAAGGCACGACCGTGCGATTCATTACCGAACAACGCCTCGACGACGACATCCTCGAACGCGAATTCCTCCTCGGCGACATCCCCGGAATCCTGTGGACGCCGGCGTCTGTCTCCACGCCGATGCCCCTGATCCTGGTCGGCCCTCCTCCTATCGGCCTGCGCAATGCGTACCCGCGCCTGCTCGCCCGGGCCCGGCCCACCGTGGCGGCGGGCTACGCCGCGGCCACCATCGAACTCCCCGGCAGCGGTGACCGGCCCCGTTCGGCCGCCGCCGATCAGGCCCTCGCCGACCTGCGCCAGGCGCTGGCGGCCGGCGGACCCGTCGACGACGAGATCGTCGACCGGCTCGTCCTCCCGCTGGTAGACGAGGCTGTCCCGGAGTGGCAAGCCGCCCTGGACGCCCTCCTCGCGCTGCCCGAAATCGGTGGCCCGGTCGGCTACTCGGGCGGAGTCATCTCCATCGGCACCCGACTGGCAGTCGTCGAACCACGCATCGCCGCCGCCGTCCTTTTCGCCGGCAGCTTCGTGCCACGCGCCATCCTCGAGGAGGCCCGCAACGTCAGAATTCCGCTGCACGTCCTGCTGCAATGGGACGACGAGGGAAACGACCGCCAAAGGTCCCTCGACCTGTTCGACGCCTTCGGTTCCGAGGAGAAGGCCCTGAACGCCAATATGGGCGGGCACATCGGCGTTCCGCCGTACGCCGGGGCGGAGGCCGGTCGGTTCTTCACACGGCACCTGACGTGATGTCGGCTGTCAACGGCATGCGTTGCGTGAGGGCGCTCGAGTAGCCCCTCGTGCGGAAGTGTCTCCGCCGACCTGGTGTCGGCGCAGACACGAGCGCGGGCTCGGTGCCGTGCCACAGTGGTGGTAACCAAGATCGTCAGGAGTGCCCGTGCCGCTGATATCGGCCGCTGTCTGCCCGCACCCGCCCGCGCTCATACCCGCAGTGGGAGGCGCTGCAGCCGCTGAACTGGATGGGTTACGTGCGGCGTGTATCGAATCGATCCGCCGACTCAGGGTTCCCAAATTCGGCGCGGAATCCGACGGTTGGGCAGTGAGCACATCCGAGGAGTTCCACTCCGATCCGACTCTGCCCGACCTGTTGGTGATCGTCGGATGTGATGACACGACAACCGCATACGAGTCGACCAAGACATTCGGTAGCCTTCGGCGTTACGGCATCGCCTGGGACTGGGATATCGCTTGGTGCCGGGACGACTTGTCGTCGCTCCCACTCCCGCTGTCCTTGTCGGTCGGCGTGTGGCTCCTCACCGCGCACGGCCCGACCGGAATGTTCAGCAGACGAGTTGACTACCAATCGATTTCGTTCGACGCCTCGGCGGAAGAGTGCGCGATATCAGGGAAGGACCTGGCCGCACAAGAGGCCAACGTGGCAATGCTCGTAGTCGGGGAAGCCGCGCCGCTCGAACAGCCGACCACTCACACGGCAATCCGGGCAGCCGACTACAACGACCCCCTCACAAGGGCCTTCGCCCAGGTGGATACCACCGCCCTCAGCCAACTGGACCCCGTGGAATCGCAGACGCTGAAGGCAACCGGGCGAGCAGCGTGGCAAGTTCTCGCCGGCGCGGCCGCAGGCCGAGAACTCGAGGGTCACGTGCTAACCGATTCCGCGTCCCACAACCGAGGATTCGTCGTAGCCAGCTGGACCAGGGCGGCCGGAACTTAGGGAAAGCGCTGCGATCACGGAGTGTGGGGACGCTCCGGCATCGCGCATGCCAGGCCGTCTGCCATCCCGGTCGGCTGCACCCCGAGCCCTTGATTGAGGCGGGCCCGCTGGTTCTCCCAGGCGATAGTCGCGGCGAGTTCGGTCAGTTGCGCTTTCGTCAGATGGGTGAGCAGGCCGGCCCGTAATTCGTCGATGTCCACCGCGGGCGTCACCGTCATCGCCTCGGCGAACGCGATCACCAATTTCTCCAGCTCGCTGTAGGCGTCACTCGTGCGATAGCGAGGCAGATCGGTGATCTGCCGCTCGCTCAACCCACTCGTATGCGCCAGCGCCGACCCGATATCGAGACAGAACTGACAGGCCACCAGCCCCGCCGTCTTCAGCTCGGCGAGCTCTTTGAGCCGAGGGTCGAGCTTGTTGCTGAACAACAACGCCGTCTCGTACCCCGCGGTCGCCACTCCGATCTGCGGTCGCCGCCCCAGCCACCCCACCAGGTCCCCCCGATGCCGACGAGCCCGCCGAACCACCGTGGCATACCCCCGAATCCGCCCGATCACCCGCATCGTCAACACCCCTTCGTGCCCGTGATTCGCTTTCGGCTGAAGCTACGCCGCACAACCACCGAAACCCAGCGTGATCCGCACCACCCGTCCTCACTCGAGTTCGATGGTCGGCGGATACCGAGTCGCGGGACCCGCAGAACAGCGCCTCGTCGAACACACCTACGCCATCGCCACCCAACTCGGCGCGATGTTCCTGCCCGCGCACATCATCGGCGGTTGAACCTGACACGGCGCAGCCGTCGCCGTCCCCGCTCGGCGCCGCAACATCGGAACGGCGTTGCTGGACAACCTGTTCCACGATGACGCGGTCACGGCCGGGACCAGACCGTCGCCATGGTGAACGGGTGGCCGCGCAGGTCGGCCCACTTCGGTTTGCGCTCCAGCCAGCGGTCGTCCACCAACGCCTCGACCATCGCGGTCAGCGTCCAGCCCGCTGCGGTCGCCGCGGTGACGTGCTCGCTGATCAGATGCAGGTGGGTGCTGATCGCCACCGGTTCCCCGGACCCGCTGGTGTAGTGGGTCGGCATGCCGGTCACCATCATGAACTGCGGGTGATAACTGACCACCACGCAGTGGGCGTCCGGCGCGGCAAGCCGCCCCGCCTCAGCGTAGAACGGTGCCAGCTCGGGCAGGTGCTCGTCGATCAGCGATGCGATCACCAGGTCGTAGGTGTCGTCGGGCAATCCGGTGTCGCGCACGTCGCGCCGCCGCAGCGACGTGTGCGCGCCTCGGACCTCGGCGCGCTCCAGCATCCCCGCGCTCGCGTCGACCCCGTCGATGTGCGTGATCTTCCGCCCACGCAGCCAGCTTCCGGTCCGTCCGGTCCCACAGCCGAGATCGGCTGCCCGCCGCACCCGTCCCCACTCCGGACGGCGCAGCCGTTCCAGCAGCGCGAGATCCATCTCGTCCATCACGGTTCGCTCGTAGGTGGCTGCCCACCCGTCGTATCCTGTGACGGCATCGACGGTCCGATAATTGCGCCGGTCGAATTCTGCGAAAGTCGCCACGGGCGGAGTATTCCCGCACCGACCGGCACGAGCAACCTGATTTCACCGACTCCTACACGCAGCGCTCGGCGCCGACCGCGAGTCTCCTGTCTCATCGGTAGGGCGCGATGGACGAGGGCGTGCGAGCTCTACGGGCTCACTGCGGACTGGACAGGCGAGCTGATCATAAGCGAGCATGTCAAGGCACCACCCAACAGCACCGAAGTGCCCCCACTGGGACTCGAACCCAGACTCGACGGGTGTTGGTTCGGGGTAAAACGGTGTTCACAGTCGATCCCGGTGGATCACGCATATCGATCTACCTGCGGCAATGTCAACAAGTGATGCACGTCCGGTCTCGGACAATCATGGCCAATCACTGTGAATCTTTGGTGTAACTTTGGTGTGGGTCAAATTGGTTGCCGCCATGGTGGTCTGGCTGTTCGCAGCACGGCACCGCGTGCGCGTGCGGAGCTTCAGTCGGGACTAGAGCAATCTGCCTCAGCTCATCGCCGCAATGCGGTTCACCGCAGTCGTAACCGTCGGTCCCGGGGGCCGTTGCGTCGGCGGGCACCACCGCGCGCATATCTGGGCGTGTGCGGTGCGACAACCTACGGTCCACCTGTGCGTATTCTCGAATCCCGCTGGGGCAGCGGCAGTACGGCGAAGTTCATGAGCATGGACGACGCACCGACACACCTGGTGACGGCCCGGATGCACACAATGCTGAGGGGCGAGTGACGAAAATTCTCGCGCGGTGGGTGTGTTGGTTGTTGACGCTCCCGGTGTTCCTATCGCAGACTTGGCGCTGGCGCACAGGCGCCTCGCCGGCTCCATCCCGGACATGGGGCCGTTCACGGCGAAAACGGCTGTTGCCTTCCTGCCATCTTCCAGCGTCGAGTGCGATCTGTCGCCTGATCCTGAGCGCGAGTCCGGGTACGTGCTGAGGGAGCTGTTGTGACAGGTAATTTGAGACATCTCGCGAAGATCCGTATTGAGCGGTACACCGGCGAGAAATACTGTCAGGCTCTGACCGATATGCGGTCGCTTGTCGCTCGGCGCGCCGTACCCGCCATACCCGCTGCTTCGCTCGAGCAGGCGAGACTGGAAGCTGCGCTTCTCTGGGCTGTCGGCTACGGGTCTACGCCACAAGATCCTGACACAGCTGCGAGCCAGCCATTTGGAATCGCGGCCGCATCCCCGAAAGGGAGGGGCCTGCAACTCCAGATGGGGACAGGACTCGGATCGTTCTTACTTCGAGTAGTGCCACGGATAGAAGGCAACTCGGTTCTGCACGGCATCCCTGGACTGAGAGTCGAGTTCACCGGGGCTGGAGCTCTCCTTACCCAGGTCGACTCCCGAGCTGCCGTACTCTTACGTGGTATCGATGCCGCGACATGGCGTTGCGCACTCGACTCCCAGATCGACGGAGATCCGCAGCCAGTGCACCGAAGTATGTTGTGTCACAACAAAGACCTGCACGCGGCCGAAGCTGGCGAACTCGCAGAGATTCGGCGTTTGCGGACCGAATCATCTGATCTTTCCGACGCGATGATGAGCGGACTACTGCGACGTCCGCAGATGTTCAAAGGGAATCCGCTCATGAGATTCGTCGACCTCTGGCGAGACGTCCGTGAGAACGATTCGCTCATCCAGGTCGAATGGGCTGGACACCTGACCCACGGTCAAGTGATCGAAAAGCTGCTCGACAGAAGGTTCGGGTTGCCTTTCGAGATGATCGATCACGAATGCTATTGCGACCATTGCTCAGCAGGCGTATACAGCTATACCCTACGCGACACCATCTCTGGCAGTGTTCGTCTCAATCTGCGACGCAGCACGCTCTACGATGACGAACTCGAGCCTTCGCCGCACCCAACCAGCCGAGCGGATGTTCAGGCCTGCTCGCTGACCAGGTTCACCGAGCTCGGTACCTACCGCCGCTACACCGGTGAGTCCATGCAATACGCGAAGCAGACGATGAATATCAATCAAGAGGCACCGATCCCCGCCGCGGAAGGGGCTCAAGCCCGCCTGGAATCATGGCTGTTCACAGCCATGTCGTTTGGCTCGCTGTGGGCGGCGCATCCTTTCGCGATCCCGCGGGCAAGGCCTACTGCAGAGGGGACGTTGATGGTCTTCCTCGACAGAAAAGTGATCGGATTCAGCGAGCCATGGGATGCAGCCCAGACGGTGCTGCAGTGCTTGGCGCCGGTGGCTGACGCCGAGGGCGGATTCGTCACAGGGATTCCAGGGTTGCGCGTGTGTCACCGCACGAGATCCGATCTCGAAGTGACGCTGTCCGGGACGTCCTCCAGTGTGGTGTTTCGCGCTGCTTCAGGTGTTTCGTGGCGGGATGCCATCGAGGCCGTCGAGGAAGACTTCGATGGTGCGAACCAGCGGCTGACCTGGCATGACGATGATCTGGCAGACGCTGAGAGGTCTTGTATCGACCGCAGGATCAGAGCTCAGGGCCACCTCGAATGGCTTTGTTCAGGTCTGCTGCGACGGATCGGGCTCCTACATTTCGGCACTAGTGCCTATATGTTCTCTGGGTGGACGTCCGGTCCGATGGTGAAAATGGAACTCACATCGTCGTCGGTGACCGGCTCTTACCACGACAGTTTCATCGGCTCCCTGACAGACCCGACGCGGGGTCTGCCGCTAGCTGTTCGAAAGGTCGAGTGTCGCTGCACGGAAGAAGGCCAACCGTCGGTCTCCTGCTGGATCGAACTGGCCGCTGTCGGCAGCCGTACCGACAGGGGGAACATTTTGCAGCTTCGTTTCCACTATGACTCAACCGACGATCTGAGACCGTTGATCGCGAAATTTCTCGGCGTGGGAGCTGATCCGAGTTGGCTGCCGCAGGTACTGCCTCCCGGAGAGCGAAGTAGGTAAGAAGCGAACAGATCGCACGCGAGTTTTGTCGCCAGGTCTGTCCCGTCCCAGGACTATCTCTAGATCTGCGGATTGAAGTTGCTCTGCCCTCCGGAGAGCAGAGCAACCAGAGATAACGCCACTACATCGAGTCCTGCAGTGTTGGCCACCCCGCGATCGGCGGGATGTTCCCACGACCGGTGAACTGCGCGATAGCTTCCTCCTGGCCGCATGTATTGCATATCTTCAGACACATATCGGAGATGGCATGCGACGTATCCGGCCATTCCGACTGTTTGCCTCCGCATCGGGGGCAGCGTCCCTCGCGCTCGAGTGTCTCGAGAAGATTGATGCGTTTGTCGGTCTCCGGCGCGGTCAGGCCGTTGCCGTAGAGTGCCGTCCGCAGGCAGTGCGTATGCATGAACGATGTTTACGGGCCAGTTCTCGCGGAAGCGAGTCGACGCGCCGGTTCAGAGGGCTCAGCTACCGCTTCGGGTGAGCAGAGCGCAGTTTTGCCGTCCGAGCCGCCCGCAATAGGTGCCCGAGCGGCAACTGTACGACTAATCCGAATGGCCGCAATCGGTAGGAGAGCCGCGAACAGCGTTGTACGGCAGCTTCCTTAGTTGAGAATTTCTGGATATCAGCAGCGGACTGGATGCTCGTGCTGGTCTTGCGTGAGATGCGGCGGCGCCGGTCTGGGCCTGGGTGAGCATCATGTCGAAGATGAGGTTGCGCTGGAGGCGCAGGTTCGACTCCTCGGCGGGGCACATCGAACAAGGGAACGCGGGCGACCTGGGATCTACTCCGGTCGACTGGTAGTCGAGGCGGATTTTGCCTTGGGCTGAGAGGATATGCGACGTTCCCCAGAGCGGTCCGCCGATCCCCTCTTCGATGGCACCGGCGCGGGTTCGTCGCGTCGGAAACACGTTACCTCGGGCTCAACTCGCGCCGTCGGCCAGCGCGTGCGCGACCAGTGCCTTGGCGTGGCCGTGGACTAGGCCGTGCTCGGTCTGCAGCCAGGCGACGAGTTCCGTGTATTCGGTCAGCAGCGAAGCGCGGGCGAGGTCGATCAACTCCGCGATTGAGCGTCCGTACTTCTTCTCGATGGCGGGGAAGTAGCTAACCTAGCCAAAGCCGCTGCCGGAGAATGATGTCGATATTCACCGATAGTTCCCAGGTCAGAATCCAGAAATCGCCAGCACCAATGTCCGTTGTCAGCGAAGTTGGGCCATTGCCACTCAATCTGAGCCATCCAGCGATCCTTGCCACTACAGTTGAGCCACCTGTACGGGCTCGACTTCGGTTGGTAGGAGTGGGGTTTGGGCTCGACAGCGACACGAGAAGGCCGTCACGCCACAGGCGCGGACGCCTTCTTGATGGAGTACAGCGCCCATTCGGGTGAGGTTTCGCGGGCAATTCTGGCCGAGTGCTGGAACGTGCCGTTCGAGCGATGCGCGCCGGTCAGGCAGTTCGCGTCCTACCGCGGCCGTCGAGCTGTCGTCCGACTGACACGAACACGGCGTCAAAGCACGCCGTCGGCGAGGACCTTGATGAGCTGCCCACCCGCCTCAAGAGCATGCTCGACGGCATCGGCGACCTATGGGCGGCCAACTAGCTTTCGGGCACTGGATGGCTTTGGTCCCCGCGGACGGCGGGGAATCGGTTGCGAAGTAGGTGCGCAGCTTCGGCCTCGACGTCCTTGCCCGATCCGCACCGCCACCGGCACAAACGACGAGCGGGAGGAACCACCCCAGCAGCACTCACCCCCTTGCCCGAAGCCAGATCAGCGGCGACCGAGCCACTTACACCACGCCCAGGGACTTGGCCGAGCCCACTCCCGAAAAGCGCTGGCCATGTCCACGATTTTTTCGGGGGAACGCCATTCGGCCGCCTCGTCGTGTTGTCCCAGCGCGTCGAGAACGGTGGCGAGCAAATCGCCCGCGTCAACCGCCTGATCGTTGTACCTGGATGGGTACTGGCTGTACAGGTCTCGGTAGAGCGCGACACTTTCCCGCGCGGCCGCGAGTGCATCGGGCAAATTCTGCGCAAGGTTGTTCACGATCCATGCATAGATGAACAACGACTCGGCTAGGTCGGGGCGGAAGACGTCGGGTCTGGCGGCGGCTAGGTCCCGGTAGATGGTGACCGCTTCCTGGGCCGCGGCCAAAGCCTCTTCACGTTGTCCGAGATTCGCCAGCCGGTTTGACAGTGTGTTCAATGACGTGGCCAGGTCGGGCCGGAACACGTCGGGTCTGGCGGCGGCCAGGTCCCGGTAGATAGTGACCGCTTCCTGGGCCGCGGCCAAAGCCTCTTCACGTTGTCCGAGATTCGCCAGCCGGTTTGACAGTGTGTTCAATGACGTGGCCAGGTCGGGCCGGAACACGTCGGGTCTGGCGGCGGCCAGGTCCCGGTAGATAGTGACCGCTTCCCGGATCGCGGCTAGAGCCTCCTTGCCGTGCCCGAGATTCGGCCCGAGATTCGCCAGCCGGTTTGACAGTGTGTTCAATGACGTGGCCAGGTCGGGCCGGAAGACGTCGGGGTCGGCGGTGGCGTGTGCGCGGTAGTGGGTGACGGCTTGGTGGGTGAGGGCGTGTGAGAGGTCTGCCAGGGCCAGTGAGTACTCGGGCAGCCGACGGTATATGTCGGCGGCTATGGCGGGGATGGGGGACTGCCACATAGCTGTGGTGAGTCGTTGCGGCAGATGGCCGTCCGGATCAGCGACCGCGGCGTCGAGCAGTTGTTCGAGCTTGTCACGTAGTAGTTCGTCGAGCGCGCGGGTGGCGTTGTCGCCGCTGGCGGCCGCCGCGCGGGTCAACTCGGTCAGCAGTCGCTCGAGCGTGGCGATATCACCGGATCGGAGTGCGCGTTCAGCGAGAGTCGTGGTGATATCCGGGAGGATGTCCAGGTCGGCCAACAGTTGATCCGCCAACGGGTCCGGGCGCAGCGGATTCCAGTACGCGGATCCTTCGTGCAGGATCTGTAACCATTGGGCCAGGCCGTGCCGCAGGCGGGTCTCACTTGGGTCGGTGAGTGCGGGGACAGCAGTCAACGTCTCGACGGCGACCCGCTCGCAGTCCGGCGCGCTGATCGTGGCTGTGACCACACAGTGCCGTAACAGCACTTCGGGGTCGCCGGCACCGCGGGCGTCGAGGTTGGCTTGCCGGATCCAGCGGCGAGCTTCCCGGCTTAGCATCGCACGCAATACCTGGGTGCGCGTCGGTCGGGTGCGGCCCGGGAGGGGTTCGACGGGTTCCCCGCAGACCGCGAGTAGTGCCGCGAAGTGCACCATCAGCGGGTCCCCGAACACCGTGGCTGTCAGGTCCGGGGGCGCAACCGGGGTGGCTGTGTCGAGAACACCGGCCAGAGCGGCGGCGAACGCGTCACACGCGGCCCGGTAATGGTCATAACGCGTCACAACTGCAAGTGGGACCGCGGCCAATGGCACCTCACCGTCGTCGAACCCGTCGATCAGGGACTCGGTCGCGGTCCGCAGCATCGACCACCACGGGTCTCTCGACCGCGCCAGCAGCAATATCCGCACCCTGACACCGGCGTACGCCAGCGCCGAGACCAGATCGGCGATCAGGCTGCCGTTCAGGTCCGCGTCGTCGACCACCAGCACCACAGGCCGGTCGAGCTCCCCTCCGACCATCTCTGCCCGAGTGTCGAGCTCAACGAACCCGGCATCGAGATCGGTGCTGGGGAGCAGGGCGCACAACTGTGCCGCCAACCGTGTTTTACCGGATCCGCCGCCGCCAGTGAGCGTCCGCACCCCCAACCCGGCATCACCGGTGGTGCACCAGTCAAGCAGCTCCGCGAGCACATCCTCACGCCCGGAGAACGGGACGATCCCATGCTCGGGAATGGTCAACACACTCAGCCCGGTTCTGGTGTTGAACCGTGGTGGTAACGGTTTGTACGGCGGCTTCAACACCACCGTCCCGCCCGAAGACAGGGGGAGCCGCCATTGTTGCCCGACCTGTGCTGGTATCGGTCGGCTACCGAGAGCGTCGGTGAATGCTGTTTCGGCGAGGATGCGAGTGATCGGGACGGCGACGAGCCGGTCGGTGCCGTACTTCGCAGGGTCGGCCACAACAACACCGATTAGGTGCGAACCGGCCACCAGTCCCGCACCCGACATCCCCGACCACGGCGACACCTGCGCCCCGCCAGTCGTGGAGCGCGGCGAAGGTGGCGCGGATTGCACGTTCACGTGCAGGGTCTGTGACTGCACACCAGTGCCCGGGGCCACGAACCCCACCACCTGCTCGGTGTCACGGATCGTGTCCGGCCGTCGCTGCGCCCACGGGAACCCGACCGCAGTCACCGTCACCGGCTCCCACCCCTCAAGCCGACCCCATCGCAACACCGAAACCGGTACCGGCCACCGCTCGGTCGGAGCCACTCGCACCAGGGCGGCATCGAGTTCCAGGTCCAACCACACCACGGCCGCCGAGCGCCACCCGGATCCGGGCACACGTACCTCGACCGTGCCCCTGATTCCGGCGTCAACGCACACGTGCGCGGCGGTCAACACCAGTCGCTCACCCACCACATAGCCCGACCCGGCCCGCGAACCTATCCCACTGGGAGCGAATACCTGTGCCACGCGCGCCAGATCAACCGACACGATCACCCTCCTCGGCATGCCCATACTCACCCAGCGGCGACGAGTTTTACTGATCCCACTCAGGCAACGTCGGCCGGTCGGGGACCTCGTCACCGATCCGCATGTCCACCCACTCCCCGCCGGAATTGATCTGCGGTACCAACGTCACCTTCACCGAATGCGTATGCCTGTCCGCGATCTTCGCTTTCGCACCGGCCGACACTACCCACACCTTCAGACCGGCCTCGGCACCGGTTTCCCGGGCTACTTCGACCTGGAAATCCAAATGCACCTCACCCACCCGGAACTGCACCTCCCGGCCTTCGCCCCCGCGCCGCGCCTCCTCCAACTCCGACCGCACCGACGCGATCGCTTCCGTCAAACTCACCGGCTTGTCCGTCGCAACCCTACCTCCCGAATTGGCCCCAAACGCGCCCAAATACGCAGCCACGCAAGAGGATCGACCTAACGACCACCACCGTAGAGCCCCCAACCCGCAACCGCCACCATCGAACGTTGCGGAATCCGATCGTTACCGCGTAAGTAGAAGGGAACGCAGGCGACTTGAGGATTTGCCCAGGCCAGCTGGTGGTAGAAGCGGGCTTCTCGCTTGGTTGGAGCTTAGATTCGGGCGCGTGGCCCGTCCGATTTCGAGCGGGAGGGGAACCGCTCGGCGGCCCTGTCGGCCGGGCCCGCTTCTCCCGCGACTGTCTCGGCGTTAACGGTCGCGGGAAATCTCAGATGCGCGTCGCCGCATCCGTGCTGCGCTCCGCGCGGACAGACCTGCTTTGTTAGACCGCTGGGTCGGAGCGGGGTCCGGGTTTGCGGCAGCGCGTTCGGCGAGGTGACGTTCGGCAGCGGCCCGCATGTAGTCGACCACGCCGCACATATCGCTGTGGGTCATCCGCCACGAACGTCCCGCGAGGACGACGGACAATTCACCGCTACTGATCCGGCGAGACAGCCAGTCTTGCGACGGCGCGCCAGTGAGCTGGCACACCTGTTCGAGTGAGAAGGCCTCGAATTCACCGCCCGACCTCACATCGTTGCTGATACCGCACCGCCTCTACATTGAAATATGCAAGTCGATCTCGTGCCGCTATCCCCGTGCTGGTACGCAACGGCCGTCACCTGAAGCCAGAAGCGCTGGTCAGATTGTATTCACGGTTTGGGTTCGGCGTGAGTTCGCGAGCTATTCGGAGCTCGGAAAATCAAAGTGCGCTCCGGCGCGGCGCGACTGTCTCGGTCCTTCAGAGAGGAAGATCCGGGGATGCCCAACACAGATATCGCGTCCCAGGTCCGCCTGCCCGATCCGCGTTCTTATGAAGCCCTCGGCAAGGTTCTCAATGTGTTGTGTATGACGCCAGGGCCACTGGGTGACGCCTTGACCTTCCAGCTCTGGCCGCTGGTTACCGGCTCCGGGTTCGCCCTGTCCTGGCGCGGCCACCCGGCCGAAGATGACGTGGTGGACTACCTGCTCAATGCCGCTGCCGACAACGAGATCACCACGGCGCTGGAACCTGGCGATGTGACCCTGATGCACGGCAGCGGCTACACGAGTCTCTCCGTTCGCGCGCGGCACCGCATACAAGGACGTTACTCAGTACACATTCAGGAGAACAGTCGCCACCGTGATCGCCGAGGAGGTCGATGCCAAGACTGCCGCGAAGCAACTGGGACAGTCCCGGGAAGCGGTCACAGAGCGGCACTACATCGCCTCGGCGGAACAGGCACCGGACTCATCGACGGTTCTCCAGAAGAACTTAGGGAGGGAAGGCTAGCCCCGCAGCAGACCAAGCCTCGCGGTGCCGCAACTCTTCACGCATCCTCCACGCCGATGACCCGCGCCCCGTGGCCGATCACTTCCACGGTGATGGATTGCCCTCTGAACGTGGATGTGACGATCGCGCCCGTAGTCTTACCGATCAGCTTTTGGCTAAGGTCAGCTGACTCTGGGTACTGGCCTCGGGCGATATCAGCCGCCTCGTCAGGAACAATATGGTAGCCGAACATCTCGCCGGTTTCCATGTTCCTCAAAGTCAGAATGGGCAAATCTCGTTCAGAAGTACTCACTGCGGCCCTCCTTTTCACAAGCTCCAGTGCCGTCAGGGCGGGTAATCAAGTCCTATCCCGCGAAGAATGGACACACGTCGAGATAATGCCCGCCATCGGCGGCCCGGGTGGCTTCCAGGGGCCTATGGAGACTTAGCCCCAGGGCCGGGGCATTCCGGGGTGACGCAGTACTTCAAGCCCATCACGTGTTCGTATCCGCCGCCAGCGGGCACCTTGTAGTACTCCTGCCTGAGCGCCTGACCGCAGTGCGGGCATTCCTCGACGAGCTGTCGGCTCCCTTTTTGCGCCATAATCCCAGGTTACGCCCCAGAGTCGACGGTAAGAGTCTGCCCTACGATTTGCTCAGCGGCCGGCATCGCGAGGCAGCCGGCATTCGTCTCGTCCACTAAGCCGCCGAACGTTGCTATGTCGGCGAGATGTGGATGGTTGTACGCGGCCGTGAGACGCACTCCGAGTTTCCCCAGCATGACGCCGAGGGCCGTATGGGGTCTGGCCGCGTTAGTTCGGGTCGTGTTCGTTTCGCCGTGCTGTGTGCGGCGGCCGTGCGCGTCGCAGCTTGTAGGCGGCGAATGCTCGGCGGCCGTTGACCGACAGATCAGTCTGGTCAACTGTTGCTGGGTCGTCAAACCCGCTCAGATCCAGCTCATCGTCAGGTACAACCTTCGAGAAGATGTCGTCGTGGAAGTCATTGAGGACCGGCGTTCCCGTGCCGATCTCGCGCTGAATGCTGACGAACCGCGCTGCGATGTCCTGTTGGGAGATCCCGCTGTTTTGCAGAGTTGTGCGTAGCTGCGCCCACATTTCGTCGTCCATGACTCGAGCGAAGGCGAGAAGCTGGTACTCAGGCCGCACGGATGGCGTACGCAGGTCACTCAGACATGCCTGCACAACCTGGTCGCGGATAATGCGTAGAGCGGCGGACAGCCGCTCACCTGCTGCCGTTTCGACGGGGCGGGCATGGACCAGTACTGGCGCGGTGCGCGCGAGCCCGAACTCGTTGCAGTAGTCGCTCAGGATCCGGTCAGCGTCCTGGTTCGTGGGTGCACTCGCTGCGGCATGGATCAGAATCGCGAAGATCACTGTGCCCCAGCCGTGGTACAGGTCCACCGGATGTACTTCAATCAACGGTCGTGTGACCCAGTGGGCGGCCAACGCACTGGTCGCTGAGGGGGATCGTTTGATGACATCGCGGTTGTTGTGCATCTTTGTCATCAGCTTGCGCCATCGAGGAGTGCGTGTGGAGATGAGTTTGCTGATGATAGTGTCCGGGCCGAGTTCGCCATCGCGGACGAGCTGCCAGAACTCTCTGCGGACTTCTGCGTCGCTGAGGTCGTCTTCGGGTATTGCGAACTGGAAATATCGGTCGAAGTAGTCCCGATCGCTGATCCGGCAGGCGGCAGCTCGGTCCGTCCACATCGCGCCTGTAGCGTGAGGCAGGCGCGGGAAGAGGGCGACCAGCATCCGGTATACCGTGGCGACGGTCTCACCGCTTGCTCCGGAGACGATGGAAGCGCGGACACGGCCGAGCCAGTCTTCGGCTGTCCCTGTGGTTCGGTCGCTGGGGCTGAGCAGCATAGATCGCCACGTCTGCATTCGCTCGTAGAGGTCGGGGTAGTTCAAGCGGATGTAGGTGAGGACTGCCGCGTCGAACAGGTCGATCTCGTCGGGGCCGAGCATTGAGCACAGCACATCGGTCTGCAAACAGAGCTGTTTGATGCTGCGCAGGGTTAGCGCGTTCGGGTCTGGCAGGACCTCGATCAACTGTTCCACCGCATACTTGGTGGCGGGTGAATCGGCGTCGAGGCCGAGGTTTGCTGCAACTGTCAGCAGTCCGTCGTGCAGTTCGGACTCGATATGGATGCGTTGGATCGGGGAAGCAGGAACGGGTATTGGACGATCTTCTCGAGGTATCGGTGGGCGCGGTCGCGGTTGTCGCGTGCCAGGTCTGAGGAGGTGAGCAGGTCGATCACCGTGGTCTTGTCGTAGGAGAGCAGGTAGTGCACGTTCGGGAATCGCCCGAGCAGTCGCACCGCCTTCATGACTGCCAAGAGCTCGTCAGTATGCAGGCGATCGAGGTCGTCCACAACGACGAGCACCCTCGTGCCGGCCTTCTCGATGGCCTCGGAGATTTTGTCGAATCTATCCTGGAACGGGTCGTCAGGCACGCCGACCGTGCCAAGCTTGTCGCCCACCGCGTCAGTGGCTGCCTGCACTGCGGATTCATATCCGTTAGGGAGGATCTTGTTTACGCCAGCGGCCAACAGGGCCTTGCCGACTGCGGTTGCAGCGGGTGCTGCCGCCTTCAGCAGTTCCTTTGCCCTGGTCGCTTCTCTTGGAAGGGCGGACGCGACTGCGGTGTAGAACTCGATGATGAGGGAATCGATATCCGATGCTGCCCATGGGGTGAAGTGCGCAACTGTCCAGCGACGAGCGTCGGTCTCGGCTGAGATGTTCTTGAGCGCTTCCTCGATCATGCGCAGCATCGAGGTCTTGCCGCTGCCCCATGGCCCGGCGAGGCCGAACACGATACTGGGTCCGGTTCCTGTTCTCGCGATGCGCTGTGCGATCCGGTTCGCGAACACAGCACGCGCTAGGCGATCGTCGGCCATGGATTCGATCGCTGCATCGCTGCCGTTGTCGGGCACAGACCGCTCGGAGCTCATAGGCCCAGGATCGTACTGGCAACGGCTGCACGGCATCCAGGGTCGGATCCGTGAGGATGTGGTGAAGACGTGCTGTTCGCGAACACGTAGCTGATCAAGGGCTTCCAGTGGCGGGGCACACCGAAATTCTGATGCCGATCACCGCCAGCTTCGGCACACTGATGCAGTGCGATTAGCCGATGATCCGGAGGGATATAAGCGGGCACTCGAAGCCAAGCTGCGGCCAGAGAGCATCCGTTTCGCCTTGATGTTCGCCAGCCTGCTTCAGATGATCCATGAGCAGCTGAAACTGGTTGTGCTTGACGAGGTTCGGGAATTCTACTGTACGGGCTGCGATGAATCCGGTCGCAGCATCGTCAACGAGGACGCCTACCGCCGCAAAGTGCTGGATCTGGCACCGAAGAACAAGTTTCGGGCCTCGCTGCTCTGGCTGGTCAAGTCCGAAGCCATCACCATGGCGCAGGCGGATCGGCTGAACGATATCTACGTCCATCGGCACGCGGTCACCCATGAACTCATCAAGTACATCGTCGATCCGGACGAGCGGCTCGATTCCGATCTGTTTGTCGAGGCAGTGGAGATCTTGAAGGCCATCAAGCGGTTTTGGGCTGGCATCATGCTGTACACGACGATCGATAACCCAGCGGAAGTCGATCTCGATGAGGTTTTCACGCTCGATATGATCGTGCTGCAGCGCTGCGTGGACGCGGTGATCGAGGAGACGCGGGAACACGCCGAGTAATGGCGACGGATCGACGCGCACGTCCGCGCATGCCTCCGCATCCATGCGGTCATGCCCTGCTGTCGCCGAGTTGGTGCCCGACGGCGCTGTGCCCGCGTAAAGAGGCAGGTGCGGAATTCCGCCTGCAAGTTCCGCGTGTTCTCCTACGCTCTACATATGAGCTTCACTGCGCTGCACCGGATTCTAGGTGCTGCTCCGGGTCCGCTGACAGACAAGCTGCTCGATGAAGCAGTGGCTATCGGGGTTGCGGAGACAGACGATCTGGACTGGAAGTCGGCCTTGCCAGCTGCGAAGGGGCTGCCGCAGACGGACTTCCCCAAGGATATTGCCGCGATGGCTAACACTGGGGGCGGGCTGATTGTCTACGGTGTACGTGAGTCGCAGAAGTGCGCAGTCGAGCGCGTCGATGTCGGTGAGTTCGACGAGGTGTACGAGCGGAGTCTTCGAAGCGCTGCGATGACTGCCATTGCTCCGCCGGTGTTCGGCCTGGTCGTGCACCGATTCGGTTCCGTCGACCAGCGTGCTGTTGCGGTCGAGATCCCGGCCAGCGTCGACGGCCCACATCTGATCTACCGAAACGAATACTTCGGCGCGCCGATTCGCAACAATTCGGACACGGTCTGGATGAAAGAACGTCAGATCGAGGCGAGGTATCGAGCGCGGTTCGATGAGCGACGGCATGCTGCCGAAGCACTCGACAAGCTATACGTGGAAGCAGCGCGCGGGCGCGATAGTGAGGAACGCGCGTGGCTGATCGCGGTTGGTCGTCCGCGTGTTCCCAAGTTCAAGGAGCGCCTGGCCCGTGCTCAAGCGCGGAAGCTTCTCGGCTTTGCCTGGGACGTGGCGATGCACTACACGGTCAACAGAGGAATCCACCCAATTGACAGCGTGAACCGTCACGATCTGCGCCCTGGCCTCCGTCGATGGGTTGCCCCGTGTGATCCTTTCAGCAGACAGGGTTCGGGGAGCGAGGCGGGGGTCGCCGTCCATCACGAAGGAACGGTCACCGTGGCTGCGACTGTCGGCGGGCTAAAGAAGGAGGAGGGCGGTGGCCACAACGAGGGACATCAAGTCGATTCAGCCGCGATTGAATGCGGTGTTGCCGATCTCATGGCGCTCATCCGCGTCGCTGCCGCGATGACCGGCCACGACGAGTACGACCTCCGTATCGGGATCGAGTGGACGGGCGAACAACCCCTGACGATCTTCGCTGACGACTTCCTAGGCAGAATGCGTGACGAATATTCTCAGCTGCACCGTTACTCTCCGGTCGATGCCACTGTTAGCGCACTGGGGGGCGGGGACGACTTCCTCTGGCGCATCAATGAACTCGCTCGAGACTGCGTTAATCAGGGCGGTATCAACCGCCTCCGGGTGATCCGACGTCCCGAACCTGGCGAGTTGGAGTAGCAGGAACGCGATCTTGCGTCTGTCAGGCGTAAATGCGACGGCGAGCCCGCACATCGGATTGAGACAGTCATTGCCAGGTTTCAAACTTGGCTAGCTTCCCGAACCCGAGATCGTCCAACGCGCGCAGGACTTCCGAGGATGGGAGACCGCGGAAGAACGGCGCTGCGTTCGGCGCACCCTCAGACGAGGTTGTGTCCGCCGAGTCCTCTACGACGAGGCCAATCACTCGGCCGTCTGAGGCGACGATAGGACCGCCGCTATTCCCCGGCCGGGCAATGGCTGAGAACAGGAAGATCGGGGTACGACCGGGCATCGACGGCGTATGCGGGTTGACGACTTCCCCCCGCTGCACGGTGATCGCCATCTCGGCGGTCATCGGGACCCGTGGATAGCCGAAGACGTAGGTTTCATCGGACCATGCGGGGTCTCGGAATACCATACCCGGGAGGTAATCCAGTCCGCCTCGGTCTGGGACCGGTATTACTTCGAGAACTGCAACGTCCAAAGTTGGGTGCATACCGCGAACGTGAGCGACGCGGGACTCCTCGCCGGACACTCCATGCCACACCACCGAGATGTCACGGTCCATGCGCTCGATGACGTGTCTGTTTGTGACGACGTGGGTCTCGTCAAGTGTAAGCCCGGTGCCCCACAGTTGATCTGCGCCACCGGGCGTAGTTGAAGTCCCGACGATTTGGACGGTAACCGGATTGTAACTCGAAGTGATGAGTTCAGCCCCAAAAGCCTCAGCTAGCCACATGATGGACCCCTGCCGCCGCTGGGATGGGGCTCCTTTGGCTGCGAAATAGACCTGCCCGCCTAGCGAGTCGCCGGCTAGATGACCCTCTGACACAAGCAGCCCGGCTCGCTCCATCGCCCCCAGCACGCGACTGACCTCGGGTAGCGCAACGGAGCCTTCGATCTTCCTCAGGTAGGTCAGGAAGTGCCGGACAGTCCAAGGGTGATAGATGTCGGATGCGAAGGGCGCGTCGGCCAGGTCGGCGTGTTCCTGTGTTCTGTCGAGTCCGAAGAACTGGTCAGCGTTTATGGCGATGAAGAGTCGCCGGGAGTAGCGAAACATGTTGTCATCGAGGAGTGCTCGCGCAGCGGCAGGGACCTCGTTGCGTGGCCGAAACGTGTCGAAGGCGCTGGCGTCGAGCGACGGGCGCACCGACGGGGAATCTGTGCTTGCCATGATCGCGTCATGCTAGACCACGCGACTCGTAGGAATCGTCGAAGCGGTTCAGACGGCGACGAGCACAGTCTCGACTCCGGCCCGAAGCGGAAAGGGCAAACCCTCGGTGGGCGGGATGCCGCCGCTGACCAGGCAAGCGCAGCGCAGGCAAGTGCACCGGTGCCGCTCGGGTAGGTGGCCACTGGCCGTTGCACGCTCGCCTTTTGCGAGCGTGCAACAAGTGCCAGTTGACAATTCACCGTCATGGCTCGCCGCGGGGTGCTGGAACTGGTTCTGGTCGCGGGCAAGCTCGGCGAAGCCGTGCAGCTTGGCGGCGGAGTTCAGGGACCTTCCGTGACCCACAAACACGACATCGACGCAGCTCTGGTCGACATCAGGAAGAAGACCAGCTCGAAGCAGGATTCCCTGCGCAACATCGTCGTGAAGTCCAGGCTGCCGACGATGCCTACTTCGAACAAATGAACCGCCGAGGGTGGCGCTAACTCGACACTGCCTGGAACTGAAAGGGTTTGGCAGGCGAGCGGTCAGAGTCGGTGTCAGAGGGGACGGGTACCCCCGCGCGCCATGGACCATGGCGGTGGCTTTTCCTGTCCGTATCTGGCGCATTCGGTGCGCCGTTGCGAAAAGGGCTGGCGGCAAGCATGTCACGACGTACTGACATGAAGTTCGGGCTCGGACAGCAGACTGAGATCACCGCAGGGAATCCGGCTCGTGGTCGCTGTCGGCGTACTTGTTCACGCCATGAGCTGGGCCTGGCCGAGTCTTAACTCGGCCCAAGCCAATTTAAGGCAGCGGTGAGTTTGACGACCGGCGCACTGGCTGAGTGGTTCCGTCGAGCCCTACCGTCAACCATCGGCCGATCCTGCCTCCGATCGACAGGTGCGTTCCACCCAGGTGCTCTGCGTAATCCGATTGCCCTCTCACACGGCAGTGGGCATGGTTGGTTGCACCGTCGGATGAGAAGAGCCAATCATGTTGATCCCCACGCCCCCTCCCGATCATTACCTATGGCTCGGACGAGTGATGAGCGCGTGCTCAATGCTCGAAGTTCAGATCGGCATGATCGGCTGGGCATGGAAGCACGGGAAGCCGTGGACAGAGAACTGGTCTGACGTCGACGGTGCTCCTGGAGCGGCGTTGCGGCTTTGTCGGGCGGCTTTGCCTGAGATGGATGCTGCCCTGGCGTCCGAGGTTTCGGCACTCCTCGACGAAGCGGTCCTAGTCCGCAACGAACGCAACAAGTTTGCGCATGCGGTATTCATCCTCGATCCCACCCGGGCCAGCGGTGATCAATGGATCCTCAAATCAGCGCGGGAGGAGTTCGAGCCGTTGACGGAGGAGCAAGGTGCAGCGCTGGTTGCCACCTCGAACCAGCTGAGTAAGCGAGCGGCGTTGTTGCGGGAACGTGCTGCACAGGGAAGTGCGAGTCGGAAGGCTAGGCAGTCAGCCGCCGCCGAACCGTAGCTCCGATCCCGCCGAGCCGACCGCAACTAACGCCGGATCAGGTAAAGAGCCAAGACGCCGAACGAACACGGAACGCCTCCCTCGGTGACAACCTTGGCTAGCCTGCTCGCCGCCGCATTGCCTGTCCTTGGAGCCAACCGGACAACGGTGGAGGAGAAGCGAGTAGCGATGACATCGTTCGGCGCGGAAATCTTGGCGTATTTTTGGTTACAGCCCGCAGTTTTTGCCGGTTCTAGCCCGTAGACCGGGCTTGACCTGGCATTTCAGTGCCCCCACTGGGACTCGAACCCAGACTCGACGGATTTTAAGTCCGCTGCCTCTGCCAATTGGGCTATAGGGGCGTCCGCCGACAGCCTAGCGACTCGTACGGGTGTACCGGAATTTTGGCGGTAGACCCGGTCGGATCGGCGTGTCGCGGGGGAGCGCGCCGATCCGGGCCGGGGAGCTATCGTCGCTGGTCAGTCTTTGGCCAACGCCTCCTTCTTGCCGAGCAGGGAGTGGTGACGGCTGTAGGCGAAGTAGATCACGAAGCCGAGCAGCATCCAGACCAGGAAGCGAAGCCAGGTTTCCACCGACAGGTTCACCATCAGCCACAGGCAGGCCGCGACGGCCAGGATCGGGATGAGGGGTACGAGCGGGACGCGGAAGCCGCGGGGCAGGTCGGGGCGGGTGCGGCGCAGGATGAGGACGCCGACCGACACCAGCACGAAGGCGAACAGGGTGCCGATGTTGACCATTTCCTCGAGCGTGCCGAATTCGACGAAACCGGCGAGCACGCAGCAGACGATGCCGACGATGACGGTCAGGCGCACGGGGGTGCCGCGCTTGCCGGTGTGGGCCAGCCAGCGGGGCAGCAGGCCGTCGCGGGCCATGGCGAACAGCACGCGGGTCTGGCCGAGGAACAGCACCATCACCACGGTGGTGAGGCCGGCCAGGGCGCCGATGGAGATGACGGTCTTGGCCCAGTCGACGCCGTGGATGGCGAATGCCGTTGCCAGCGTGGCGTTCTCGCCGGCGAGCTCGGTGTAGGGCACCATGCCGGTGAGCACGAGGGTGACGGCCACGTAGAGCACGGTGACGATGAGTAGCGAACCGAGGATGCCGCGCGGCACCGCCTTCTGCGGGTTCTTGGTCTCCTCGGCGGCGGTGGCGACGACGTCGAAACCGATGAACGCGAAGAACACCAGGCTGGCCGCGGCGAGCAGGCCGTACCAGCCGAAGCTGCTGTCACCGGCGCCGGTGACGAACGAGAACAGCGACTGGTGCAGGCCGCTCGCGCCGTCGTCGGCGGGCTGCGACGGCGGGATGTAGGGGCTCAGGTTCGAGGCCTTGAAGTAGGTGATGCCGAGGACGAGCACCAGGGCGATCACACCGAGCTTGATGGCCACCGCGATCGCCGACACCCGCGAGGACACCTTGGTGCCCACCGCGAGCAGCACGCCGAGCACGATCAGCAGCGTCACCGCGCCCCAGTCGAAGGTGATCGAGCCCAATTTCACCGTGGCCGACTCGAATCCGAAGACAGTGCCGAGGTATTGCGACCAACCCTTGGCCACCACCGACGCGGCGAGCGCGAATTCCAGGATCAGATCCCAGCCGATGATCCAGGCGACCAGCTCACCGAAGGTGGCATAGGAGTAGGTGTAGGCGCTGCCCGCCACCGGAACGGTCGAGGCGAACTCGGCGTAACAGACCGCGGTGAGACCGCAGGCGATGGCGGCGAACACGAACGCCAGCGACACCGACGGTCCGGCGACATTGCCCGCGGTGCGCGCGGTGAGGGTGAAGATGCCCGCGCCGACGACGACGGCGACACCGAAGATCGTGAGATCCCAGGCCGTGAGGTCTTTGCGGAGTTTGGAGTCGGGTTCATCGGTGTCGAGGATCGACTGCTCGACCGACTTGGTGCGGAACATGCCGCCCCATCGGCTCGGTGTCTCTGCCGGTGTCGGCACGTTGTTCTCCTTCTGCATGCGAACGTTGTGAGAAGAGTTACCCCGGCGGGTCAGTGCACACCCTGCATGTGCCGTTTGATCCACGGCGCGCAGGCCACGACGACGAGTCCGGCCGCGATGGCGGCCGCACCGCTGATGCCGAAGTACATGCCTTCGCTGTCAGGGCTGTAATAGCGGGCCAGCGTGCCCGCCATCGACGTGCCGATGCCGACCGAGAAGAAGTACAGCGCCATCATCTGAGAGCGGAATGCGGCGGGCGCGAGGTGTGTTGTCACCGCGAGGCCGATCGGCGACAGCAGCAGTTCCGAGACCGCGAAACCGCCGAGGATGGCGAACACGGCGAGCACCGGAACGGTTCTGCCCTCGAAGCCCGACAGCAGCGCGAACAACCAGAACGCGATACCCATGCCGATGACACCGAGCGCGAACTTGATCGGCGTGGTCGGCGCCCGGTTGCCGAGCTTGGTCCACAGCAGCGCGAACAGCGGCGAGAGCGCGATGATCCACACCGGTTCCACCGAGCCGATCCAGCTGGCCGGTGCCTCCCAGCCGAAGATGCGCCAGTCGACACGCTCGTCGGAGTACACCGCGAGCATGGTGAACATCTGCTGGAACAGCGACCAGAACACCGCGTTGGCCAGGAACAGCGGGATGAACGCCACCACCCGGGTGCGTTCGACCGGCTCTACCTTGGCACTGGTCAGCATCACCGTGAAATACGCGATGGACGCGACAACGATGACGCCGGTGGTGATATCGGAGAGATTGTCGAGGGTGATCCACCCGGCCCAGATCGCCACGCCCGCTGCCACGGCGGCAACGGCCACGCCGGTCAGCACCGGCCGCAGTTCGGCGCGGGTCACCGGGTTGGGGACCTCACGCCCATGCGTGCCGAGGTTGCGCCGGAAGATCACGTACTGGGTCAGCCCGAGCGCCATGCCGACCGCGGCCGCACCGAAGCCGACGTGGAATCCCCATTCGCGCTGCAGCAGACCCGTGAGCAGCGGACCGGTGAAGGCACCGATATTGATGCCGAGATAGAAGAGGGTGAAGCCGCCGTCCACGCGCGCGTCCGAGGGCGCGTAGAGGGTGCCGAGCAGCGAGGAGGCGTTGGCCTTCAACGCGCCGCTGCCGAGTGCCACGAGCACCAAACCCACACCGACACCGGCTAATCCGGGCAACACGGCCAGCGCGAGATGGCCCGCCATCACCACGACACCGCCGTAGAACACGGTGCGTTCCATGCCCAGCACCCGGTCGGCAATCCACCCGCCGAGGACCGTGGAGAGGTATACCAATCCGCCGTAGGCGCCGACGATGCCGAGCGCCGTGCTCTGCGCGATCCCGAGTCCGCCGTCCGCGGCGGTGTAGTACAGGTAGTAGCCGAGGATCGTCAGCATGCCGTAGAAGGAGAAACGCTCCCACAGCTCGACGCCGAACAGATTCGTCAACCCGATCGGATGCCCGAACAGGGTGCGTTCGAGCGCCGGATCGGCGGGCCCTGGCTGGTCGCCGAGCCGGGTGTGTTGCGTGGACATAGAGGAACGATCCCACGTCGAAACGATGTACAGCAATTTTCCCGCATCTGTCTTGCTTCGGCGTGCCGCGGGCCGTGGCCCGCGTCGCCGCGCCGACCGGGCGGACGGGAATTACGCTGGTCTGGTGCTGACTGCCCAGGTGACCGTGCCGGTGGCGTGCGAGGTCGCGTTCGCGACGCTGTCCGACGGCTGGCTCTACGCCAGCTGGGTGGTCGGTGCCTCGCACATCCGCGAAGTCGACCCCGAATGGCCCGCCGTCGGCAGCCGTATCCACTACCGCTTCGGTCTGTGGCCGGTCCTGATCGGCGACACCACCGAGGTGCGCACGGTCGAGCCGCCGCACCGGCTGGAATTGGAGGCGCGACTGTGGTCGATCGGGTCGGCCTGGATCCGGATCACCCTCGCCGAGGCCGAGCCGGGGCGCACGACGATCCGGATGACCGAACGTGCCGCGCGCGGTCCGGCCAGCTTGATCCCCGGGCTCGCCCAGGATGTGGCCTTCGCCGCGCGCAATCAGGAATCGCTGGAGCGATTGGCAGCCTTGATCCGCGCGCGAGCACGGTAGCTCGCGCGCGGATTCGGGCTAGCTGGGTTGCGGGAGTTCGCAGTCGTCGACCTTCGGGTTGACGCCCATGTAGTTGAGCGGGCCCGCGATCATCGTGACCACGATGGTGCCCAACGAAGCGCAGTTCTGGTCGCGCTCGGTGTAGTAGCCGCGTTGACCTGCGGCAAGGACACCGATCAGTAACCAGACCAGCACAACGATCGAAACGATGCGCGGCGTATTCGTCATGATGTGTCCTTTCCGATGGCAGGCCCAGCTCAGTAGTAGTGCCTGCGACCGGCGACCGG
Organism: Nocardia sp. NPDC050413; assembly: GCF_040655475.1. NCBI lineage: Bacteria > Bacillati > Actinomycetota > Actinomycetes > Mycobacteriales > Nocardiaceae > Nocardia > Nocardia sp. NPDC050413. Next base: position 90,030 of record NZ_JBFAJZ010000004.1, on the reverse strand, counting down.
ACGCCCGATGCTGCCCGCGATGAGTAGCGCGAGGCCGATGACGAGCACGATCACACCAACGGTGTTGAGAATCGGGATGCCGAAGACGAGGCCGGCGATGAGAAGAATTGCACCGAGAAGAATCATGTGAAGCTCACCTGTTCGGGTAACGATCGGACGCACCGGGTGGCGCGTCTCGTGGGGCGTATGCCCGGTTCGGTGAAGAGGAAACAGCTTCGGTTGCGCCGGAACGGATTCGCGGCGCGATCGGTGCCGTTCCGAGTGCGGCGCGTCACCTTTCCGAGATGACGCGCCACGCGAATCAGCCTGCGGAGCCCGGCATTACGGCCGAGCCCGAGGGCGGGGGCGGGGTGGGTGCGCTCGAGCCGAAGTCGGCGTCGACCGAACCGGTCGGCAGGCCGATGTCGACCGAGCCCGCGCTGCCGGTCGGCGGGCCGATCACCACCGAGCCGGACGGGAGCAGATCCCAATCGGCGCTGCCGACGGCGTTGGCGGTGCCGCCCGCGGTGAGCAAGGCGGTGGCGGCGAGCGCGGTCAGAACGCCCGCGCGGGTGAGGGTGGGGGACAGGGACACGGTGATACCTCCGAGCACTTCACTGTGATAGCGCCCATACGGTATCTGAAATACGAGTGTTTCAGGAGCTTCTTCCGACTTCCATCTGCACGCGGTATCGATCGGAGCGGTACCAGCTGTGGGTGTGCTCGATCGGCATGTCGGTGCTGAACGACACCCGGTCGAAATGCAGAACGGGTGCGCCCTTGCGGACGCCGAGCAGTGCGGCGATCCCGGTATCGGCGGCTTGGGCGTCGACGGTCTGCTCGGCGCGTTCGATCGGCCTGCCGTAGCGGTCGGCGGCGAGGCGATACAGCGAACCGGTGAGGTCGTGGGCGATGAGGTCGGGGACGAGTTCGGGGTTGAACCACGCGTCGTCGACGCTCACCGCGTCGTCGTCGGCCAGGCGCAAGCGGCGCACGTGGTAGGCGCGCGCACCCTGCGGCAGCCGTAGGGCGCGGGCCGTCGGCTCGGGCGCGGTGGCCTCCTCGGCGACCAGCACCAGGGTGCTCGGCTGATGGCCGAGGGCGCGCATCTCCTCGGTGAAGGAGGCCAGATGCAACCGCGACTGCACCGGTCGGTGGGCGACGAACGTGCCCTTGCCGCGCACCCGGACCAGATAGCCTTCGTTCACCAGCTGACCGACCGCCTCGCGCACGGTGATCCGGCTGACGCCGTAGTCCTGCATCAGGTTTCGCTCGCTGGTGAGCAGATCGCCGGGCTGGAGTTCGCGCGTGCACTTCTGCAGCAGGATCGCGCGCAACTGTTCATGCTTGGGCACTGCGCTGTCTCGCAGCGGTGCTGGCATGGGGCTGGCTCCTCTCGACGAACCGGTCCCTACTGGTCCTGTCCGGTCGTTGTCGAGGATACGCCAGCCGTCAGCGGATGCCGGGGGTGCGCGGGTCGGGGCCGATGCAGCCGAGCACCACGCACCCCGGCGGGGTGTCGGCGAACGGGGCTTTCGGTGTCTCGCCGAGGCATTCGACGAAACCGCAGCCCGGATAGGCGTAGGGGCCGAGGCCGAAGGTGCCGAACACCGGGTCGGGCCGGGCGATCATCGGATCGGTGACGCTCACGTCCGGCTTCTCCCGATACGGTCCCGGATCCGGCACCGCGACGTCGCGGAACGACGAGACCAGCTTGCGCATCACGTCATGGGTGTAGGTCGTCGAGATTCCGGGGGTGGCGACGCCGGTCCAGTTCAGTACGAGTCCGAGGCTCGGCACGATATAGCTGTCGTTGCGCAGCATTCCCGACATCTTCACGGCATCATCGGGCAGGCCGGGGAATTCGAGGCGGCAGGGCGCGCCGTTGACGACGAACAGGAAGCCATAACAGGGCATGGCCCGCGACGGCGACAACGCCTCGCGCAGGTAGGCGTCCGAGATCACCTGCTGCTCGTTCCATCGGCCCCGATTGCCCACGAGCAGACCGAGTTTCGCGAAGTCGTCCGGCGGGAGCAGCAGATGCGCGTGGCCGTAGGTGTTTCCGGCGCGATCGCGGGCCCAGTAGTAGTCGGCGCGTTCGATGCCCAACGGGTCGAACAGCTTTCGCTGGGCGAAGTCCTGGAAATCCTCGCCGACGGCCTGCGCGATGACGTAGACGAGCAGATCGACCGCGCGCTGGCTGTAGCGGAACTGGGTGCCCTGCGGGCGTTCGATCGGCATCGCGAGCGCCTGGGCGACGACGTTCGGGTCCAGCTGGGCCAGCCCCGTCGCGCCCTCGGCGGCGATGGCCACCTCCATCCCGGAGGACTCGGTGAGCAGGTTGCGCACGGTGATCGCGCGGTGCCCTTCGTCGCCGAGCCCCTCGGGCAGGTAGCGGCCGATCGGCGCGTCGACGTCGAGGCGGCCCTCGTCGACCGCCGCACCCGCGATCAGCGCGACGACGCTCTTGGTCCCGCTCCACAGATTCCACGGCACCCCACCGGATTCGGCGTTGCGTGGGCCCGCCGCCACCAGGCAGTTGTTGCGGTAGAGCTGAATGTTGAAGCGGGTGGGGTCGACGGCCAGGCGCATGGCCTCGGCGACCCGATCGGGGTCGAGGGCGACCTCGGCGGGAGACGCCGCCTGCGGTGTGCGTCCGGAGCTGACCTCGCAGTGTCGCGCGGCCGGTGGGTCGGCCGCCGCGACGGGCAGCAGTGCCGCCGAAGTCAGCGACAATGCGGTAACCGCAATCGCCGCACTGTATTTCAGGAACCCACGCACGCAATCCTCCGATGGCTGGTCTCGGAGGGGCAATCGCGAACGGTGATGTTCCTGTTACGTGGCTAGCGGCCGTAGGGCTTGCAGACCTCGATCGCCGCGTCCTTGGACGCGTTGAACTGATCGATCACACCGTTGAGTTCGTCGGTGGGCGCACGGCGCTCGAGGGTGTCGGCGAGCAGGTTGGTCTTGTCGCGGTAGGTGCGCAGCGGGTCGGCCAGCTCGGCGATGACATCGGTGGTGACCTTGCGATCGAGGTCCTTGGCGTTGTTGCGCAGCACCGGAACCGCTTCGTTGGCCTTGGTGTCGGTGTCGGGGGCCCGGTTGTTGCTCGCCTCGATATAGGCGTTGAACGAGGCGACCGAGCTCTTGTTGGCCGCGCGCAGCCCGTCGCAGGCCGAGTCGTTGGCCGCCTTCACCTTCGCGGTCGAGGAGGCCGCGACTTCGGAGGTGTAGGAGGCGAGATCGGTGAGGTTGGCCTCGGCGGTACCGGGTACCTGATTGGTGCAGGCGGCCAGCGTGAGCGCACCCGCTACGACAACCAGCGCGGTGCCGAGCCCCATTCGTTCCCGTACCAGCATCTGTCTCTCCTCCCTCGCCGGAGCGTCGGCCACCGTCGCGGTGGCCGAACACATCGACCGTACTGGCTTCGGGACGATCAGGTGGCGCCACGCCGGTCCGGCGCGGCGCCACCCCGGGTCAGTTCTGTCCGAGCATGCCGCGCATGGTCGCGATCTCACCCTCCTGATCGGCGACGATCTTGGTGGCGAGCTGCTTCGCCTCCGGGTTGGTTCCCTCTGCCAGCTCGGTCTGGGCCATGGCGACCGCGCCCTGGTGGTGCTCGATCATCATCTGCAGCCACTGCCGGTCGAACTCGGCGCCGTTCGCCGCTTCCAGCGCGCTCATCTGTTCCTCGGTCATCATCCCGGGCATGCCGTGGCCGCCGTGGCCCTCGGCGCTCGGTGCGGGCTTGCCGAAGCTGGTCAGCAGATCGGTGATCTGGCGCATCTCCGGTGCCTGCGCCTGCTCGATCTGCGCGGCCAGCGCGATGAGCTGCTGGTTCTGCGTCCGGCTCGGCACCATCTTCGACATCTCGACCGCCTGCGCGTGATGCGGATACATCATCTGCAGGAAGGTCACGTCAGCATCGTCGAAGTCGGTGCGGGCCGTGGCGCTCGTCGTGCTCGCGCTGGTCGAGGAGTGGTCGGTGGTGTGCGTGGTCGAGTCGTCGCCGCACCCGGCGGCGACCACGGCGACAGTGGCGAGGGTGAGAACGGTACGGGTGATGGACATGGGTGATCCTCCTGGGAATTCGGGTGTGGGGTGTCGGACAGGGGCCGCGTGGGCCGACCTGTCAGATCCGCAGAATCGCCAGTTGGGAAAGGGAAAGGACGGTCCAGGGAGGTGGTCGTTCGCGTCTGCCGCGCCAAGTTCTGCCGGCCCGGCGGATGGCGTCGGCGTCCTCGGTGAGCCTGGTCAGCAGCATCCAGCCGAGCACGATGGCCAAGGCGACGAGGATGAACACGCAACCGTGGACGGCCGCGTGTTCGGTGCATCCGCCGCTGCCGCAGCCGTGGTCCTTCGTCGAGTCGTTCTGCGCCGGGACCGCTTCGACAGCCGGACCGACGGCTGTGTGGGCGGCGTTTCCGTGCGCGTGAGCGGAGGTGTCGTGTGCGGAGGTGACGAATACCGCCGAGTGCATGGCGACGATTCCGGCCAGCAGCAGCACGACGGCGAAAGCCCTCACGAGGCGCGCGTACGACAGCTGGACGGTCACGGCGACGAGTCTAACCAGTGCTCAGGGGCTCTCCGCAATACCCGCACGTGGTAGGGGTAGAACTAGTCGTTCGCGATGTCGACGACGAGGCGTGGTGGGTCGGCGAGGGTGCTCACGGTGAACCCGGGACGGTCGGCGTCGAGCCCGATGAACGACTGGGTGACGCCTTCGTAGACCACCGACTTGTAGACGCCGGTGATGCGCGGCGTACTGGGATCGGTGACCGGATCGGGCCCGGCGAACGGGGGAACGGGGGAGTCGAACGGGTAGGCGGACCCGAGGATGCGCACCTCCAGGATCGAGCTGCCCGCCACGTTCACGGCCTTGCCGCTGGCGTCCTGCACGGCGTTGTCGGTGTAGGCCACCTGCCAGCCGGGGGTGCCGGTGCCGCCGAGGGTGTAGACGACCCGGTCGTAGCCGGGGTGGTGGCCGAGGCGGACATCGGTGACGGTGAGGGCGGCGCCGTCGCTCGCCTCGCCCGACTTCGCGGCGTTGTCGCGCGGACCGGTGGCGTCGGCGAAGGTGCTCGCGGTGCTCGTTGTCGTCGTCGGGGGCGTCGCGGCGGGCGCGTCGTCGGAACCGCAGCTCGGCAGGACAAGAGCCGCGGCGGCGATCAGCACGAACACGGGGGCGTTGCGCATGTGACCGATGGTACTCAGGTGAACTGGAGGGTTGCGGGAATCAGCCGGGCGCGTGTCCAGGCTGTGAGTTTGCTGGGCGCGTGCACCGCAGGATCAGCGCGGTCGGCGCGCATCGCTGTATCCCGTTCGCCGTCAGTCTTTTCCATGCTCGGTGCGCATATGTGGGCGCCGGTTCCGATGTGCGGCAGGGGCGGATGTGACGATGGGGCAACGATCTAGCACACTTGTCGCGTGGACAGTGTCGAGGACGTATTCACCCGGCTGCGCCGGTATCCGGACGTGGAGGCGCCGAACCTCTATGCCGTCGACGCCGCGGATCGGTTGATTCTCGATACCGCCGCCGACGCGCTCGCGGGCGCGGGCAGCGGCGAGGTGGCGGTGATCGGCGACGCCTACGGCGCGCTGACCCTCGGGGTCGCGGTGCGGCACGGACACACCGGCATCCGGGTGCACCAGGACCTGCTCACCGGCGAACTCGCCCTGGCGGGCAACGCCAAGAACCTCGGTCTCGCCGACCGCTTCACCGTGCACGGGCTCGACGCGGACCTGCTCACCGGCGCCCGCGTGGTCGTGATGCGGTTGCCGAAAATGCTTGCCGGGCTCGCCGAGATCGCCGAGGCCATCGCCCGCTACGCCGCCGACGACGTGGTCGTCTACGCCGGTGGCCGCGACAAATACCTCACCCCGACCATGAACGAGGTGTTCGCCGAAACGTTCCGCCAGGTGCGGGCGGGTCGGGGCAGGCAGAAGTCGCGGGTGCTCGTCGTCAGCGAACCGCTACCCGTCGGCGAACCCCGATTCCCGGTGCGCGAGAACATCATCGAGATCGATGGTGACGTGGTCGCCTACGGTGCCGCGTTCTCCGGCCCACGCCTCGACATCGGCACCCGGTTCCTGCTCGAACATCTGGACCGGATGAAGCCCGACGCCCGCGAGGCCATCGACCTCGGTTGCGGCACCGGCATTCTCGCGGTGGCTCTGGCCAAATCGCGTCCGCGGATCCGGGTGGTCGGCACCGATCAGTCCTGTGCCGCTGTCGCTTCGGCCCGCGCGACCGCCGCCGCCAACGGTGTCGACGACCGGGTGACGGTGGTGCGCGACGACGCGATGTCCTCGGCCGCCGACAACAGCGCCGACCTGGTGCTGTGCAATCCGCCGTTCCATGTGGGCGCGGCCGTGCACACCGGTTCGGCCATCAAGATGTTCGCCGAGACCGGCCGGGTGCTCCGCCCCGGCGGCGAGCTGTGGACGGTGTACAACTCGCACCTGAACTATCGGGGTGTGGTGGAACGGATGGTCGGGCGGACCGACGTGATCGACCGGAACCAGAAATTCACGGTGACGCGGTCTGTCCGTGGCCTGCGCGACGTACAACGATAGGGGCGCTCCGACGGGGTAGAGTCCGATTTGTCCGAACGGACGGTGATGCGGTCAATGATCGCGCCGCCGGGAACTTTGTTCGTTCGCGACACGTTGAACAGGGCAGTTGGAGCTGTACGACGTTTCATCACTCCAGGAAAGGCGCACGGTGCGTACCTCATCGAATCCGGTGTTCAAGAACTTACCTCGCCAAGAGGGAGTCGGCGGTTACGCGAACTTCGGTTCGGGCGTGACCGGCGCAGGCCAGCTGGGCAACCAGTACGGCGAATACGGTCAGCAGTACGGGCAGCAGTACCAGCAGGCGCCCGCCACCCGTGCCATGACCATCGACGACGTGGTCACCAAGACCGGCATCACCCTCGCGGTGCTCACCGTCTCGGCGATCATCTCCTTCGCGCTGTCGTCGGCGAACCCGTCGCTGGCGCCGCTGTTCGTCATCGGCGGCGGCCTGATCGGCTTCGTGCTGGTCATGATCGCCAGCTTCGGCAACAAGATGGACAACCCCGCGCTCGTACTGTCGTACGCGGCGTTCGAGGGTCTGTTCCTCGGCGCGCTGTCGCTGATGTTCACCGATGTCACCTTCGGTGGTGTGGGCGGTAGCGCCCTGATCGGCCAGGCGGTGCTCGGCACGTTCGGCGTGTTCTTCGGCATGCTCGTGGTCTACAAGACCGGCGCGATCCGGGTCACCCCGCGATTCACCCGCATGCTGCTCGGCGCCATGGTCGGTGTGCTGGTCCTGATGCTCGGCAACCTGATCGCCAGCTTCTTCACCGACGGCGGCTTCGGCCTGCGCGACGGCGGCCCGCTGGCCATCGTGTTCAGCCTGGTCTGCATCGCCATCGCCGCGTTCAGCTTCCTGCTGGACTTCGACTCCGCCGACCAGCTGATCCGCGCCCAGGCCCCCGAGAAGGCCGCCTGGGGCGTCGCCCTCGGCCTGACCGTCACCCTGGTCTGGCTCTACGTCGAGATCCTCCGCCTGCTGAGCTACTTCCAGCGGGACTGAGACAGTTGGAAACTATTGCTGCGGCCCCACACCATAGGTGTGGGGCCGCAGCGCTTGTCACATCTCCATCTACGCGAAAACGGTAACGACATCGACCGAGGGATAGCGAGCGGCGAACTTGCGGTCGAGGGTCGCTACTGAAGCGTTGCTCGCTTGCGCGAAGGCGGCCAGGTAGTCATCGGTCCAAAGTTTGTGACTGTGGTCGTTGCGTGCCGACAACGCGCGAAACACTGGTTCCAGAGCGGCCGGTTCGTCTGCCCACTGCACTCGTTCGTCGGCAGCCAACTGATCGAGGACTCGCCAGGCTTCGCTACGCGACAGCACCTCGGTATCCATCACCGCCGGGTTGGACAGCAACCGAAGGAGACCCGTCTGGGTCACCCGGCACAAGACCAAGCCGCCGCTCTGGCCTTCGAACCACTTCACCGCTGCGCCGTGATGGACATGCCTGCCATAGACGGCTGCCAGCCACAGGCCGACATCGACGAGCGTCATCGCCCGTACCGGTCGGCATCCTCAGCGGCGAAAATATCGGCTATGTCGGCGTTGGTGATCTCACGCGGTGGGCGACTGTCATCTGCAGCCCCGACCAGCGGGAACACGACCCGGCCGACTTGTGGCGAGGCGGACGCACCCACCTCGCGCGCGAGTGCCTTGGTGAACAGCTCCTTGAGGCTGATTCCACGTGCGGCAGCTGCCAGCTTCGCGGCCTGCATGAGGCCGGGAGAAAGGTCAACCGTTGTGCGCATAAAAGCATATTAGCACGGTGGGGTCGTCAATGGTCCTGAATCGGCGACGGCCCGGGGCTGGTGCTCCGGGCCGCCGCCTCGTGGAGGGGATCAGCTGAGGCGTTCGATGACCATGGCCATGCCCTGGCCGCCGCCGACGCACATCGTTTCCACGCCGAACTGCTTGTCGTAGGTCTGCAGGTTGTTCAGCAGGGTGGCGGTGATGCGGGCACCGGTCATGCCGAACGGGTGGCCGAGGGCGATGGCGCCGCCGGAGACGTTGAGCTTGTCCTCGTCGATCTTCAGCTCACGCGCCGAGCCGAGCACCTGCACGGCGAAGGCCTCGTTGATCTCGAACAGGTCGATGTCGGCGACCGACTTGCCCGCCAGGGCGAGCGCCTTCTTGACGGCCTCGATCGGGCCGAGGCCCATGATCTCCGGGGACAGGCCCGAGACACCGGTGGACACGATGCGCGCCAGCGGGGTGAGGCCGAGCTCCTTGGCCTTGGTGTCGCTCATGATCACCAGCGCCGCGGCGCCGTCGTTGAGCGGACAGCAGTTGCCCGCGGTGACGGTGCCGTCGGGGCGGAATACCGGCTTGAGCTGGCTGACGGCCTCGTAGGTGACGCCGGCGCGCGGGCCGTCGTCCTTGCTGACGACGGTGCCGTCGGGCAGGGTCACCGGGGTGATCTCCCGCTCGAAGAAGCCGTTCTTGATGGCTTCCTCGGCCCGGTTCTGCGAGCGCACGCCCCAGTGGTCCTGGTCCTCGCGGCTGATGCCGGTGAGCGAGGCGACGTTCTCGGCGGTCTGACCCATCGCGATGTAGGCGTCGGGCAGCAGGCCGTCCTCGCGCGGGTCGTGCCACGCGCCCGCGCCGCCCTCGGCGGTCTTGGCGGTGCGGGCCTCGGCCTCGGCGAACTCGGGGTTCTTGGTGTCGGGCGAGCTGTCGGCCGAACCCTTGGCGTAGCGGGAAACAGTCTCCACACCGGCGGAGATGAACACGTCGCCCTCGCCCGCCTTGATGGCGTGGAAGGCCATCCGGGTGGTCTGCAGCGACGAGGCGCAGTAGCGGTGCACGGTGGTGCCGGGGACCACGTCGAGGCCCAGCTTCACCGCGACGATGCGTCCCTGGTTGAAGCCACCCTCACCGGCGGGGGAGCCGGTGCCGAGGATGATGTCGTCGACCTGGGTGGGGTCGAGGGCAGGGACCTTGGCCAGCGCGGCCTGGACCATCTGCGCGGTCAGGTCGTCCGGGCGCATCCCGGCCAGGGACCCCTTGACGGCACGGCCGATCGGGGAGCGGGCGATGGAAACGATGACGGCCTCGGGCATGAGGACTCCTTTTCGGAAGGCTGGCGCGAACGGCTGTTGTACATACCGCTCATTCGTGAATGTACGTCTCGCTCTGCGCGACAGGAAGACCAGGGCGGCCACGCACCGCGGAGACGAGCACCGGCAACAACTGGGCGGCCGCGAGTTCGTAACCGGCTGCGGAGGGATGGAAACCGTCGGTCGCGAAGAGGATCTCGGGAGCCGCCCGGAACTCCGAGGCGACCAGCGGCGAGCCCATCGGCACCGCGATTCCCCCGGCCAGCGTGGTCGCCACCGTCTGCGCCTTGCCGAGCCGCACACTCCAGTTCGCCACCACCGTGCGCAACGGCTGCGGGATGGCGGTGACGGTGCCGAGATTGGGACACGTGCCGACGACGACCAGCGCGTCGGCCTCGCGCAACCGCGATACCGCCTGCGCGAGCCTGCGGGCCGAGGCACGGATCGAATGCTTCTTGGTGATGTCGTTGGCACCGACCAGGATCACCGCGGCATCCGGCGGCGGGCCCGCGATGAACATCGCGTCGACCTGCCCGGCCAGGCCCTTGGAGGTGGCGCCGGAGATCGCCTTGGTACTCAACCGGATCCGCATGCCGGTGGCCTCGGCCAGGCCGCGGGCCAGGCGCACACCCGGCACGTCGGCGGCGCCGAGGCAGCCGAGACCGGCGGCGGTGGAGTCGCCGAAGATCATCAGGTGCAGGTCGAACGGGACGTTCTTGCGCCACGGCTCGGGCAGGTTCGCACCGGGGGCGTACACGCCGTCGGCCTCTGGGGGCTTGGAGGTGTCGCGGCCGATCACCGCGCGTGCGGCGCCTGCCTGGGTCATCAGCAACCGGTAGGTCGCCCAGGAGACGGTGCCCGCGCCCGACCCGGCGAGGACGGTCGTGGCGCCGGTGACCGCGGCCGTGCGCCAGCTGATTCGAGGTGCGCTCACATCCGAAAATTCTACGGCTCATCCGCCTCCCCGCGTCTTTTGGCCAGACTCAGGTGCGGGGCGAGTTCGGGGCGCGGCAAGCTTTTGTGAGAGGGGTGAGTTAGCCGGTTCCCGGTGAGTTACCCATGTCCTGACGAGATCAGTTGTTGCGCGTCGGAACCGCTCGCCGACGCGTTGACCGCGCGGCGCTGGACTATGGTGCGGGAGTGGGTAAGGCGCCCGAGCTGTTGCGACTCGGCCAACCGGCCGGGCGACGGCTGCTCGCCGCGACGGTGCTCGGCTCGGGGATGGGTTTCCTAGACGGCACCATCGTCAACGTCGCGCTTCCCCGGATCGGCTCCGAACTGCACGCCGACCTGGCCGCCCTGCAATGGGTGATCAACGGCTACACCCTCGCACTCGCCTCGCTGATCCTCGTCGGTGGCGCGCTCGGCGACCGGTTCGGCCGCAAACGGATGTTCGCCTGGGGTGTCGCCGCGTTCGCCGTCACCTCCGCGCTGTGCGCGCTCGCGCCGACGATCGAAACCTTGATCGCGGCACGGCTGTTGCAGGGTGTCGCCGCTGCCCTGCTGACACCCGGCAGCCTGGCGCTGGTCGAGTCGTCGTTCGTTCGTGAAGACCGGATGCGGGCCATCGGCGCCTGGACCGGCATGCTCGGCGTCGCCACCGCGGGTGGTCCGGTGCTCGGTGGGTGGCTGGTGGGGCTGTCGTGGCGGTGGGCGTTCGCGATCAATCTGCCGCTGGCCGTGCTCACCCTGCTGCTGTTGCGCGGCGCGCCCGAATCCCGCGACGAACGCGCGGACGGCAAGCACTTCGACCTGCCCGGCATCGTGCTCGCGCCGGTGGCGCTGGCCGGGGTCACCTGGGCGCTCACCGAATGGCCCGACACCGGCGCCACGCCCGCGACGGTCGGCGCCGCGGCGACGGGTGTGGTCGCTGCCGTGGCCTTCGTCGTCGTCGAACGGCGGGCGCGGTATCCGATGGTGCCGCCCGAGATGTTCGCCGACCGCGTCTTCACCCTCATCAACGTGGTGACGCTGCTCGTCTACGCCGCGCTGTCCGGATCGATGGTGTTCATCGCCCTGTTCCTCCAGATCGGCGCCGGCTGGTCGCCGTTGGCGGCCGGGGCGGCGAGCGTGCCGATCAGTGTGCTGATGTTCCTGCTCGCGGCGCGTTTCGGCGCCGTCGCCACCCGGTTCGGGCCACGCAGGCCGATGGTGATCGGCGCATTGATCCTGGCCGGTGGGCTGGCGCTGTTGGCTGGTGTGCCGCGCGATCCCGGCTTCGTGACCGACATCCTGCCCGGGATGCTGGCCATGGGCCTCGGCCTCTCGATGCTCGTCGCCCCGCTGACCGGCACCGTCCTCGCCGCCGCACCGGCGGGTCGGGCGGGGGTCGCCAGTGGCATCAACAACGCGGTCTCGCGCACGGCCGGGTTGCTCGCCGTCGCCGCGTTGCCGCTGCTGGTCGGGCTCTCCGGGCACGCCTACGCCGACGCCGACGCCGTCACCGCGGCCTATCGCGGCGCACTGTGGTGGTGCGTGGGGTTGGTTCTCGCCGGGGCAGTCGTCACCGCTGTCGGCCTGTCGGGGCGTCGCGCCGCCGGTTGATGGACCGGTGTGCTGGCACACACTGTCGGACCAGGTCGCGACCTGCGCGCGAGGTTCTGCAACTATGGAGCTCATGCGCATCGCGGATCATGTCGTCGACCTCATCGGCAACACCCCACTGGTTCGGCTGAACTCGGTGGTCGGCCCGAACGCGGGCCTGGTCGCCGCGAAGATCGAATACCTCAACCCGGGCGGCAGCTCCAAGGACCGCATCGCGGTCAAGATGATCGATGCCGCCGAGGAAGAGGGCCTGCTGAAGCCGGGCGGCACGATCGTCGAGCCCACCTCGGGCAACACCGGTGTGGGCCTGGCCCTGGTCGCCCAGCAGCGCGGGTACAAGTGCGTGTTCGTCTGCCCCGACAAGGTGAGCGAGGACAAGCGCAACGTGCTGCGTGCCTACGGCGCCGAGGTCGTGGTCTGCCCGACCGCCGTGCCGCCGGAGCACCCCGACAGCTACTACAACGTCTCCGATCGTCTGGTCCGCGAGATCGACGGCGCCTGGAAGCCCAACCAGTACTCCAACCCGGGCGGCCCGGAAAGCCACTACGAGACCACCGGCCCCGAGATCTGGGCCGATACCGAAGGCAAGGTCACCCACTTCGTCGCGGGTGTGGGCACCGGCGGCACCATCACCGGCACCGGCCGCTACCTCAAGGAGATCTCGGGCGGGAAGGTGAAGATCATCGGCGCCGACCCCGAGGGCTCGGTGTACTCCGGCGGCACCGGCCGCCCCTACCTCGTCGAGGGCGTCGGTGAGGACTTCTGGCCCACCGCCTACGACCCGGCCGTGCCCGACGAGATCATCGCCGTCTCCGACGCCGACTCCTTCGAGATGACCCGTCGCCTGGCCCGGGAAGAGGGCCTGCTCGTCGGCGGCTCGTGCGGCATGGCCGTCGTCGCCGCGATCGAGGTGGCCCGGCGCGACCCCGACGCGGTCGTCGTGGTGCTGCTGCCCGACGGTGGCCGCGGCTACCTGTCGAAGATCTTCAACGACAAGTGGATGAGCTCCTACGGCTTCCTCACCACTCCACTCGAGTCGGGCCCGGAACCGCTGGTCGGTGACGTGCTGCGCGGCAAGTCGGGCGAGCTGCCCGACCTGGTGCACACCCACCCGTCGGAGACCCTGCGCGACGCCATCGAGATCCTGCGCGAATACGGTGTCTCGCAGATGCCGGTCGTCGGCGCGGAACCGCCGGTGATGGCGGGCGAGGTGGCGGGCAGCGTCACCGAACGCGACCTGCTCTCGGCCGTCTTCGAGGGCCGCGCCCAGCTCACCGATTCGGTGGCCCAGCACATGAGCCCGTCCTTCCCCCTGATCGGCTCGGGTGAGCCGCTGTCCACCGCCACCAAGGCCCTGTCCGACACCGACGCCCTGATGGTCGTCGAAGACGGCAAGCCCGTCGGCGTCATCACCCGCCACGACCTGCTCGGCTTCCTCAGCACCGGCTCGATCTGAGGTCAGACCAACGCGAAGGCCGCTCTAATAGCGGCGATGAGCTGGGGTTCCGTAGTGGTGGTTGGGTGGACGATAATCCGGTCCGGTGACGCCATTGTCGCAGAACGCGGGTTCGAACCGGTCTCGGCCCGAGTGATCTAATGGGGTCTCCGGAGTTGACATCGCTAGCAGGTCCGGCGAGACTGCCTGGGAGTCAGCGGAGCGGCAGGGGGATTCAAGAACAGATGGATCAGGCACGGCTACGAGCGGCTTTCGGTTCACATTTCGGGGCGAAGTGATGGCAGCACAAGGTTGGTTCAACCACTACGACGACCCAGATGAGTTTTGGGATGAAGAACCGATCATACGAAAGCCGACCTCCAACGGGTCGCACGTTACCTCTGCAGCCTTGCCCAACACCGTGGGCTTGAACCAGTCAGTACCCCCGTCGGACTTGCGCGCCACAGGCTCCTTTGGCGCAGAATCAATATGGTCGGCTCAGGATGATTTCAGCAATGCTGCATCCTCTAGCCATCAAGTCGGATCAAGATTCGCCATCATGGAACTCGATCGTGGCCTTTTGCCGACCAGCATCGACTTGCGCCCAGGTTGGGGTCGGTATGTGGCCCCGACCGAAGTTGGGGATGAGCTTATGCTTGCGTATCGAAAAGCGGTGTCAGTCGAATTCGAAACGGCGTATTCTGGGAAACGCCGCCCCTCTCCGGCTGATTTTTCTATCAACGCCGTACCGACAGTCCGGATCATGCTTATGGTCTTGCTGGAAACTGAAACGTGGCAAGAATTCAGTACCGTATCGAGCGCAGTCAACAGTGGCAGCCGACACGAAGTGCACGGGCATGTCATGGATTACGGTGGACAGCCGGTAGTGATAACCGGTGACAGGCGTTATCTGCGATCAATTGAAGTCGAAGCGCGGTGGGCGGCCAGCGTTCATGCCGATCGAATAGTGGACGAGGTTCTATGGTGTGTCGACCACCTGCGGTCGGAGCGTCCGCAGTTCAAGCCTCGCGGCGACTATTCGAGATATTCAGTTGAGGACTTGAAGTATCACGTGGACCGCCACCGGGTGCGGCTCTTGGATGAGTGGGTGGGGAATAATGAGTGATCAACTGAGACATTCCGCTCAGGCAATGGTGCATGCAATCAAGATGTGGCGTGCAGGCGCACAGGATTTTCAGGCTGCGAGCGCGATGGTGAACAAGCTTGAGATAAATTCCGCTGTGAATATACCGGTTCAACCGGGGGTTTCGTCGGCTGTGGGGACTTTCGACGAGACCCTGAGTAAGTATAAGCCTGCGCCGGCTTATTTTCGGGACCGGGCCAATGAAGGGGCGGCAGTATTCAATGAGATTGCTGATGTGCTCGAACACGCTCTTAACCAGTACGCTGATACCGACGAAACATTTGCGGCCGAGGTGCGCCGACTCCAAGGGCAAGTGGAGGGCGGGGCATGACCGATTTGATCAATCAGTTAAACAATGAGATTGTAACGATCAGAAAAAACATCGATGAAATCGGCAACCTGCCAGATAAAGTCGATGAATTCTGTGGCATATTGGCTGCATCAATACGTGCTGGTTATCTGGGGCCTGGCGTATTTACAGTATTCACCAGTGAACGTGCTATCGATGACCTCTACGAAGATCGGGACAGCATCAATTCTGCGATCCGCGAGGCATGGAACAAGCTAGAAATTACCGACCCAGACCTTGAGATTCCGGTCCAGCTCCTCACGATTTCGGATGAATGGCGAAATTTTAAAGGCCTGATACAAGCGGCTCGGGCGGATTTCGATAATACAGACTTGAGTAAGAATTGGGCGGGCGACGCTGCAGCGGCCTATGTTGGAGTCCGTGAGAGGCAAAAACTTGCACTTGAGTCATTGCCGCTCGCATGCGAGCAAATTGCGGTAAGCATCGGCAATCTGGCTATGGCCGAATTGGCGTTGTATTCTGAGCTTGCGCTCAAGTCCAGAGAAATGATAACCGAGGTGACTGGGCTCGTGGGAGGACTCCTGTCATCGACGGTAAAAGTCGTCGTCAACCCTTTTGCTCTAGGGGACTATATCGATGCAACCAGCAATCTGGCAGTTTCGATCGAGAACCTCAAGACACTAATTTTGGGTGTAGTTTCCGCCATGGCTACAAGCGCGGCGTCGAGAATCTCCGAGAATAACATGATTGGTCAGAGTTATTCCATTATTGACGGCCTTCACTATAATAAATGGCCGCCAGCAGTATCTGCGGCCTATACTGGTGGGTTGCGTGATGTAATCGGTGATGCCACCACGAGTGATGGGGACAAATCTGACTGGGATCCTGGTACCACAGTAGTTGTGGCGAGCTCATGAAGGTTGCAGGGTTCGCTGTTTTGGCTGTGGCGTTGCTAATTGGGGGGTGTGGTACTGATAGCCGAGAAGCTATGAAGGAGGAAACGGCAACGTCGACCGCAGCTTTTCCGTTCACGCCTAGTTCAATTACGCACGGCCAGTTGTGTGATGCGGTGTTGCAATTTTTTGCCGTAGAACTCGGCATTGCAGCTGCCCGCGTTTACCCACTCGACAATCGGGATGGAACGATGGAGATCGGCGGTCATTGTCCTATCCGGCGTGACGTGGATCTGATCGGCTACTGGCAATCTCGGGCCGATCCCTCACCCGATCCAACGGAAGGTCTCAGTGAATTCAATCGATCAATCGATGTCGGTCATACCGTATTGATAGCTGATAGTAGAACGGAGTCATCAGAAGCCTCTGGCGTGAAACTGGCTGCGCGAGTTGGTGGTTGGAATGCCCAGTTCGAGATTCGGAATACGAGTCTTCAAACTGTGTACGGGCCCCAGATGGTCACAGACGCACAATTGGAAGCTGCAGCTCGTTTTTTGGTTGACACTACTTCTCGGCTGGACACTGGCAAGTGGTGAGTACACCAGCAATGGGAAGTTTCCCCCCGTGGCTCGATGTCACCGGCGACGGACGCTACATTGAAACCCGAGGGGGCCGTGTCGCTCTCCGTCCCGGTACTCGTGACGAGCTCACAACACGTTTCGCGGGCTGGGTCGATCGGGCACATCGGCTCTCGAGCGAGCATCAGCGGGCGTTGATGTGAACCCACCGCAGGGTGCTCGGGTGATGGTGGCAGGCCGAATAGTCCTGCAATGCGTGGTGTGTCGCGGGGATCGCTTCCAGCATCGTCAGGTCAGCATGAACACGCCGGGGATGACGTTCATGGGCGGGGACTGGCTCAACAAAAGGGCGACGGGGGTCGTGTGTGTGCACTGCGGCTACGTCCACCAGTTCATGCTGCCGGTGCAATGGGAAACCCCACCGCCCGCCGGGTAAGTTCTTCTGATTGATTATCAGAAGTGATAACGTGGACATCATGGCCGGCGACCCGAACGACGTTAGTGATGAGCTTGGTGCCGTGCTGGAGTCGGCCGCCAAGCTGCAGGCATTGGTGCCGGATGCGGTGCTGGTCGGAGGCTCAGCGGCGGCGCTCTATGCGGGGCATCGTGACTCCTATGACCACGACCACGTTCTGCGCGACTTGCGAGACCGTTTCGACATGGTGCTCGAGGCCATCGAATCCGAGGGGGAGTGGGTTACCAACCGGGTGCGGCCGGGGAAGTTGATCCTTGGCAGACTGGGCGATATCGAGGCTGGGGTGCGGCAGTTGATCCGTGCTCGGCCGCTGGAAACGGCGACGATCGAACTCCCCTCGGGGCGCCAGTTGTGTGTACCGACGGCTGCGGAAACGCTGCGTATCAAGGCCTTCCTTATTGTGCGGCGCAACCAGGCCCGCGACTATCTCGATGTGGCCGCGATGACAGATGCGATGGGGATCGCCGAGGCGGTTACGGTGCTTGCGCACATCGATGACTACTACGCCGACCAGCGGATCGATGGACTGCCCGTCTCCTCTCAGATAGCGCGTCAGCTCGCTGATCCGCGCCCCGCAGACCCGTCGGTCACTCAGCAGTTGGCGGCGTATCGCAATCTCGATCACAAATGGCACGATTGGAATCGAGTGCGGGATCGGTGTCGGGAAGTGGCGATAGCTCTCGCGGGAGGCGGGGATGATGGTCCAGTTTCGTAATCTGAATATCTCTCCGGACGCGCCGGTTTCGGAATGGCCGACCGAAGCGGTGCAGACCGCGTTGGAGCGTGGCGACCTTCGTGATTGGCGGCGGATCGGTGCGGAGTTGCGGCGCGATCCGTGGGGGCGGATCGCGCGTCGGTTGGAAGAGGTCCTTTCGCACAGTCGTCCCTATGGGGTCGCCGAGTTGATGGAGGGCCTACTCGAGCGGGCACGCGAGCGCGCCGAGGCCGACGAGCGAAGAGAAGTTGCCGACGAAGTGCGTCGGGCGGTCGCCGATTCTGGGTTGACCAGCACCGAATTCGCCGCCAGCGTGGGAACTTCCGGCTCACGACTGTCCACCTACATGAGCGGCAAGGTTGTCCCCTCCTCGACGATGATGGTACGAATTCGTCGCGTGGCAGACCGCCACCGATCGGTCGCGTGACCCGCTCGGGACGCGGATGGTCGGTTGATGCGGGCGCAGCGGGATCGGTTGATCGAGCCGGCGCAGCGACTGCAGGGCGAGCACGGTTCGTTGACCGAGGCGGGGCGTGTGGCGGCGATGGGCTGAGCCGATGGGAGTGGACGCCGAGCATGCCCGGCGTCGTGCTGCGCAAGATCGTCTGGGGTGAGCATGCAGCGAAACGGCGGCGCGATCAGAGTGACGATGAAGTCCCGCAGGGCGGTCGCCGTGGACAGCCCTGCGGGATATCGGTCAAGCCAACGCGGAGTGTAGGTTCACCCACTGCTCCGGGTGGACATAGGCGACCACCGTGTCGTGGGCGATGCCTGCGCTGTGCAGAGCCGTGTCCACTCCCTGGTAGCGCGATTGCAGTGCGGTACCGACCGAGCCACCGATACCGGAGTATGCGGTGCGTACCAGTTCGGTGTAGGAGTCGCGGTGGGGGACAAGGGGTGTCGGGCGGCGGTCGAGTCGCAGGATGGCGGCGTCGACTGCCGGGATCGGGCGGAAACTCGTGCGGTGGATGTGGCCGCGTAGTTGCCAGTCGAACCATGGCCAGGTCAGGGCGGTTGTCAGGCTCCACCTTCCGTAGTCGCCGGTGTGTTTGCGGGCGTACTCGCGTTGGGTGAGCAGGGTCGCCGAGGTGAGGGCTGGTGCGCTCAGGCACCAGTCCACGATCCGTGCGGTGGCCGAAAACGGGATGTTGCCGACCACCGCGAACTCGGTGCGCGGGGCCTTGGCCTTGGTGAAATCGCCTCGGATCACCTGGATTCCGAGCTCACCTCTGGTCTGGGCCGAGAGCTTGGCCGCGAGCAGTGGATCGATTTCGTAGGCGGTGACCTCGGCCCCACGCCGGGCGAGTGCCCGGGTGAGCACGCCCTCGCCCGCACCGGGTTCGAGCACGGTACCGGCTGGATCGGCGACGGTCATCAGAAGTTCGACCGCACGGGGATCCACCAGGAAGTTCTGTGACAGCGTCCTTCTGTTCGAGTCACGCGACGTACGGTGGCTCCCACGCGCGGCGATCTTGCGCTGGGTGTGTGAATAGTTCTTGTGTGAATGGTCCTGCGCCACGGCAGTTGCCCCTTCGGGTCATCGAGTCGGAAGAGTCTCGATGGGCCCTGGGCGCGCCGGTGGACGCGAGAGTGCAGATCCGCGTCCGCTAGCGGGCCAGAGCCCGGGCGTGGCGGATGCGGATGAATACTGAGCACGACATGCGGATCACGCTAGAACTCGGTCCATTCGGTCGCAACCGAATTTCACGCCCCGCTGACCGTTCGTGTGCGCAGGGCGGCCACCGCCGACTCGGCGGCGATCAACGCGCTATTGATGGAAATCTCTCCGCGCATGCCGGGCGCGGCGACCATGTCACCGGCCAGGTACACCCCGTTGCCCCGATCGACGGCCGGACGGTCGCGCCAGGTGGTGCCCGGGAGGTGGAGGGCCCCGGTGCGGTTCTTCGCGGTGGCTTTGCGGTGGAAGGTCTTGCGGGAGCGCCAGTCCGGGATGGCGGCGTCGGCGAAGACTTCGAGGCGGTGGTGGGCGGCATCGCGGGATTCGCCCGGGCGGACGGGCATCTGGAGCTGGTAGAGGGATTCGCCCGCGGGAGCGATGGAGTCGTCCTGCATGGTGTAGGACTCGTGAAAGCCGCCTTCGTCCAGGTCGAACACCAGGCTGCGGTCGCGGCGGTCCTTGGTGACGGCGATGTCGAGGAGAGCCGCGAACCCGGATGTGCCGCGCGATATTTCGTCGCCGAGCAGACGGCGCGCCGAATCCAGGTCGGTCGCCACGATCACCGGGCCGTCGGTCGGCACGCTGTCCAGGCGCGAACCGGTTTCGATCGCGACGCCGAGTTCTGTTGCCCGCGTGACCATACGATCCACCGTGCGTTGCCACCCGCCGCGCACCCAGCGCACCGCCGGAACCTTCGCCCCGAGGACACGCTGGAAGAGGTCCCAGACGAACGCGGCCGAGAGCCGACCGGTCTCCGCGTCATAGGTGACCACACTGATCGCGTTGGCCATCCGGGTCGCGGTCCGCTGGCCCCAGCGCTCCGTCGCCCAGGTGTGGAAATCGATGTCCACCGGGGCTGTCAGGCGAGTTCGGGCTTGTGCGCGGAGCATGGCGATCGGCGGCATCCGGCGCAGCGTGCCCTCGCACCGGAACGCGACCTTCGCCGCGTCGAGGGGGGAGGGCCAGCCGAGTCCGTCGACGAAGCCGCGCTTCTTCAGCCAGGTGTAGTGCGGTCCGTCGGCGTAGAACACATGCGCGCCCTCGTGCACCACATGTGGTGGCTCGGTGGCGCGGCCCCGACCGCCGAGCGTGCTGTGTGCGTCGTGAAGACGCACGGCCGCACCGGTTTCGGCGACCGCGATGGCCGCTGTGAGTCCGGCCAGGCCGCCTCCGATCACCGTGACAGGTGTGTTCATGGTTGTTCCTCCTCGTTGCCCGCCCATTCGAGTCGGGCGGCGATCATTTCCGCGGTTGCTCTCAGATAGCTTTCGGCCTCGACATTCGCCGGATGGTCGCCGTCGAAGATGTCGCGGATCAGCCAGAAGTGCGCGATAGCACCGACGAGCACGGCGGCGGTGGCCTCCCAGTCCTGTTCGCGCCCAGGGGTTCCGGCCAGCTCGGCAAGTCCCCGGGTGAGCACCGGCATGACAACGGCGTACTCCTGCTGTCGGAAGACCTCGAGCATGTCGGCGGGAACCGAGTTGTCGCGCATCAGAATCCGGTTCACATCGCGATCGTGGTCGATCCGGTCCAGGCCGATCCGGCACAGCGCCGTCAGCTTGTCGACCAGTGATCCGGCGGGGGCGAGCGCGGCGGTGATCGAGAAGTCCGGCGCCAGGAACAGCTCCAACGCGCCGCGTTCGGACAGTCGCGACGACACCGCCTCGACCAGCAGTTCGTCCTTGGACCGGAAGTGCCGGTACAGCCCGCCGGCTCCGCTGGACAACCCCGCGGCTCGCTCGATCTGAGCCACCGAGGTCTTGGCGAACCCCTGCTCACCGAACAGCCGCAGCGCCTCGGTCATGATCCGCTCGCGCGTCGACGGCGTCACCGGCACCTCCTGCAGTAAGTAACCACTTACTTACAGACTGGGCCGCGATCGCTCCGCGCGCAAGAGCCGGATCGTGTGGCTCATCCCACGTGCGAGAAAGTAGGCAACTTTCTCGCAACCGGCTGGTTCGGACCGATTCATGGGGGTAAGCCTCCGATGACACTCTCGGCAAATCGGGCGGGAAGAGCGAAAGGAAGTGCTGTGGACAACTCCGTCGTCGCGATCGACTTCCAGCAAGGCTTCAATGACGCTTGGAGTTCGGTAGCGCAATTCGTGCCGAAATTGGTTGCCTTCATCGCCATCCTGCTGATCGGCTGGATCATCGCGAAAGTAGTGGCGAAGGTGGTGAACGCGGTGCTCGAGCGGGTCGGTTTCGACCGGCTGGTCGAGCGCGGCCAGATCAAGAAGATGATGGCCAAGAGCAAGTACGACGCCTCGGATCTGCTGGCCAAACTGGCCTACTACGCGATCCTGCTGATCGCGCTGCAGATCGGTTTCGGTGTGTTCGGCCCCAACCCGGTCAGTGACCTGCTCACCGGCATCGTGGCTTGGCTGCCGAAGGCGGCGGTGGCGATCGTGATCGTGGTGATCGCGGGTGCGGTCGCGCACGCGGTCGGCGAACTGGTCACCAACGCGCTCGGCGGGCTGTCCTACGGTTCGCTGCTCGGCAAGATCGCCTCGGTGTTCATCTGGGCGATCGGCATCATCGCCGCCCTGAACCAGATCGGTGTCGCCACCACGGTGACCACCCCGATCCTGATCGCCGTGCTCGCCACGATCGGCGGCATCCTCGTCGTCGGCGTGGGCGGTGGCCTGGTTCGTCCCATGGAGCAGCGCTGGAGCAACTGGCTCGGCAACATCGAATCGGAGATGCCCGCGCTCAAGGGTGAGGCGCAGGCCTACCAGCGCGGTCGTGAGGACGTGACGCGCGAGGGTCAGCGGGTGCCGGGTTCGCACACCCAGCAGACCCAGCAGGAATGGGCGACTCCCGGTGCGGGTGGCAGCCCGCAGGCCGGTGGCTACCCGCAGACGGGCCAGCGGCCCGGCTGGGGCGGGGAAACCGCGAGGTAGGAACCAACCGGCGCCGGCGTTCCGTCACCGCTTCGGTGGCGGAGCGCCGATTCCGGTTTCAGGCGCAGGCGTGGTGGCAGACGGCGGCCAGCCGATACTGCAGCCAGTCGGCGTCGTGCCAAGTCTGCGGTGCCACGCCGGCGAAGACCCCGGCCCGCTCGGCGACGACCTGATCGAGCAGGCCGCGCACGTATCCGGCCAGCAGGATGGCGAGCGGAAGCCGCGCCGACTCCTCGACTCCGTACTCGAGAATGTCGCGGACGGCGGCGGCGTGCTGGTCCAGCTGCGCCAGCACCCCGGGGTGCTGCGCGGCGGCGGCGGCCGCGGGGGCGCCGTATTCGATGTTCAACTGTCGCAGATGTCGCCGTGCCGAAATTTCGAGCAGTGCGGGGCCGAGCGAAAACACCACCAGATGGTAGCGAACCCGTCATGGACCGGCGAACGCGGCGCAACTTTACGATCCTATGCACAGACTTGCGTGAAGTGCCGCCCCGATGGATTCTGGGCAGGTATAACCGATTCGGGAGAACTTTCGGCAAACCAGCTCGGCGAGCGAAAGGATCTACGGTGCACGTCACCGATTCGGCGGTTCAGCTGCTGTGGGCGAATCCTGTCGTCGCCGCGGGCGCGGGTTACACGGCGCGCTCCGGGGTCACGGGGTTGCTGCGGCACCGGCCTTACGCGCGGGTGCTCGGCCGATTCGTCGCGGCTTTCATCTGGGGTAGCGGCGGAGTCGCCGCGCTCACCGCCCTCGGAGTCCCCCTCGGCCTCACCCTCCCGGTCGCTCTCACTGTGCTCACCGTGGTCGCCCTCACGCTCACCCTCGTCTTCGCCGGCGGAATGATCCGCCCCGCGCCCGCCGACTCGACTGACTGATCCGGCGTCGAAATCGACCGGCCTAGCGGAAAGCGTTCGCGTCGGTGAGCGCCTTGCCGAGCACCAGTTGATGCACCTCGGCCGTGCCCTCGTAGGTCAGCACCGACTCCAGGTTGTTCGCGTGCCGCAGCACCGGGTAGTCGAGGGTGATCCCGTTGGCGCCGAGAATCGTGCGGCATTCGCGGGCGATGCGGATCGCCTCGCGCGTGCTGTTGAGCTTGCCCGCGCTGATCTGTTCGCTCGTGATCTCGTGGCGGTCCTTCAACCGGCCGAGGTGCAGGGCCAACAGCTGTCCCTTGCCGAGCTCGAGCGCCATATCGGCCAGCTTGGCCTGGGTGAGCTGGTAGCCGGCGAGCGGCTTGTCGAACACCTCGCGGGTGCGGGCGTAGTCGACGGCGGCGGCGAGGCAGTCGCGGGCGGCGCCCAGCGCACCGAAGACGATGCCGAAGCGCGCCTCGCTCAAGCACGCCAGCGGCGAACTCAACCCGCGTGACTCGGGAAGTACCGCGTCGGCGGGCAGGCGCACGTCATCGAAATCCAGTGCGGCGGTGAGGGATGCGCGCAGCGACAATTTCCGGTGGATCTCCCGGGCGGTGAATCCAGGGGTACCCGCCGGGACGAGGAACCCACGCACCCGTGGTTTGTCGTCGCCGGGTTCCTCGGCATAGGCCCACACCACGGCGATATCGGCGACCGAGCCGTTGGTGATCCACATCTTCGACCCGTTGAGCACCCAGTCGTCACCGTCGCGGCGCGCGCGGGTGCGCATGCCGCCGGGGTTGGAGCCGTAGTCGGGTTCGGTGAGCCCGAAGCAACCGATCAGCTCACCGGCGGCCATGGCGGGCAGGTACTGCTGCTTCTGCTCCTCGGACCCGAAGAAGTGGATGGCCGTCATGGCGAGCGAGCCCTGCACCGACACCATGCTGCGCACACCGGAGTCCACCGCCTCGAGTTCCTGACAGGCCAGGCCGTAGGCGGTGGCCGACGCGCCGGCGCAGCCGTACCCCTCGAGGTGCATGCCGAGCAGCCCGAGCTTGCCGAGTTCGGGTGCGATCTCGCGGGCTGGGAAGGTGCCTGCCTCGAACCACTCCGCGATGTGCGGGCGAAGGCGCTTCTCGCCGAATCGGGCGACGGTATCCCGGATCTCACGCTCCTCCGGGGACAGCAACGCATCGATCGCGAACAACTCTTCCACGGTCACCATGGCGTCAGCTTAACCGTGGCGCCGTCACCGAATCGGGCACTTCGTGCAGGCGTGATACCCGTGCGCGAACGGCCGGATCCGGGCATCTAGTCTGAGTCCATGAGTGAGCTGGGATTCTCGACCAGGGCCGTGCACGCCGGATATGAACCCGATCCTCAGACCGGTGCGGTGAACGTCCCCATCTACGCGAGCTCCACCTTCGCCCAGGACGGCGTCGGCGGCATGCGCGGTGGATACGAGTACGCGCGCACCGGCAATCCGACCCGCACGGCACTGGAAGCCAACCTCGCCGCCCTCGAATCGGGCAGCTACGGTCGCGCCTTCGCCTCGGGTATGGCCGCGACCGACTGTGCGCTGCGCGCGGTGCTGCGCCCCGGCGACCACATCGTCATCCCCGACGACGCCTACGGCGGCACCTTCCGGCTCATCGACAAGGTGTTCAGCCAGTGGGGCATCGAGCACTCGCCCGCCCACATCGCCAACCTCGACGAGGTCCGCGCGGCCATCCGACCCAACACCAAACTGGTGTGGATCGAGACGCCGACCAACCCGCTGCTGAGCATCGGTGACATCCCCGCCCTCGCCGACATCGCGCACGCGGCGGGCGCCAAGCTCGTCGTCGACAACACCTTCGCCACCCCGTACCTGCAGCAGCCGCTGCTGCTCGGCGCCGACATCGTCGTGCACTCGACCACCAAGTACCTCGGCGGTCACTCCGACGTCGTCGGCGGCGCGCTCATCACCAACGACCAGGAACTCGACAAGGCGTTCGCCTTCCTGCAGAACGGCGCGGGCGCGGTGCCCGGCCCGTTCGACGCCTTCCTCACCCTGCGCGGCATCAAGACCCTCGCCGTGCGGATGGAGAAGCACTGCGACAACGCCGAGGTGATCGCGGAGTTCCTGTCGAACCATCCGGCCATCTCGAAGGTGATCTACCCGGGCATGCCGACGCATCCCGGCTACGAGGTCGCGCAGAAGCAGATGCGCCGCAGCGGCGGCATGATCTCGGTTCGCCTGGCCGGTGGCCGGGAGGCGGCACTCAAGTTCTGCTCGCGCACCACGATCTTCACCCTCGCCGAATCGCTGGGCGGCATCGAATCGCTCATCGAGCACCCGGGCGCCATGACCCACGCCAGCACCGAGGGCTCGGCCCTGGAGGTGCCCGCGGACCTGGTCCGGCTCTCGGTGGGTATCGAGGACATCAGCGACCTGCTCGCCGACATCGAACAAGCGTTGAGCTGAGCGGGGAACCAGAAAATGACGAAGCGGCCGCATCCGGTATCCGGGTGCGGCCGCTTGCGTTCGGGTTCTATTTCACGGGGCTCGAGGCGGCCGTGTTCAGCCGTGGTAGGGCTCCGCGCTGACCAGGGTCACCTTCATGGTGTTGCCGTTGGGCAGCGTGTATTCGCGGGTCTCGCCCACCTTGGCGTCGATCAGCGCGCCGCCGAGCGGGGAGTTCGGCGAGTAGGTCTCGAGATCGGTGGCGCCGAGGCCTTCTTCGCGGGTGGCGATCAGGAAGGTCTCGGTGTCGCTCTCGTCGCCGTCGTAGTAGACGGTGACGACCGAACCGGGCAGTGCCACACCGGACTTGGTGGGTGCCACGCCGACCTTGGCGTTGTTGAGCAGCTCCTGCAGCTGGCGGATGCGCGCCTCCTGCTGACCCTGCTCCTCACGCGCGGCGTGGTAGCCACCGTTCTCCTTGAGGTCGCCTTCTTCGCGACGCTCGTTGATCTCGGCGGCAATGACCGGACGATTGGCAATGAGCGAGTCCAGCTCACTCTTGAGCCTGTCGTGCGACTCCTGGGTAAGCCAGGTCACATTCTCGGTCATCTCGATCACTCCCTAGTAGTTGTTCCCGGCGCACCGGGATTCCCTGAAACCGGCGCCACGCCCCCGGTAGGAGGGCATGCACCAGCCCGACGGCTGGAGCGATCCTGGGGGTGAACCCGTAACCCGGAAACAGCATCGCTGGCCGCCAATGCAGCAAACACGGCTCCGAGCCCCGGAACCGTGTATCCAGCTATTTTAGCATGTCTCACAAAGATGCAGGTCAGGGCCGATCGAGCGGTGTCAGCGCAGCCGCAGATAGCTGGGCACGTCCTCGGTGCAGCCGTAGATGTCGCCCGCCGAGGGGCGGCTGGATGCCTTGACCGTGGTGCTCACCTGCACGCTGGTCGCCTCCGAGCCGGGCACGAGAATCTCGCGCCTGCCCACTTCGGCGCCGTCACGGTCCATCGCCCGCACGAAGCACACCACGGCGTTGCGCGGCTCGTCGCGGGTCACCTTCACCCGCATCTCCAACGTGGAGTCGTCTACGACCACGTAACCGAGCTGCTCGGTCTCGATCGCCTTCGGACCGTATTTCTGGAAACCGAGATAGGCGACCACGAAGCCGGCGACCACCACGCCGACACCGAGCAAAGCGAGCACCCAGGGGCGACGCACCGGTGGTTTTGTGCCATACCGTTCGGCGTGTCGCGCTGCTGAGGCGGCCGAGCTCGCGGCGGAGTGCGGTGCGGGCTCGGTCATCGGTCTCGCTCCCGGGGGTGGTCGGAACAAAAGTGGGGTCGGATGGAACTATAGGGACTGTAGTTCTGACACCCGCGAGCGAGAGCGATGGTGAACGAGACGTGAGTGGCCTTCGCCTCATGGCGGTGCACGCCCACCCCGACGACGAATCGAGCAAGGGCGCCGCGACCACGGCCAGGTACGCGGCCGAGGGCGTCGACGTCCTTGTCGTCACCCTGACCGGTGGCGAACGCGGCAGCATCCTGAACCCGGCCATGGACACCCCGGGTGTTCTCGACCGGATCGAGGAGATCCGGCGCGAGGAGATGGCCGCGGCCGCCCATGCGCTCGGCGTGCGCCAGCAGTGGCTCGGTTTCGTCGACTCCGGTCTGCCCGAGGGCGACCCGCTGCCGCCGCTGCCCGAGGGTTGCTTCGCGCTGGTCCCGCTCGAGGAGGCCACCGAGGCGTTGGTGAAGGTGGTGCGCGAGTTCAAACCGCACGTGATCACCACCTACGACGAGACCGGCGGCTACCCGCACCCCGACCACATCCGCTGCCACGAGGTGTCGGTCGCCGCGTTCGACGCGGCGGGCGACCCGGAGGCGTTCCCCGACGCGGGCGAACCGTGGACCCCGCTGAAGCTGTACTACGACCACGGCTTCAGCCAGAAGCGCCTGGAAACCTTCGCCGCCGAGTTCGAGCGTGAGGGCAAGCCGTTCCCGCTGCAGGAATGGCTGGACCGGATGCGTCAGTACGCGGCGGCGCGCGGCGACATCATGGCCCGGGTCACCACGCAGATCGAGTGCTCGAAATACTTCCCCCAGCGTGACGACGCCCTGCGCGCGCACGCGACCCAGATCGATCCCAACGGCGCGTTCTTCGCGATCCCGTTGGAGATGCAGCAGCGGCTGTGGCCGACCGAGGAGTTCGAATTGGCCAAGACCAGAGTATCCACCGCCATCCCGGAGACCGACCTGTTCGCCGGCATCGAGGACGCCGACCGGTGATTCTGGCTCTCCTCGCACAAGACCCCGGCACCCCGACCGGCCCGGAGTTCGGCAAGGCTTCCCCGCTCGGCCTGCTGATCGTGTTGATCCTGCTGGCCGGCACCGTCCTGCTGGTTCGTTCGATGAACAAACACCTCAAGGGCCTGCCGGAGACGTTCGAACCCGAACATCCCGAACCGGACCAGAAGGCCGACGAAGGCACCGACCCGGGGGCGATCCCGGACACCGGCGAGGGCACCGAACCGCCGAAACCGGCGGCGACCTAGCGGGCCAGATCGGCCACCAGTTCACCGATCAGATCGCGAGCGGCCTCGGCATGTTCGGCGATCTGCCGTGGCGCGCCGCTGGCGCTGAGCTCGATGGTCTTGTTGATCAAGCCGAACGCGATGATCAGCTGCCGCAGAGCAGCCCGGCGCTCGGACGGTGTCATGTCGGAAGCCGTCGGCTGGGTCATCGTCACAGCTAAGGGATCGCCGCAGGTGGCGGGTTCGTTTCGCCCGAGACGCAATCGTTGCCGCCGCGATCACCAGTCGATGAGGTCGAGTTCGTGCAGTCGGCGGAACACCATCATCGACCCGGGCGCCACCTGGGTCATGCCCGCGTATTCGCTGACCGTGAAGTACCGGAATTCGGCGATTTCCCCGGTGGCCTGCGGTTCGCCGGTGAGGTCGGCGAGGAAACACGTCATGTGCAGCGGGGTGTTGCGGCCGTGGCCGAACGCCTCGGCCTCGAAGATGCCGAGCTCGGAGACCCCGTCCAGACCCACGCCCAGCTCCTCCTCGATCTCGCGATGCAGAGCTTGTAAAGGGGTCTCGCCGGGATCGATCTTGCCGCCCGCCATGTAGAAGACATCCTTGCCTTCCGGGCGCGTCTGGATCAGCCTGCGGTCGCGAACATGGGCGAGGGCGGCGGTGCGGATCATGGTTTCACTCTATTGAGCGATCGGCCCCGGCTCACAGCGAACCGTCGGTGAGGAGCGTCGCACCCGCCCGGGCAGGCGGGTGCGACGGTGCCCGTCACCCGGTGACGCCGGGTTTCCCGGTTTCGATGTGACCCCGGAATTCGCGGACGAACGCGGGATCGCTGCTCACCGTGGCGGTGAGGTCGTACCAGCGTTTCCCGTACCAACCGGCATGGAAGATGTCGCGAGTCTGCGCGCCCGGGTCGACCTTGTACGTCCACGGACCGTCGGGGCGGTAGCGGTTGGCTTTCACGGTGAAAGTGACCGC
Organism: Nocardia sp. NPDC050413; assembly: GCF_040655475.1. Taxonomy (NCBI): domain Bacteria; kingdom Bacillati; phylum Actinomycetota; class Actinomycetes; order Mycobacteriales; family Nocardiaceae; genus Nocardia; species Nocardia sp. NPDC050413. The sequence goes on along the minus strand of NZ_JBFAJZ010000004.1, from coordinate 60,917 downwards.
GGTGGTGCCCTTGTTGCTGAACGTCAGCCAGAGGACTCCGTCCTCGTCGGCCGCTACCTGAGAGGTGACGTCGACGGTGGCGGCGGGCCCGCCGAGATTGCCCGCGGCGCGGCGAGCGAAACCGTTGGGGCCGTAGCAGGTGAGGTCGTAGCGTCCGGCGCCGTAGGTGATCACGTCGAAGTCGTCGGTGACCGACTGTCCCGGTGCGACATCGAAATGCCATGGCCCGTCGGTGCGCTCGGCGTTGACGAACACCGCGTAGTGGGTCGTTTTCGTGCCGCCGTTGCGCATCGTGAATCGGACTTTTCCGATGTCTTTGTGCTGGGTGGCGTCCGCGCCGGGCTGATAGGGCAGCGGTCGTGCGGTTTTGGTGCCGGATTCCTGGGCCGGTAGCGATTGCGGCTCCGGCGGTGCGGGTTTCGTCGGCCCACTGCCCGCCGTCGGCGTCGGCCGTGTGAAGGCCGGGTAGGCGTTCGAGGTGGTGGTGTCGAGCGTGGCGGTGAGGTCACCGCAGACCGATCGGCGCCAGTTGCTGATATTCGACTCCGCGACGCCGGTGACCCGCTCTAGGAACTGCAGGACCGAGGTGTGGTCGAACAGTTGCGAGCACACGTTGCCACCCCGGCTCCACGGCGAGACGACGGTCATCGGTACCCGCGCGCCGAGGCCTATCGGCACGCCGTTGACGAACTCGCTCGCTTCCGAGGCGGGCGGAATCGGCGGCGGGACGTGGTCGAAGTAACCGTCGTTCTCGTCGTAGTTGAGCAGGAATACCGTCTTGTTCCAGACGGATTCGTTGGCGGCGAGGGCGTCGAGTACCTGCCACACCAGTTCCGAGCCGGTGCTCGGGCCGTCCGAGGCCGGGTGCTCGCACTGGCTGGTCGGTGCCAGGATCCAGGAGACCTTCGGCAGCGTGCCCGCGTCGACCGCGGTACGGAAACTGGCCGCGACCTGTCCGGCGTCCACCCGGTCGAGGCCACGGTCGAACAGCGCGCGGTCAGCCGGGGTGAGCTTGGCCGCTTCCGCCCGCATCGCGGCGAGCAAGCTGGTCCGCTCCGCGCTGGCGGCGCCGCGAATCTTCCCGTAGAACGAATTCATGCTCTGGAAGCCGAGCGGTCCGACGACTTTGCGTGCCACGGCTTTGAATGTCGCGAAGAATTCGACGTTGTTGTTCTGGAAGTTGTCCCACTCCTGGAAGACGCGCCAGGAGACACCCGCCGCCTGTAATCGTTCCGGATAGGTCTTCCAGGTGTAACCGGCATGGGTGTCCTCGGAGTACGCGGCGTTGCCGATCGCTCGTGTTCCGTCCGGCTCGTTGCCGATCATTCCGCTGATGTGATAACTGCGGTTCGGGGACGTCGAGCCGATCACCGAGCTGTGGTAGGCGTCGCACACCGTGAAGGCGTCGGCCAGCTGGTAGTAGAAGGGGATGTCGTTGCGGTTGTAATGGCACATGGTGTGGGCGCCTTTGGCCGGCACCCAGTTGTCCCATTTGCCCTTGTTCCACGCCTGATGTCCGTCGTTCCAATAGTGCGGTGTACCAGCCAGTTTGTGGCTGTCGGTCTTATAGGGCAGCACGAAGCCACCGGAACCGTCCGGCTGGTGGAACACCGACTTCCCGTTGACCCGCAACCGGATCGCGTTCGGGTCGGCGAACCCGCGCACGCCTTTCGCCGAGCCGAAGTAGTGATCGAAGGAACGGTTCTCCTGCATGAGGATCACCACGTGCTGCACCACCTCCAAGCCGCCGGTCGGAGCGGGTGCGGCCAAGGCGCGCATGATGCTCGGGGGAAGCAAGGAGAACGCGGCGGCCGCGCCACCGACAGCGGCTGCGGAGCTCAGAAACTTTCGACGGTCCATACCGGGCCTTCTGGTGTCATAACGCTGGTGTGTAGGACAGGACGTCGCACGTATGCGATGGGTCCGAGACGTTAGGCAGGCATGGTGAAGCGAACGAAGCGGACAGATGAACGACTTGTGGCCCCCTGAGGGGCCACGAGGCGATCACCTGAACACGCGGTCCTGTTGGTCCGGGACGACGGTCCCGTCCGGTCGGCGAAGCGGCTGGCCCGTGCCGTCGGAGGCGGTGAATCCGGCCGATGCGCACGGATACGGTTCGGACTTGCGCGACTTCGGCGCGATGAACATCGGATTCACGACCCATTTCCCGTCGTCGGCTCCGTAGGCGTTGCACATCAGTTCGGTCTTGTTGCGGTTGATGACGAGCCGCAGCCCGGTCGCGTCACCGACGAAGACCACATCGGTGTCGGAGTCACCGGCGGCGAAGGCCGCGCGTCGGTCGGCGGGTAGTTGCCGGAAGGCAGCCGCGCCCCGGACGCCGAACACCTGCTCGTTGATCCGGCACCGCTTGCCGTCGATGTAGGTGATCACCTGATCGATGCCCTTGTCCCCACAGCCGGGAAGGTGCCCGGTGTAGACCCCCTTGTCGGCCAGCAGCGGGACGCCCATCACCTTGTCGCCGGTGATGCCGAGCTCCTCGGCCCATACCCGCACCACCGGTTCGGCCGACGCGGACACGATACGCACGTCGAAGCCGTTGTCCCGCAACACCTCGATCAGGTCCTTGATCTGGGAGTAGTACCGCACGTAGCCGTCGACCTCCGTGGTGCCGACCACCTGTTCGGTGCCCTCGGCGGCGGCCAGGTTCTGCTGCCGGGCGCTGCGCGCGAACTCGATGATCTGTGCCTCGGTGTAACCGCGCATCAGTTGCACGACGAGGGCGTAGCCGGGTGAGATGAGGCGGTGGTCGTAGTTCGCGAAAGCAGCCTTGCCCGTGGTGGTCTCGGCGTTGTCGGCGACCGAGATCAGTTCGTCGGCGCAGGCCGCGTCGGTCGAGGTGCGCAGTGGCGTGTCGGGCGCGGCATCGCCGCAGGCCGCCGCGAGCGCGGCGGTGGCCGCCGGGGTGAGGTGCGCGCCGACGGTGGCCCAGTCGCGGCCGACAGGTTGTAAGACCTTGTCGTTGGCCAACATCCAGTAGAACGTCGCGACACCGACGTCGTTCTTGACCACCGTGTTGTCCCAGTCGAACAGCGCCAGCGGTGCCGGTCCGGATGCCGCGGCACCACATCGGCCGTTCTCGCTGACGAACCGCGCGATGCGCTCCTTGTTGTCGCCGTACCAGTTCTCGGCCGGGTCGAGGGTCGAACAGGTCGCCGGCGCGGCGTCGGTGTTCTCGGAACCGCAGGCGACCGAGCTCATGAGGGCAGCGGTCATCGCCACCGCCGCGAGGGCGGAGATCTTCTTCATCAGGTTGGTCCTTTATTGATCCGTCGTGGCGACAGCCGGGATATCGGTGGTGCCGAGCGTGTCGGCACGGGAGGTGTCTTTGAGGTCGACACCCGATCGACCGAGCGCGCGTGCGCCCGCGACCAGCCCCGCCACCACCCGGGCGGCATCGGTGTAAATGAGGCCGTCGGGTGGGTGGATATTGGAGACGCAGTTGCGTTCGGCGTCGGTGCGGCCGGGGCGCGGTGCGTGTGTGAGATAGATGCCCAGGCTGTCGGCGACCGACAGGCCGGGGCGTTCGCCGATGATCACCAGCAGGGTCCGCACGCCCATGGCCTCGGCGATGTGGTCGCCCAGCGCCACCCGGGCCTGGGTGGCGATCACAGGTGGGGCGATGGTGTAGCCGCCGAGTTCGCCTGCCAGCGCGGACAGCAGGCCCGCGCCGTGGTCGGTGAGTGCGCGGGGAGACAGGCCGTCGGCCAGGACGATGCCGATATCGAAGTCGCCGTGGGTGATCGGTGACAGGTCGGCGGGGAGCCTGCCGAGATCGGGACGACGCAGGTACTCCGAGCGGGAGGCGGCCTTGCTCGTCACCGTCACCGGCTTGCCGAGCCCGACTTCCGCTATGCGGCTGACGAATTCGTCGAGAGCAAGCGGTTCGTGCACGGCGTCCCGGGCGGCGGCGTGGGCGGCGCGCAGGGCGAGCACCTCGCTGGTCGGCAGGGCGTTGCCGGTGCGGCCGAGTCCGATCCTGGACTGGGTGGTGCTGCGCAACTGAGCCCAGAAGTCTTGGGAAACATCGGTTTCGGAACCATTGCTCGTCTCCGGCACGGCCGCCGTATCCCGCACGATCTCGGCTTCGCGCGGCGAGTTCGAGCCGCTCATCGAGTGCCCGCCAGTGCGCGCAGAGGAGAGGTCAGCGGTTCCACTTGTCGCAGTCTGCCTTTCGCGTCGAGCATGCCGAGACCCGACAACCACGCCTCGAATTCCGGTGCGGGGCGAAGGTCAAGGACCTTGCGGGCATAGAGGGCGTCGTGGAAGCTCAGACTCTGGTAGCCGAGCATCACGTCGTCGGCACCGGGCACCGCGATGACGAAGGCGCAGCCCGCCGCGCCGAGCAGGGTGAGCAGGGTGTCCATGTCGTCGGCGTCGGCTTCGGCGTGGTTGGTGTAGCAGACATCGACGCCCATCGGCAGGCCGAGCAGCTTTCCGCAGAAGTGGTCCTCGAGCCCGGCGCGGATGATCTGCTTTCCGTCGTAGAGATACTCCGGCCCGATGAAGCCGACCACCGTGTTGACCAGCAGCGGCTCGAGATCGCGGGCCACGGCGTAGGCGCGCGCTTCCAGCGTCTGCTGGTCGACCGGCCGATTCCCCATGCCCAGATGAGCATTCGCGCTCAGTGCCGAACCCTGCCCGGTCTCCAGGTACATCACGTTGTCGCCGACCGTGCCGCGCCGCAGCGATCGACCCGCCTCGTTCCCCTCGCGCAGCAGCGAGATGTTCACGCCGAACCCGGAATTGGCGCCCTCGGTGCCCGCGATCGACTGGAAGACCAGGTCCACCGGCGCACCGGCCTCGATCAGGCCGATGGTCGTCGTCACGTGGGAGAGCACGCACGACTGGGTGGGGATGTCGAATCGCAGGCGCACCTCGTCGAGCAGGTGCAGCAGGTCGGCGGTGGCCTGCGGTGAATCGGTGGCCGGGTTGATGCCGATCACCGCGTCACCGCAGCCGAGCAGCAGGCCGTCGAGGGTGGCGGCGGCGATCCCGCGCGGGTCGTCGGTGGGGTGATTGGGTTGCAGGCGGGTGCTCAACCGGCCGGGCAGGCCGATGGTCGTGCGGAACGCCGACGTCACCGTGGCGGCCCTGGCCACCGCGATCAGGTCCTGGTTGCGCATGATCTTGCTGACCGCGGCAACCATTTCCGGGGTGAGACCGGGCGAGACGGCGGTCAGGGTCGCCGCCGCGTCGTCGGTCGCGGCGACGGCGAGCAGCCAGTCACGCAGCCCACCGACGGTGAGATGCGCGATCGGCGCGAAGGCCGCGCGATCGTGGCTGTCGATGATCAGCCGGGTGACCTCGTCGGACTCGTAGGGCACGACCACCTCGGTGAGGAAGGTCCGCAGCGGCACGTCCGCCAGCGCCCACTGCGCGGCCGCGCGCTCGGCGTCCGTGTCGGCCGCACAGCCGGCGAGCTGGTCACCGCTGCGCAGCGGCGTGGCCTTGGCCAGCAGGTCGACCAGTCCGTCGAAGGTGTAGGTGGTGACGTCGATGGTGCTGCGGTACTTCGTCATCGAAGTGCGGCGCCGGTCGGCGCCGTCCTCCTCTCGCGAGTGCGTGGGTGACGCTCGGCAGACACGGCCGAGCGGGGGACAACGGTCAGCGGATCACTCGAGTTCCTCTTCGGCTTTCGCCAGCGCGGCGAATTCCTCGTCGGGCGACTTGGCGACCAGGTGGTGGCGACTGTAGAGCCCGAAGTACGCCATGAAGGCGCAGAACACGCCGAGGGTGAACAGCGCGGCCTTCGGGTCGACCAGGAAGGTCGCCGCCACCGAGGCGGCCGCGATCACCAGCGCGAACGAGGTGGTGGCGATGCCGCCGGGGGTCCGGTAGGGGCGGGGCATGTTCGGTTCACGGACGCGAAGCACGATGTGGCTCACCATCATCAGCACGTAGCTCACGGCCGCGCCGAACACGGCCATGTTGAGCAGCATCGCTCCCTCACCGGTGAGCGAGAGGGCGAAGCCGATGATGCCGGGCACGACCAGCGCGAGCACCGGCGCCTTACGGGAGTTGGTCACCGACAGGCTGGTCGGCAGGTACCCGGCGCGGGAGAGCGCGAAGGTCTGGCGCGAGTACGCGTAGACGATGGAGAAGAAGCTGGCAACGAGTCCGGCCAGGCCGATGTAGTTGACGACCTTGGCCGCCGGGCTGTCGCCGAGCGCCTCGACCAGCGGGTTGCCCGAGGCGGAGGCGTCCTGGGCGCCGAGCGCACCGGTCACCAGGAACAGCACCACCGCGCCGGTCACCATCAGCATCAGCATCGCCACGATGATGCCCTTCGGCACGTTCTTCTCCGGTTCGCGTGCCTCCTCGGCGGCCAGCGGCACGCCTTCGACGGCGAGGAAGAACCAGATGGCGAACGGGATCGCCGCCCAGATGCCCAGATAGCCGAACGGGAGGAACGCCGAGGAGCCGGTGGCCGCCGCGTCGGGCGCGATGTTCGTCAGGTTCGCGGCGTCGAACCGGCCGACCGCCGCGATCGCGAACACGACCAGGCCGACCAGCGCGATCGCGGTGATCACGAACATCGCCTTGAGCGCCTCACCGGCGCCACCGAGATGGATGCCGATGAACAGCGCGTACACCGCCAGGTACACCCACCAGCCGTCGGTGATCCCGAACAGGTTCAGCGATTCCACATAGGCGCCGATGAAGGTGGCGATGGCGGCGGGCGCGATCGCGTACTCGATGAGAACCGCTGTGCCCGTGGCGAACCCACCCCACGGCCCGAGAGCGCGCCGGGCGAAGGTGTAGCCACCGCCCGCGGCGGGCAGCGCCGAGGACAGTTCGGCCATGCCGAGGACCATGGCCAGATACATGCCCGCGATGATCACCGAGGCGATCAGCAGGCCACCGAATCCGCCTTCGGCCAGGCCGAAATTCCAGCCGGAATAGTCGCCGGAGATCACGTAGCTCACGCCGAGACCGGCCAGCAGCACCCAGCCGGCGGTGCCGGACCGGAGAGTGCGTTTGGCGAGATAGTCGTCGGCGGGTGGTTGGGCGGTGCGTTTGGCGAGGTGACCGTCGGCGGGTGGGTCGGCGGTGGGCGCGGGAACGGCGTCGGTACTCACAGGTAAAGCTCCTCATCAACAAACAAGCGCGTAGCGACGGCAACGGTGATCGTCGAGGGTTGAAGAATGGTTGACGACTGTTACGGCCGTGGATCCCACAGATCAGCGGCGCGTATCAAGCGCCGCCGACCTGCGGAAACAGTGTGATAGTTGGTGTTTCACATCACGGTGAAACGGTGTCACCGGTGGGTGGCGGCGGCTGGGAATCCAGCTCGGCCACCTCCTCGTCGGTGAGCAGGCGTGAACGGATCAGGAACCGCACGCCCTCGGGGGCTTCCAGCGAGAAACCGCTGCCCCGGCCCGGCACCACGTCGACGGTGAGATGGGTGTGTTTCCAGTATTCGAACTGGTCCGCACTCATCCAGAACGGGATGTCGCCGGGCAGATATCCCAGCAGCACGTCCGAGCGGCCCACGCGGAATTCACCGCGTGGGTAGCACATGGGGGAGCTGCCGTCGCAGCAGCCGCCGGACTGGTGGAACATGACCGGGCCGTGCAGCCCGGTCAGGTCCCGGAGCAGCGTCGCCGCCTTGTCGGTGAGGTCTACTCGTCGGACCATCAGCGGCGCACCATCAGAAGAAGCCGAGCTTCTGCGGCGAGTAGCTGACCAGCAGGTTCTTGGTCTGCTGGTAGTGCTCGAGCATCATCTTGTGGTTCTCGCGGCCGATGCCGGACTTCTTGTAGCCGCCGAACGCCGCGTGCGCCGGGTAGGCGTGGTAGCAGTTCGTCCACACCCGGCCCGCCTTGATGCCGCGGCCGAGGCGGTAGGCGGTGTTCATGTCCCGTGTCCACACGCCCGCGCCGAGGCCGTAGAGGGTGTCGTTGGCGATCTTGAGTGCCTCGTCGGTGGAGTCGAAGGTGGTCACCGCGACGACCGGGCCGAAGATCTCCTCCTGGAACACGCGCATGTCGTTGCTGCCCTTGAAGATCGTCGGCTCGATGTAGAAGCCGCCGTCCAGGCCGTCGACAGCGCGGACCGCGCCGCCGGTGAGTACCTCGGCGCCTTCCTTCTTGCCGATGTCGATGTAGGACAGGATCTTCTCGAACTGGTCGTTGCTGGCCTGCGCGCCGATCATGGTCGCCTCGTCGAGCGGGTTGCCGCTGACGATCGCCTTGGTGCGCTGCACGCAGCGTTCCATGAACTCGTCGTAGATCGACGACGCGATCAGCGCGCGCGACGGACAGGTGCACACCTCGCCCTGGTTCAGCGCGAACATCACGAAACCCTCGACGGCCTTGTCGAGGTAGTCGTCGTCGGCGGCCATCACATCGGGCAGGAAGATGTTGGGACTCTTGCCGCCCAGCTCCAGGGTGACCGGGATGATGTTCTCGCTGGCGTACTGCATGATGAGCCGGCCGGTGGTGGTCTCACCGGTGAAGGCGACCTTGGCCACGCGCGGGCTGGACGCGAGCGGCTTGCCCGCCTCCACCCCGAAACCGTTGACCACGTTGAGAACTCCCGGCGGCAGCAGATCCGCGATCAGCTCCACGACCTTCATGATCGAGGCCGGTGTCTGCTCGGCGGGCTTGAGCACCACCGCGTTACCGGCGGCCAGCGCGGGCGCCAGCTTCCAGGTGGCCATCAGGATCGGGAAGTTCCACGGAATGATCTGGGCGACAACGCCGAGCGGCTCGTGGAAGTGGTAGGCGATGGTGTCGCCGTCGACCTCGCTGATCCCACCCTCCTGCGCGCGCAGCGCACCGGCGAAGTAGCGGAAGTGGTCCACCGCCAACGGCAGGTCGGCGGCGAGGGTTTCGCGAACCGGTTTGCCGTTGTCCCAGGTCTCGGCGACAGCGAGGGCCTCGAGATTCGACTCGATGCGGTCGGCGATCTTGTTGAGGATATTGGCGCGCTCGGCGGCGGAGGCGGCACCCCACGCGTCGGCGGCACGGTGCGCGGCATCGAGGGCCAGCTCGATGTCGGCGGCGGTGGAACGGGCGATCTCGCAGAACGGCTGACCGTCCACCGGCGAGGTGTTCTCGAAGTACCGGCCTTCGACCGGCGGAACCCACTTGCCGTCGATGAAGTTGTCATACCTGGGGGCGTAGCTGACGATGCTGCCCTCGGCGCCCGGCTTGGCGTAGATCATGTGCGGAAACTCCTCGCTGGTTCCGGTAATGCGTGACGCCCATCACTATCCACCCCGAGGGTTGATGAAACGTTGAGAGCGGATCTCGTGGCGCCCGATGCCGGTGATCACGGCCCGGAAAACGGCTCTTGCGCTGCGGCGGCCTATACCCTCTGCGCGCTGTGTAGGCGGGCGGTGGCCACGGCCCGGCGAGGGTCGCGGAGGGGGAGCAGGGTGAGGGCGTGTTCGTGGACGGCGATGTCGTCGGGGGCGGCTTCGCCGTAGGTGACGGCGTGGTGGGGGTCGGGGCTGGCCAGGACCGCGTTGCGCATGGCGACGGCGAGATAGTCGCGCCATTCGGTGATGCCGGGTGTTTCCGAATCCGGAAGCAGCGGACCGTGATACAGCCGGACGGCGGTGTCGAGGTCGCCGGATTCCAGGGCGCGCAGGACGTCGAGCGCGTCGCAGGACAGGGGGGTGGTGAAGCGGTAGACGCGGTTGGTGATGTCGCCGCCGGTGGCGCGGCGCAGGTACGACATCTCCGATTTCAGGGTGCTCGCGCCGACCGCGCGGTCACCGTAGACGGCGTAGTGCAGGCGTTCGTGGCTGTAGCCGTCGTCGCTGAGCGCGAGCAGAGTGAGGATCTCCAGCTGACGTGGGCGCAACCGGATCGGAGTGCCGTCGCGCATCAACCGGCCCGCGCCGAGGCAGGTCAGCCGCATGCCCGCCGGTGCGGGTGTGGCCGCGTGCAGTTTGGCTTCGATGGCACTGGTCATGGTGCGCACCGTGGCCATGGCCAGCGGGTGGGAGCGTTTCCAGGTGGTCGACAGGTCGAGCACGCCGAGCAGGGTGCCGTCGGCCGCGCGGATCGGCGCGCAATAGCAGACCCAGCCGTGCAGGGCGGCGACGAGATGTTCGGCCGAGAACACGGTGTGCGGTTGATCGGTGCGCAACGCCAGCGACAGCGCGTTCGTCCCCATGTGCGCCTCGTCCCACCGCCCACCCGGCGCGAAATTCACCTGCTCGGCCCGCCGCCGCATGACCGGCCCGCCGTAGGTCCACAGAATCGTCCCCGAAGCATCGGTCACCGCCGCCACGTACCCCGCGTCGTCGGCCACGCTGTGCAACTGGTCCTTCAACTCGCTCACCGGCCCACGCAGCGGCGACTCGGCCCACTTCGGCCCGATATCGGTCTCGCTCTCGGGCGCGCAATCGCGCCCCGGATCAACCGTCCGCAACGACCGCAACCACGACTGCGCCACCTCGGCCCGCACCCCGGAACTCCGCCCGAGCGCCGATTCCCCCGCAGGCACCCACTGCGCCCACTCCCGCTCCAGCGCAGCCCGCTGCGCCGAGAGCGTCAGCTGCGATGCCATGGGGGTTCCTGTCCGGTCGCTATCAGGGCCTTCGCCCCCAATAATGCCCCACCCATGCCCCACCCAACAGCCGTTTCGGTGGTGGTGCAGGGATCGGCCCAACCACTGTCCGTCGGTCGCGCCGGGCTTCGGCGGCGGCCGAGTAGGCGGCGCGGCAGCCGAGCGGCAGAATGATCGGGTCAGAATCAACGACCTGCCGGGGGGCATTCACAGTGGAACGGACATTCCAGGTAGATCTGCGTGGCATCGTCGATCTGCTCAGCCATCACCTCTATTCGAGTCCGCAGGTGTTTCTGCGGGAGGTGCTGCAGAACGGTGTCGACGCGATCGCGGCTCGTCAGGGGCTCCACCCGCAGTGGTCGGGCCGGATCGGCATCGAGACGATCGAGCACACCGGTGACGGCACCTTACGGATCCACGACAACGGCATCGGCCTGACCGAAGACGAGGTGCATACCTTCCTCGCCACCATCGGCAACAGCTCCAAGCGCGACGAGCTCGGGTTCACTCGTCAGGAGTTCCTCGGCCAGTTCGGTATCGGACTGCTGTCGTGCTTCCTGGTCTCCGATCACGTGCGGGTGCTGACCAGGTCGGCACGCGGTGGACCGACGCTCGAATGGCTCGGCCGGTCCTCGGGCCAGTACTCCGTCACCCGCGCGGCGGTCGAACGCCCGGAACCCGGTACCACCGTGGTGCTGTCACCGCGGCCCGACCACAGCCGGTGGTTCGAGTACGCAACGGTGCTGGAGCTCGCACGGAAATTCGGTGGGCTGCTACCAGTTCCGGTGTCTGTCGCCGGTACGCCGGTGGCGGTGGGGACGCTCCCGTGGCAGGTGCCGTACCGGACGGCCGCCGAGCGAACGGCGGCGCTGTACGCGTACGCCGAACAGACCTTCGGCTTCCGGCCGCTGGACTGCCTCGACCTCTCGGTGGCCGAGGCCGGGCTGACCGGCGTCGCGTTCATCCTGCCGGTGCCCGCCAACCCCGCTGTGCGCGGCGGACATCGGGTATACCTGCGCCGGATGCTGCTGGGCGACGAGGTGACCGACCTGCTGCCGGAGTGGGCCTTCTTCGCACGGTGCGTGGTCGACACCACCGAACTCCGCCCGACCGCGAGCCGTGAATCCCTGTACTCCGACGATCTGCTCGTCGCCACCCGCCGCGCGCTCGGCAGCCGTATCCGCGACTGGCTCGTCACGATGTCGGTGACCGATCCGTCGACGCTGCACGCGTTCCTCGCTGTCCACCATCTCGGTGTGAAAGCGCTTGCCCTCCATGATGACGCGATGCTGCGACTGGTCTTCGACTGGTGGCCGATGGAAACCGGCTGGGGGCCGATGACACTCGCGGAGTTCTGTCGCCGCAGCCCCGTCGTGCGCTACACCACAACCGCCGACGAGTTCCGCGAACTGGCAGCTGTCGCCGCCGCCCAGGGCATCGGCTTGATCAACGGCGGCTACACCTACGACGTGGCGATCATGAACCGCCTGACCACCCTCGACCCCGCCCTCGTCGTCCGTGGACTCGATCCCACCGAACTCGCCACCCGATTCGACGCGGCACCCGAGGACGATCCGCGCGTGGCGTACATCCTCGGCCACGCGCGGCAAACCCTGGCATCGCTGGACTGCGTTCCGGTCGCCAAATCCTTCGATCCGGCGCAGCTACCCGCGCTGTTCCTCGCCGACCGGGATGTCTACCGGTCGCGAGAGCGCAGCGAGACCAAGGCGCGCACCGATGGCCTGTGGGCCGACGTGTTGGCGGCCGTCGAACCGGCCGACCAGCCCGAGGGTACACACCAACTGGTTCTGAACCTGCGCAATCCGATCGTGGTCACCATGCTCGACCTGACGGACCCGCACCTGATCGGCCTGGCGATCGAGTCGTTGTTCGCACAGGCCTTGCTGCAGGGTAGACATCCGCTCGGTGCCACCGAGAGCGCGCTGATGAACCGCTCGTTCAGCGGCCTGCTGCAGTGGGCGATGCGCGGTCAGGACGCGATCCGATGAGCTACAGCGAAGCCGAGCTCCAAACCCGCTATCGCACACTGGATTCCGGTTGGCACGAAGCAGCCTTGGATGAATTGGCGGAGATCATCGCGCACGCCGAAGCGGGTGGTTACCACCGGCTGGCCTTCCGCGCACGACGTGATCTGGCGGATCGGCACTGCGTCTCGGGCCAGTGGGAGAAGGGCTTTCCGCTGTTCGCGCGGTGTCTGGCCGAGTTCGACAGCCGCCCGGAGGATTTCGGTCCGCACGAGGAGTTCTCACTGCGCTCGTGGTATGTGCGCACGGTGACGACCATGGCGGAGTATCCCGAGATCAGCGTCGAACAGATCACCGGGCTGCACGCCGATATGCGCCGCCGGTTCGCCGCGCACGGGCACAGCCTCGCCGGATTGCACACGGCCGAGCGCTGGTTGGCGTATGTGCGCGGCGATTGGGCTGCGGAGGAGGTCGCCTATCGGCAATGGCACCTGGCCGGTGGGCCGCGACCGAACTATATGTGGGACTTCGAGAACGAGATCGAGCGCCTGGTTCATCGCGGGGATCGTGCCTCCGTCGACCGCGCCCTCGCACTCGCCGAGCCGGTGCTCGACGGCCGGTTGACCTTCGCCGAGTCGACCGCGCCGATCGAAGCACACATGCTGCCGTTCTGGGCGACCAGACTTCCCCCGGAGCGGGTGGCAGAGGTATTCCAGCGGATGGATCGCGGGTTCGACGACGGTGGCCCGTGGCGTTACGAGTATCCGAGCAAGGTCATCGAATTCCTGGCGCTGACGGGGAACGAAGCCGAAGCATTCGAGCGATACCGGCGACGCATGTGCCACTTCACGACGTTGAGCCGCCCGTACGGCCGCATGGAATTCGCTACGAGCTGCGCTGCCGCCCTCGGACGTCTGGTCCGGCTCGGCCGCGGTCCCGAGGCGGTGCCGTGCCGTGGTTGCTCGGGCAAGCATCCGACGAAGACGCTGTCCGAACGGCACAACGAGTTGCGGGCAGAGGCCCTGGCGCTGGCCGCGACGTTCGACGCGCGCAACGGCACGACCTGGCAGACCGAGCAGGTCACACGCAGATTGTCCGCCGATCCGTTGCTCGAGTTCCTGCCGTTGCGGCCCGGCGCACGACTGGTCATGCACCGTGTCTCACCGATCGGGTGCCCACCCGACGTCGCGGTACACGCCGCGCGCTGGCTGCTCGACCGAGGACTCGGCATCGCGGCGGGTCAGTATCTCGGATTGGTCGGGGAGCCGACAGACCCGGCAGTTGCCGCGGGAGTACTCGAACTGAAGGCTCGCCGCGCCGATGATGACACCACGCTCCCCCGGCTGCGCGAAGCAGCAGCGGCTTTCGCGGCAGCGGGCGAACCTGTGCGCGGGGACCTGTGCCTGGTTGCGGCGGCGGGTTGGTTGCGGTTCGAGAAGCGTTGGGCCGAGGCATTGGAGGAGCTGTCGGCACCGTTGGAAAGGCTTCGCGCCGAAGCGGACCCGGAATCGGTCGGCCACGCGGAGGTGACGTTGGCCGCTCTCCAGTATGCCCTCGAGCGCGATGGCAACGGTTATCCGCTGATCGAGGAAGTCGTTCGCCGCGCGGAGATGATCGGCGACCCACGACTGCTCGGGGAGGCTCGCTATCAATACGGGTGGATGCGGCAAGGGCGCGGTGATGACGCGAAGCTGATCGCCGTCGACTACACCGCCGCGGTCTGCGCGCTGGCCGCGGGCGGTGCTGATTTCCGGGCCAGGCAGGTGCTGAATCAGCTGGGCACACTCTTCGGGAAAACCAAGGACTGGCCCGCCTTGCTCGACAGTCTCGACCGATGCCAGAGCGCGTTGCCGCCGCACACGGGACGCCTGGTGATCGCGGCATTGCGGTGGCTGCGCGGTGAGACGTTGCACAGTGCTGGGCGCAACGAGGAGGCCCTCGTCGAATTGTCCTTTGCCGCACACGAATATGACGCGATCGATATTCTCAACACCTCGAAACGGGCCCACTGGGTGAAGCTTGCCGAAGTGTGCGCCGCGCTGAGCGACTGGGAACAAGCCCTTCGGCACAGCGAATACGCCTGTGCGTGGGCGGATCGTGCCCGCCGAAACGGTGCGCTAGGTGATGCCGTCACGATGGTCACCGGCCGTAGCGTCCTGGCTGATTCGTTGCGCGAACTCGGCCGCCTCGATCGCGCCGTCAGCGAATATCACACCCTCGTCGACGAGGCGCTGGCTGCCGATCGACACCACACCGCCCTGTACGCGCACAGCCAGGCGGGCGACCTCCTCCTGCGGCTCAACCGTCCGGCCGCAGCGGCCACCGACTTCCATGCGGCGGCTGACCTGAGCGCGCAGGCACCCCAGACACCGCGCGTGCTGCGAACCCTTCGGATGAAGGAGGTGATAGCCCACGTGCGCGCTGGTGCGGTAGACGCGGCGGAGACGGCGCTGGAGCAGGCGCGGGCGATCGAGGCGACCGACTCCGACCATGCCGCACGTCTGGATCTCGCTATCGCGCACGTGCTGTTCGCGCGTGGGAAAACCGCTGCGGCGCTGGAACATACGGTGCGTGCGCAGGACACGCTGCAGGCCACCGGCTACTACTCCACAGCGGGTATGGCGGCCCTGTTCCTGGCTCAGCAACATCTGGCTGCCGCACGACCGGATCTCGCGGTGACGGTGTTGCGGTCGTCGATCCCCCGTTATCCGAAGGATGAGCCCGTCGTCGACGAGCTGTCCGCATTGCTCGGCAGCCTCGAGGCTCAGCACCGCTCGCTACCGAGCCGGCCGTGACCGCCTCTACACCGTAGCCCCCTGTAGCACGCAGGGCTACACTTGACCTATGAGGCAGATCAGTCAGCGCGAGCTGCGGAACAATTCCGCGGCGATCATGGATGCCGTGGAGGCGGGCGAGACCATCGTGGTCACCCGAAACGGTGTCGAGATCGCCGAGGTGCGGCCGGTCAGCCGGCGTCGGCGCCGCAGCGCGGAAGAACTGGTCGCACGGCATCGTGGTCTGCCCCGGGTGGACTATGCCGCGATGCGTCGGGAAGCCGACGAATTCTTCGGCACCGAGGACAGGATCGGCGACGACGACCCCTGGAGCGGCCGGTGAGCGTCAGGCATCCGGCGGGGGTTCTCGATACGTGCGCCTACCTCGACCTCGGATCGCTCGATCCGAACAATCTGCCGGAGACTCCGGAGATCACCGCCATTACGCTGGCTGAGCTCAATCAAGGCGTCGCGATGGCCGAGGATCCGGTGAGCCGGGCCGAGCGCTCGGAGCACCTCGGCGCCGCGATCGTCGAATTCGACCCGTTGCCGTTCGACGAAGCCGCGGCGACTCGGTACGGAACTTTGGTCGCGCTCACCATCGCCGCGAACCGGGACCCACGTCCCCGGCGGATGGACCTGCTCATCGCGGCGATCGCGTCGGCGAACTCGCTTCCGCTCTACACACGCAACGCCTCCGATTTCAAGGGGCTGGAGAGCATGCTCGAGGTCGTCGCGCTCTGAGGTGCTGGGGCGGAGCAGGAACTTGTCAATAGCGCTGCGGTACAACAACTGAATCGGACTGCGGTGTGATGTGTGGCTGGGTGGGGACAGTCAAGGTGGTCACGTGCGTATCGCCGACACCTCCCCGAGCAATGCCGACATGAAGCGAACGGCAGGTGGGGTGAAGGTTTGGGGTGCGATCGGTGTTTACGTTGCGACCACCCTTGCCGCATCGGTGTTCTTCCTTGCGGTGCAACCGCTTTCGGGGATAGATCCGGCCGTGCTGTCGCTGGTTCAGTTCGCCCCGTCGGCCGGTGCGTTGGCCACCTGGCTGGTGTTCCGGAAGACCGTCGCTGCGGTGCTCCCGGCTGCGGTTTCCGGCCGGCGGGTGGCGGGGAATGTCGCGGCGATGGTCGCGGTGTGTGTCGGGTACTGGTCGATGCTGATGGTGGCGGCGGTTGTGTCGGGGACGGCCACCGTGGGGGCAGCGGCTGTCGGTAGCGTGCCCTTCGTCGTGTTTCTCGTGGTGCAGTTGCTGGGGGCTGGTGGGGAGGAGATCGGCTGGC
The DNA here is from genome assembly GCF_040655475.1 of Nocardia sp. NPDC050413. NCBI lineage: Bacteria > Bacillati > Actinomycetota > Actinomycetes > Mycobacteriales > Nocardiaceae > Nocardia > Nocardia sp. NPDC050413. The sequence goes on along the minus strand of NZ_JBFAJZ010000004.1, from coordinate 44,324 downwards.
GCGGGGTGATGCAGCCGATGCTCGAATCGCGGATGGCCAGGTTGGGGGCGGTGTGGGCGTTGTGGCATGTCCAGGCCTTCACGGCCGGGCCGGTGGTCGCGGGGTGCTTCTTCGTGGCGACCATGGCGTTCGCGATGGTGCTCGGCTATCTGGGCACAGGGAGTTTCGGTCAGCGTGTGCTGGTCGCCTCGATCGGGCATTGGCTGATCAATATCGCGGGATACTTGCTGGCCGGAGACGCGATGACGGACCGGCCGCAGATCGTTTTCGTCGCGGTGGCCGCCGTGCTGGTCGCCGTCGCCACCATGACGGTTCGCGCGGTGGAAACCCGCCGCTGATGGTTGTCGGCACTGTCTCCGCGTGTGTGGCACGCTGGCAGCGTGAACCGGTTGGGTAGCGCGACTTCGCCGTATCTGCGTCAGCACGCCGACAACCCGGTGCATTGGCGGGAGTGGGATGCCGATGCACTGGCCGAGGCGGCCGCGCGGGATGTGCCGATCCTGCTCTCGGTCGGGTACGCGTCGTGTCACTGGTGCCATGTGATGGCGCACGAGTCGTTCGAGGACGCGACGACGGCCGAGCAGATGAACGCCGACTTCGTGTGCGTGAAGGTCGACCGGGAGGAACGCCCCGACCTGGACGCGGTGTACATGACCGCGACCGTCGCCATGACCGGGCAGGGCGGGTGGCCGATGACCTGCTTCCTCACCCCCGACGGTGCGCCGTTCTACTGCGGCACCTACTACCCCAAGCAACCACGCGGCGGGATGCCCTCGTTCACCCAGTTGCTCACAGCCATCACCGAGACGTGGCGCAACCGCCGCGACGAGGTGGACAAGGCTGCCGACCAGGTCACCGAGGCTCTGCGTGCGCAGGCGACCGGCCTGCCGGACGGCGAGATCGCCCTCACCACCGAACTTCTCGACAAAGCGGTCCTCGCTGTCGCCGCCGACGAGGACCGCGCACACGGCGGATTCGGTGGGGCACCGAAGTTTCCGCCGTCGGCGATGCTCGAGGGTCTGCTGCGGCACTGGGAGCGCACCGGCGACCAGGCCGTGTTCGACCTGGTGGAGCGCGCGGCCGAGGCGATGGCGCGCGGCGGTATCTACGACCAGTTGCGCGGCGGGTTCGCCAGATACGCGGTCGACGCGAATTGGCTTGTGCCGCACTTCGAGAAGATGCTCTACGACAACGCCCTGCTGTTGCGCGCCTACGCCCACCTGGCCAGACGCGCACCGGCGACCCCCTTGGAATCGTTGCCGCACAGGGTTTCCCGCGAGACGGTCGAATTCCTGCTCGCCGATCTCGGTACCGCCGAGGGCGGATTCGCCTCCGCTCTCGACGCCGACACCCAGCTCGAGCCGGGCGGTCCGGGTGTGGAAGGCGCCACCTATGTGTGGACGCCCGCCGAGCTGGTCGGCGAACTCGGCCCACTCGACGGCATGTGGGCCGCCGACGCATTCGGAGTCACCACGGCGGGCAACTTCGAACAGGGCACCTCGGTGCTCACCCGCCACAGCGACCCGGTAGACGCCGAACAGTCGGCCCGCTTCGATCGGTTGCGCACCAAGCTCTTCGAGGTCCGCACCGCGCGTCCACAACCGGCGCGCGACGACAAAGTCGTCACCGCCTGGAACGGGATGGCCATCACCGCGCTCGCGGAAGCCGGTGCGGCACTGGAGGAACCGTCCTGGGTGGCGGCGGCCGTGCGGTGCGCGCGTTTCCTGCTCGACGTGCACCTCGTCGACGGACGCCTGCGCCGCGCCTCCCTCGACGGTGTCGCCGGAGCCCCACCCGCTGTGCTCGAGGACTACGCCTGGCTCACCACCGGCCTGCTCGCCCTGTACCAGGCCACCGGCGAACCCGATTGGCTCGCCGCCGCCCAGGTGATCCTCGACTCGGCGATCGAGCATTTCGCCGACCCCGACCGCCCCGGCAGCTGGTTCGACACCGCCGACGACGCCGAAACCCTGGTGACCCGCCCCCGCGACCCCATCGACGGCGCCACCCCCTCGGGCACCTCAGCCCTCGCCGAGGCACTGCTCACCGCCTCGGCCGTCGCCGACCCCGACCGCGCCGTCCACTACCGCGAACTGGCCGACCACACCCTCGCCCGCGGCGCACTCCTGCTCGACCGCGCACCACGCACCGCCGGCCATTGGCTCGCCGTCGCCGAGGCCGCCGTCCGAGGTCCGTTCCAGGTGGCCATCGCCGCAACCGAAAAGACCTCGGCCACAATGGAACTGCTCGCCGCCGCGCGCACGGCCGCGCCGGGCGGCTCGATCGTGCTCGCCGCACCCCCGGACGCCGCCCCACTGCTCACCGACCGCCCCCTCGTCGACGGTCATCCCGCCGCCTACGTCTGCCGCGGCTCGATCTGCGACCTCCCCGTCACCGACCCCGCGGACCTGACTCTGGCCCTGCGCACCTGACAGGGCCTCGGTCGGGGCGGCCTGGTCTTGTCGGCGGGCCGGCGAGACCTACGCCGGGCGCACCTGTGGGGCACGCGGATTCGAGTCGGAGCGGCCGGGTCGGCAGGTGCCGCCGATCAGTGGTTCGGTGGGATATCGGTCCAGGTCCGGGTGCGTCCGGGGATGCCGCGCAGGCGAAGATCCTTGTGCCGCTTCCATTTAGCGCGTTCAGCGGGGGCGGACGCCTGCACCACGTCATCGCTGACCAGCACCCGCCGCGTCACCTCCTTGGCGACGGTGGTGAGCCGGGCCGCCTCGTTGACGGCGTCGCCGATGACGGTGAACTCGAGGCGGGTATCGGAGCCGACGTCGCCCGCGAACACCTTGCCCCGTGCCACGCCGATACCGATGTCGAGTTCCCCGGTGGCCACCACTTCGTCGCGGATGCGGCGGGCGGCACGCAGGGCCGGGGTGGCGTTGTCACGCAGCGCCGATGGCGCGCCGAAGATGCACAGGGCGGCGTCGCCCTGGAATTTGTTGACCAGGCCGCCGTTGTCCTCGGTGGCCGCGACCACGGTGGCCAGCAACCGGTTGAGCTTGTGCACGAACTCCACCGGCTCCATCTCGGCCGACAAACGCACCGAACCGGTGACGTCGATGAACAGCGCCGACACCGTGCGCACATCACCGGTGAGGTCGGCGCTGCCTGCCAACGCGCGCTCGGCGACCGTCGAGCCGACGTGTTTACCGAACATGTCCTCCATGTGCGCCTGTTCGCGCAGGGTGGTGGCCAGTTCGTTGACGGAGTGTTCGAGCCGCCCGATCTCACTCGCGCTGCCGACGGGCACCCGCACATCGAGTTCCCCGCGGGTGATCCGGTCCAGCGCCCGGTACATGGCCCGCATCGGGGTCGCGACCGAGCGCGCGAGCAACGCGGTGGCCAGCATCCCGACGGCGAGGGCGACGATCGAGAACATCCAGGCCGCGCGCACCCGGTCGCTCGCGGGCGTGGTGCGGTCGCTGAGCACCACGATGACGATGAGCCCCGGCAGCGCACCGGACACAGCCCAGGTGACCAGCACGCGCACCAGCACCGTGGCACTCGGATGCACGGTCGGTCCGAGGACGGCGGCGACGATGGGTACGGTCGGGCGGATCAGCCGGTCCAGGATCAGGTAGATCACGCCCGCCGATTCGAGGGCACCGAGAATGAACCCCGCCCCGATCACGATGGTGTTGTGGTAGTCGGTGAACCGGTCGACCAGCCACACGGTGAGGATGATGCCGGGTAGCCAGATCAGCACGGCGCGCACGGTGATCGCGGCTGGTAGCCGGATCAGCTGGCGAGCTTCGTCCGGTGTCGGTTTGCGTCCTTCGTCGAGCCAGCGCAGGTGTTTTCGGCGGTCGTAGATCGCGAGTCCGATGCCGAGGGTGAACCCGAAGGCGGGGTAGATGGCGATGAGCCAGGCCGCGTCGTGCCAGTCGTCGCCGACCCGGCTGAACACGCCACCGGCCCAGGAGATGAGAAAGATGGCGCCGACGCCGACGAAGTTGGCGGTGATGACCACGAGGGCGAGCCCCCAGTGCGACCGCAGCAGCCAGCGGACCAGCCGGTTCACCGCGCACACCCGTCTACCGCACCCCGTGACGGGGCCGGGGCGGGGCGAGCCGCGCGAATGATCGACACAACTGTCCAGCATAGAAGGCGCGGCCGAGGACACCGCGCACGCACGCCGCTCAGCCGAGCACGACGAGCCAGATCGCGATGTAGTGGCACAGCGCCGCGACGACGGTCGCCGCGTGGAAGAACTCGTGGTGCCCGAAGTCCGGCCACGGGTTGGGCCACTTCGTCGCGTACAGCACGGCCCCCACGCTGTAGATCACCCCGCCGATGGCGAGCAGTACCAGCGGCAGCACCCCCACGTTGTGCAGGAGCGTCGGCGCGACCGGCACCACGGCCCAGCCGAGCAGCAGATACAACGGCACGCCGACCCACCTGGGCGCGGTCGGCCACAGCACCTTGAGAGCGACTCCCGCGAGCGCTCCCACCCACACCACGATCAGCAAGGTCCGCCCGGTGCTGTCGGGAAGGCCGAGCACCGCGAACGGGGTGTAACTGCCCGCGATGAACACGAAGATCATCGAGTGGTCCAGCCGCTTCATCCGCACCCGGGTCCGCACGCTCGCCCAGGTCACCCGGTGGTACACCGCGCTCACGCCGAACAGCCCGCACACCGCGACCCCGTAGACCACGGTCGCCCACCCGGCCGTGGCCGAGCGTGCGAACCCGGCCACCGCGAGCGCCGCCACCGCGACCACGGCCACACCGAACGCCCACGTATGAATCCACCCGCGAAACCGCGGCTTCACCAGCGCGACAGGCACACCCGAATCGCTACCGACCGCCTCCACGACCACCTCCCAGTCAAACCTACGGAACCGTAAGTTACGCCTCAACGGTACGCGAGACCCCCGCCCACCACCGCCGAAGGTGCCGACAACCACACAAACAGAATCCACCCGCCTGCCCCATCGGAGGCGGTCCGCGGAAGGGCGTGATCAGGCGAAGCGGACCTCGGGAATGGTCGCCATCAGTTCGGCCCACTCCGGGTACATCGCAGCCTTGCGCTCGTGCATGGCCATGATCTCGGCGCCGAGGTCGGGGTTCATGTCGTCGGACAGGTCGGGGCCGATGACGAGTTCGGCGAAGTGCGGCGCGATGAGTGGATCACCGGCGAGGTGGACCGGGTCGTGCATGTAGCGCTCCAAGGCCTCGAGGTCCGCGATGCCGACGCAATAGCCATGGGTGAGGCCTTCGGCGGGATTGCCGAGGTTCCGGCCGACGGTCGCGAAGCTCACCGAATCGACGGCAGCGGTGCGGCGCATGGTGGCGAGCACTTCGGCGCGTTGCTCCTCGGTGGTCTCGTCGCGGAACCGGAATCGAAGCATGTGGACAAGCATGAACCCTCCTGAATTGAACTGATGGGTTCAATTTAAAGTACTTATCAGTTAGGCCGCAAGACTGAACCGGTGAGTCAATCGGTGGCGGTAGGCTCGACGAGTGGCAGCACCGGCGCGTGGTCGCATCGACAAGCGGCAGCAGATTCTGGCGGCCGCGTTCGCGGTCTTCGCGCGGCGCGGGTACGCCCAGACCTGCGTACAGGAGATCGCCGACGAGGCCGGTGTCGCGAAACCGACCGTGTACAACCACCTCACCGACAAGGGCACCCTGTTCCGGGAAGCGCTGCTGACGGCCGCCGATGTGGTGAGCGCGGAAACCCTTGCGGCCGTGGACACCCTGCGCGACATCGGCGACGATCCGCGACAGGCGTTCCTCGACTCGGCATACCGGCTGCTGCAGGTGTGCGCGAGTGAGCGCGGCCGATCCCTGCACCGCCTGGCCTACGCGCAAGCCGAGGACTTCGCCGACTTGGCCCTCCAAGTGCAGCAGCGCACCTCGGTCCGATTGCGCGAAGCACTGGCCGACCGACTGGCCCGCCTGACGCTGGCAGGCCGATTGCGTGCCTGCGACCCGGACACGGCCGCCGAGCAGTACCTGGCCCTGCTCACCGGCCCCCTCGAGGCACGCTCACACATGGGCGCACGCAAGATCCCGACCACTGAACTACGCACCGTCGCCGAAGCCGCGACCGACACCTTCCTACGCGCCTACCTCAAAGATCCCGAGAAAGCCGCCCCCTGATCTCGCAAGAACATGGGTAACTCGCCGGGAACGAGCTGACCCGCCCACTGCACAAAGCTTGCCGCGTACCCACCTCACCCCGCACCTTGGTCTGGCCAAAAGTTGCGGGGAGGCGGGTGAGCGTAGGGTGCGGGCGTGGAGTTTTTCGGTCGGGTGCGAGGGTTGCCGTACCGCGTCTATGAAGCCAGGCTGTCCAAGCAGCTGGCCGACAAGCAGCACCCCCGCCACGTGGCGGTGATGTGCGACGGGAATCGACGCTGGGCGCGTGAGAACGGGTTCACCGATGTCAGCCACGGTCATCGCGTCGGTGCGCTGAAGATCGCCGAGCTGGTCGGCTGGTGTGCCGCCGAGGGCATCGAGATGGTGACCGTCTACCTGCTGTCGACGGAGAACCTGCGCCGCGATCCCGAGGAGCTCGAGACGCTGTTCGAGGTGATCACCGATGTGGTCGAGGAGTTGTCGGCGCCGGAGCAGAATTGGAGTGTGCGGATCGTCGGTTCGCTCGCCGGTTTCCCCGAGTTGATCGCCAAGCGCCTGCGGGTGGCGGCCGAGCGCACGAGCGGGCGCGACGGTGTGCACGTGAATGTGGCTGTGGGGTACGGGGGTCGGCAGGAGATCACCGACGCGGTGCGCTCGCTGGTGCGTCAGGAGATCGCGGCGGGGGAGTCGGGTGAGGATCTGGTGCAGTCGATCACGGTCGACGCGATCGGCCAGCATCTGTACACCTCGGGTCAGCCCGACCCGGATCTGGTGATCAGAACCTCTGGGGAGCAGCGGCTTTCGGGTTTCCTGTTGTGGCAGAGCGCGTATTCGGAGATCTGGTTCACCGAGGCGTACTGGCCGGAGTTCCGGCGGGTCGATTTTCTTCGCGCGCTGCGGGATTACGCGGCGCGGCACCGTCGCTTCGGGGTGTGAGTCGTAGTCCTCGCGTACTGTCGCGTTCGTGGAACCTGATGAGGCGTCTTACATCAGCTATGAGGAGTTCGGCAGGCGTTTCCTCGAGTACGCCGTGTCCGAGCAGCGCATCGCGGACGCGTTCGGTGAGCTCACCGGTGCCGCTTTCGATTTCGGCCCGATCGGGGTGGGGCCGGGCCGGTTGGCGAAGGTCACCGCGCAGGTGGAGCTCGGCCGGCCGCGCATTCTGCGTTTCGTCGACGCCTTCATCTCCTTCGAGCTGACGATCCCGTTGCATGTGGATCTGGTGGTCGATCTCGCGGTCGACCGGTCGCGGTTCCGGGTGGACGGCACCGTGCACCTGCATCTGACGGCACGCACGGCCGACCCGCTGCGGGTGGTCATCGACATCGCCGAGCCCCGTCCGGGTGATGTGCGGGTGAACGTGGCCAGTTCCACCAAGCGCGGGCAATTGCTGCGGGTGCTCGCCAGTGTCGATCACGAGATCCGCCGGTTCGTGGCCCGGTACATGTCCGAGGAGATACGCAAGCCCGAGATCGCCGCGGTGCGCAATATCGATGTGGCGACCAGGTTGGACGCGGCCTGGAAGTTGTGACGAGTCGCCCCGGTTCCGGTGGTGCGCGGGCTAGGCTGCTGCCCGGAACGGACCCGTCGACACAGGTAGGGGACAGCGGTGGGAGTTGCGCGTGCAGGTGCGTGGATCGCGGCGCTCGGTGCGGTCGGTCTGGTAGCCGGGTGTGGGGTCGAGGGCACGCCCGCGCCGGTGATCACCCCGAACCAGCAGCCGGATCGTTCCGGGGTGTTCGCGTATCGAACCGAAGGTGAGCTGGTTGTCGTTCGCGGCGCCGAAACACTGCGTGCGTCGGGCAATTTCGGTTATTCGGCGGCACCGGTGAACTTCACCCGCGACGGTGCGTTCGCGTTCGCGGTGGAGACGGCGTCCAAGACGCTCGTCGCGCTGAGCGTGGACAACGGTTCCGTGACGCGCACCGAATGCGACTGCACCGACGCGGTCGCTCTGCGTGACGCGGTGGTCGGCTGGTGGCGCGAGCCCGGCCAGATCATGAGCCAGGACCTCGCGGGCACCACCCCCGCCGAGCCCGAACGCGACATCGTGCTCCCGGATTCGCCTAGCCCGCTCTCGGGTGGCAACTGGGACGGCGCCCGCCTGGTCGCGGCCACCGACGAGTACGTGCTGCTGGCACGGTCGGAGTCGCGCGGGCTGTGGTGGGAGAAGAACCACCTCTACGCGATCGGCTCGGATGCCATCCTGCCGCTGGGACGGGTGCCCGGCATCGACTCCGAGCTCTCGGCCGCCGCCGGACCCGACGGGCACACCTTCGTGCTCGCGGGCACCACCGCGCGCAGTTCCTCCTGCGGCATCGGTTTCGTCGCGACCATCGACGTGCGAAGCAACGCCGTCTCGGACCTGCCCTCGGTCCCCGGCGAGTGCTCGACGGTCTACAACCCGCGCTGGGGCGGCGACAACGTCATCAGCGTCGCGGTGCGCAAGTGGGCCGACGTGGCCGGGGCCACCAGCACGGTCGATCGCTTGCGTTCGGCCGCCCAGGGCTGGGCGCCGGTCGCCGAGCAACCGGTGATCGACATGCTCGCCCGCTCCGAGCAGACCGTCATCCAGGTGGTCGGCGGTGAGCCGCTCGCGGCGCGGGACACCCCGCAGGGCGTGCTCGTCGTCGAAAAGGGCGGTGCGCGTTCGGAATTGGCGACCGAAGTGGTGTCGCTGGGGTCGCCGATCTAGAGCTTGCGCAGGCGCAGCCGGTTGATGGTGTGGTCGGAGTCCTTGCGCAACACCAGGGTCGCGCGCGGGCGGGTCGGCAGGATGTTGTCGACCAGGTTGGGCCGGTTGGTGGAGTTCCAGATGTCGCGCGCGGCCGCGGTGGCCTGCTCGTCGCTGAAGCCGGCGTAGTGGTGGAAGTGGGCGTTCGGGTCGGCGAAGCCGGTCTTGCGCAGGGCCAGAAAGCGCTGCACGTACCAGTTCTCGATGTCCTCGATGCGCGCGTCGACGTAGATGGAGAAGTCGAACAGGTCCGACACCATCAGGCGCGGGCCGGTCTGCAGCACGTTGAGGCCCTCGACGATGAGGATGTCGGGCTGGCGCACGCAGTGCTTCTCGTCGGGCACGATGTCGTAGGAGATGTGCGAGTACACCGGCGCGCACACCTCTTCGGCGCCCGATTTCACCTCGGTGACGAAGCGCAGCAGTTTGCGCCGGTCGTAGCTCTCCGGGAAACCCTTGCGGTGCATGATGCCGCGGCGGGTGAGTTCGGCTGTGGGATAGAGGAATCCGTCGGTGGTCACCAGGTCGACACGCGGGTGGTGATCCCAACGCGACAGCAGCGCCTGCAGCACGCGCGCGGTGGTCGACTTGCCGACCGCCACGCTGCCGGCGACCCCGATCACGAACGGCACCTGCTTGTCGGGGTGCTTCTCGCCGAGGAACGTGGCGGTGGCGGCGAACAGTCGCTGACGTGCGGCGACCTGGAGGTGGATCAGGCGGGCGAGCGGCAGGTACACCTCGGCGACTTCCTCGAGGTCGATCTGCTCGCCGAGGCCGCGTAGTCCGGTCAATTCCTCCTCGGTCAAGACCAGGGGAGTCGACTTGCGCAGGGTGCGCCACTGCTTCCGGTCGAACTCCACGTACGGGCTCGGCTCGCTCATCCGTGCCACTTACCCGACGCTCCGTTCGGGCAAACACGCACAGCTGGGCTGCCCGTTCGGTGAGATCCGGGATAACTCTGACCGCATGCGGCGATTGTGCTCCGTGTCGGTCGTCCGTGCGCAACGGGGGGTTTGGCTACCCGTCGGTAACTAGTAACAACCGCGAGGTAGGGCCCGCTTTTCGAATTCACCACGTAAGGTCGGGCGCATGGGGTCTCATCCGTTCGTCACCGAATACCTGCGGCTCGGACTGGCTTTCGATCGGCTCGAATCCGGCTTCGTCGACGCCTACACCGGCGATCCGGCGCTGCGTCGCGAGATCGACAACGCCGCCGCGCCCGTACCCGCCGACCTGGTCCGGCGCGCCGTCGACCTGCGCGCCGCCCTGCCCGATGCCGGGCTCTCGCCCCAGCGCACCGAGTTCCTCGACGCCCACCTGGTGGCGATGGAATGTTCGGCGCGCAAGTTCGCGGGTGAGGAGATCGGTTTCGTCGACGAGGTGCGCGCGTACTTCGACGTCGACATCACTCCGGGCGACCCCGACGACTACCGCGAGGCGCACCGGCTGATGGACGAGGTGCTCGGCGGCGACGGACCGCTGGCCGAGCGGGTCGCCGCCTACCGGCGCGGTGACGAGATCCCGCCCGAGCGGCTGCCCGAATGCGTCGAAGCGTTCTCCAGCGCCCTGCGCGAACGGGTCCGCGCGCGGTACCCGCTGCCCGACCACGAACACGTCACCTACGAGGTGGTCGGCGACAAACCGTGGTCCGGTTTCAACTACTACCTGGGCAACTACCGCTCGACGGTGGCCATCAACTCCGATCTCAAACAGCACATGGCGCACCTGCCCGCGCTCATCGCCCACGAGTCCTACCCCGGGCATCACACCGAGCACTGCCGCAAGGAGGCCGGACTGGTCGCGGCGGGCGAGGACGAGCAGACGCTGTTCCTGGTCAACACACCGCAGTGCCTGATGGCCGAGGGCCTGGCCGACCTCGCGCTGCAGTCGATCGTCGGGCCCGGCTGGGGTGTGTGGGCGCAGGAGATCTACGCCGACCTGGGGCTGCGTTTCGACGGCGAACGCGCCGAACGGTTCTCGGCCGCGTCGGCGAAACTGCTCAGCGTGCGCCAGGACGCGGCGCTGCTGCTGCACGACAAGCACCGCAGTCACGACGAGGTGGCGCAGTTCCTGCAGCGCTGGAGTCTGGCGACGCCGGAGCGGGCCCGTCAGTCGCTGCGGTTCCTGTCCTCACCGCTGTGGCGCGCCTACATCAGCACCTATGTGGAGGGCTACCGCCTGCTCGGCGGCTGGCTCGACGGTGTCGTCGACGCGCAGGACCGCATCGAACGGTTCGGCCGGTTGCTCGACGAGCCGCTCACGCCGGGGGCGATCCGGCGCCTACTGGATGACGGCGCAACCGCCGGGATTCATCAGTGAGCAGATGAGGTAGCCCAGGTGCAGAAGTAGCGCCTCGATCGGGTTGGACGGAGCGACGGCCGGGGTGACGGGCAGCGTGTTCATACCTGTGTCATCGGTCACCCGCGAGCCGCGCGTTACCGGTGAAAAGCCTGTTCGACGGCTATCGAACCTGGTCAGGACGGTGTGAGCCGCGTCTCCCGGGTGGCGGGCGCGGCGCCGTTGCGCTATCCCCGTGCCGGGGCGTGCGTACCCGGCCCATAGACTGAGGGTCGTGACGCAGACGACCGCTTCGGTGAATACCCAGTCTCTCGGTGAGCTCGATCCCGAGTTGGCCGCCGCGATGGCGGGCGAGCTCGCCCGCGAGCGCGACACCCTCGAGATGATCGCCTCGGAGAACTTCGTGCCGCGCGCGGTCCTGCAGGCGCAGGGTTCCGTGCTCACCAACAAGTACGCCGAGGGCTACCCGGGCCGCCGCTACTACGGTGGCTGCGAGGCCGTCGACGTGGTGGAGACCCTCGCTCGCGACCGTGCCAAGGAACTCTTCGGCGCCGAGTTCGCCAACGTGCAGCCGCATTCCGGCGCGCAGGCCAACGCCGCGGTGCTGATGGCGCTGATGAACCCCGGCGAGACCCTGCTCGGCCTCGACCTCGCGCACGGCGGTCACCTCACCCACGGCATGCGCCTGAACTTCTCGGGCAAGCTCTACGACGTCCACTCCTACGGTGTGTCCAAGGAAGACCACCGCATCGACATGGACGAGGTCCGCGACATCGCCAAGGCCGCCAAGCCGAAGGTGATCGTGGCCGGCTGGTCGGCCTACCCGCGTCACCAGGACTTCGCGAAGTTCCGCGAGATCGCCGACGAGGTCGGCGCCTACCTGTGGGTCGACATGGCGCACTTCGCCGGCCTGGTCGCCGCCGGTCTGCACCCCTCGCCGGTGCCGTACGCCGACGTGGTGTCCTCCACCGTGCACAAGACCCTCGGCGGCCCCCGCTCCGGCCTGATTCTGGCCAAGCAGGAATTCGCCAAGAAGCTCAACTCCGCGGTGTTCCCCGGTCAGCAGGGCGGCCCGCTCATGCACGTGATCGCCGCCAAGGCCGCCGCCTTCAAGATCGCCGCGACCGATGAGTTCAAGGACCGCCAGGTCCGCACCCTGTCCGGTGCCCGCATCCTCGCCGAGCGCCTCACCGGCGCCGACGTCAAGGACAAGGGCGTCTCGGTCCTCACCGGCGGCACCGACGTGCACCTGGTCCTGGTCGACCTGCGCAACTCCGAACTCGACGGCCAGCAGGCCGAAGACCTCCTGCACGAGGTCGGCATCACCGTCAACCGCAACGCGGTCCCCTTCGACCCGCGCCCCCCGATGGTCACCTCCGGCCTGCGCATCGGCACCGCCGCCCTGGCCACCCGCGGCTTCGGCGACACCGAGTTCACCGAGGTAGCCGACATCATCGCCGCCGCCCTCGCCGGCACCTCCGACACCGAGACCCTGCGTGGTCGCGTCTCGAAGCTCGCCCAGAGCGTCCCCCTCTACCAGGGCCTGGAAGACTGGCGCCTCCTCGGCTGATCCACGGACACCTCGAACGCCCTCGCAGACTCCGGGTCTGCGAGGGCGTTTTCCTGTCACAGCGTCAATGTGATTCCCGGATTCAGGATCCCCACGGTGGGGTGTTGAATGCCGGTCGTATCCGCAACCCGTTGATCGGCAATAGCGCAAGATCCAATTCGCCGAAGCGCGCGGCTATTTCGCCGAGCGCGTCGATGCGCAGCGTATCGGCGCAGAAGAACACCGCCTTGCCGGACCTGGAAGCCCTGCTCGACGCACTTCTCGCCGCCCACCTTCCAACGACACGTTGATATGTCGCCATCGAGGAGAATCGTGACCGAGCGTCCTGTCCTCGGCCTCTGCGGTGCCCTATATGTCCTTTCGGCGGACCGCGGGAAGTAGATACCGCGCGGGCTTCTCAGGCACAGGACTGTTTCCGACGACCAGCAACGGCATGAGTCCCCCGACCAACCAACACGCGAGTAGCCACCGCATTCGGGGAGGCCGTCCCGTATCCCGATCGATGATGACCAGCCCGAACGGCGCTTTGCCGACAGTGGTGTGCACTACCGCTTGCAGGACAACGCGGTCGAGGAACGAGATCAGCAGGAAGAACAGCAACACGGCACCCACGTGAATGTCGAGCTCGCTCGAATCGGCGTTGTTCCACGAGGAATGGTGGGTCAGTATGGTGAGTGCGAGTGCCGCTGCCAGGTGGAGTACGACATCGAGTACGTAAGCGAGAGTTCGGCGCAGCATCGGAGGGTGTGGCGCGGTGGGTGCGTCCAGATCGCCCTGTGAGGTAGCCGCACGTGGGCTGGTCGGCGGTGCAACTGCCCAGCAATAGCTGAGATCGGCGCCGCCGGGACGTGAGAAGACGCCGCGCCGCAATGGATCACCGGCGAACCACACCTGTGTAGTCGTTTCGTCGAAGTACTGGCGGCGCAGTGCCGTCCAGCTGTTCAGGAGATGGGTCTGTACTACCTGACCGTCCTGGTCGAGCAACCTCAGGTGTTCGCTGTTGCCGGTACGCACGTACTCGACAGGCCAACAGACCCACGGCAGGCGCAGCATCTGGAGTCGGCGGTGGGCAATCCACACTCCGGTGGCCGCCACCGGACCACCACAGATGACCAGGAAGAACGCCCCGAAGACGACTAGTCCACCTACTGCACGACCGAACTCGCTGTCGGGTCCGCCTGCGTGAATCATCCACCACAGGAGCGGTATACAGCCGAGGACAACAAGAAGCAGCAGCCACCAACGGGCGGTGACCGAGATCAGCGCGGCCCGTGTGGCCGGCACCTTGCTGGCAGGTCCAGGAATTGGTGTCAATGTAGATGCCCGCATTTCTGTCACAAATTCAGGGAGAACGCTTCCGGTGTCCGGAAGACCACTGTCCGGGCCATATCGGCAATCATTTTCCTGCAAGCGACCGCGCGTTCGGCATCTGCCGAGGAGAGCTCGATCGCGACCAGCGACGTACCGTCGTCCGACGGAACCACCGCCTGTAGCTGGTATACGGCTGGGGTTGTCTGTTCCTGCCCGGCTCGGAGCGGCACCACGTGCCCGATCTTCTCGCTGAACATGACGGGATGCGATTCGGTCTCGACCAATGCCACCTGCTCGAGGCTGTTTTCTGCGCTTCTGGCTCGAACCAGATCGGAGAGCACGAGACGTGGATTACGAGGGCCTCCAGGACTGTTCGTTACCGAGATGGTCAGACACGAGTACAGGGGAAGACCGTCCGGGAGAAGATGGGCACCGAACCCGAAGTACCGGGTGCCGTTCGCAACAAGCGACTCCAGGAGCGTGGCGATAGTGGGCAGCAACCCACCGAAATGAGGCCGAGCCGCATTGCCGCCGACATCGCGCAAAACCTCGGCATTATCGACTACATCGCTCAGTGGTATGGCGGTATAACCCTCGGGGATCTCGATGGATATCGGTTGATCACTCATCGGCGTACAGCCTGCTTATCAAGTCACCTGCTGTGGTCAGGCCGAGACCAGCTTTTCCAGCTCTCGACACCATCTCGACTCCGCCGATCGTCGTTCCGACACTGGGCGCGTGCCTGCTTGCTTGGCTGATGTCCTGAAGGATGCCCGCCGTCTCGACGCCGATGTTCGAGGGGAGTCTGGAACCCACTGAGCCAAGCGAGTCCAACACTTTCGATGTCAACCCTGGGCTTTGGGCACCTTCGCCGAATGCGGTCATGACTTGGCTGAACTTCGAGGAGGCGCCTGCCGAATCCGCTGCCACATTCGCCACCGAAAGGGCCGTATCGGCTTCGGAGAAGAGCACTTTCGACCCCTTCACGACGCCGCCGACGCCGGGAAGAATCGACAGTGTGTCTACTCCTACCGTGGTGCCGAGCTTTGTTATCGCCTCCTTGTTGAAATCGCCGTCTGCGATGTCGCCCACGGCGTCTCTGACCTCGGGGTCCAATGCGTTCATCCCCAACGCTCCGAGCCCGCTGACCAGTGCGACTGCACCCAACGCGATGCTGAACGGCGGTGGCGTGACCAAGGCCAGCATCCCACTGATTGCCGAAGTCGCCGCCAGGGCGTCGTGAATGACCTCCTGATTCTCGGTCAGCCAGTCCACAAACGAGTCCCAGATGCCCTTGTCGGGCTCACTGGGTGCGAAATTGGCTGCAGCCGCGTCGAGCTCGCCGGCTGCTGTCGCGGAGACTGAGGTGTGAGTGGTTTGCAGATCCTTCGCGCGGGCGATGATCGCGTCGATCGCGCTCTGCGCGTTGTTGACCGCAGTGGTAGCAGCCGTCACTTTGCTGGTCGCAGCATCGAGACGAGCCTGCGCGGCAGCCAAGGCGCTCGCGTCGGTGAAACTCTGATTTGCCAGACCGAGGTCAGGGTTGGACTTGGCTTGTTGCAGCGCCGTCACTGCTCGAGTGTGAGTGGCTCGGGCAGCGGCAGCTTCCGTTTCGAGTCCTTTAGCGGTGTCTTGGAAACTGACGAGGTTGCCGTGCCAGGTTTGGATCACCGTGGTGGCACGCTCGAGAGAATTCTTGGCGTAGGTCAGGTCTTGGACGAGCGTCGTATCCAGGTTCTCGCGAAAGGCGTTGCCCGCCTCGCCCTTCCATACATCGTCGTTGCTGTTGCGCAATCGGTAGAGGAGGATACTCATTTCGGTGACCGCGTCGGCGGCCGTCTTCACCTTGGTGCCGAGCGCCGCCACTTGGGACGCCGATCCGGGCGCGGGGTCGAAACCTAGGTTCGGATAGGGGTTTTGGGGGCTCACCTCCCCTCCTCCCCGGGGGTGGCCGTGTGCGGACCGCTTTCTACGCCATAGAGGTCGAGTAGGGCCGCGAGCTGCTTGTCGAGGTCCTGGTAGGCAGTCAGGCACTGTGCTACGCCATCGGCTGTGATACGAGCTGATTCACTGATTCTTTCGATGCCGAACTGCCAACGTCGTTGGAAACTGTCGGCAGCATCGTTGAGCGCCGCAGTGCCCAGGTCGGTACCGCTGTCCTTGGCCATGCTTTTCGTCACGTCTGTCAACACCTGCTCGGCGCCGCGCAGCGATTGGACCGTCTTACTGAGCACGTCGATATCGACCTCGAGAAACCCGGTCATCATCCCCTCCTCATCATCTGTCTCTGGTTAGGACGCGCCTAGAGCACCGTCGGTTCCATAGCGAATTTGCATAGCTGGAGTTGGTCAGCGGACCACCATACCCGGTCGCCCCCATAGCCCTTCCTGCCGCGGAAGGTTGATCGGACAACCGGTTGTCGGTTCTGTTGTCACCACTCACAGAAAAAGTTCCGAACGGTACACATCGGGGTGGGGATGGGGCATCGTCGAGTTGTATGGACTGTCGAGCTGAGTTGGCGCGCGAGGTTGGTGGGGTGGTGCCTGCCTTCGAGTTGCTCACGGAGGCCGAGGCCGGGGAGTTGTTGCGGCTGTTTCGGGGGGCTCGGGAGAACGAGCATCGGGCGTTGCATCGGGCTATCGATGCCGCGTTGTCGGCGATGCCCGCGCCGTTGCGTGGGGCGTCGCGGCGGATCATCTTCGGTGAGCGATGATCGAGACCGAACTCGAGGCGCAGACCCAGTTGGTGGTGCTGGCACGCACTTTGGGGGTTTCGCCGCAGCATCTGGCGCCACTCACACGGCTCGGCGCGGCGCACCTGTCGGCGATCCAGCAGCAGATGCTGTACGCGTTGCACGCCGAGCACGCGGACACCTTTCGCCGGGTCACCCCGGTGGTGCCGATTTTCCCGGTCGGTCTCGGGGTGGCGTTGTTCGAGCGGGTGGTGCCGCCGGTGCTCGCGGCCAGGTTTCTCGGTGCGGTCGGCATCCACTATCCGGAGAAGTGCGCGCAGGCGCTGTGCATGGTCGACGCCGTGTACGCCGCCGACGGGGCGCCGTATCTGGATCCGAACGTCTTCGAGCAGTTGATGCGGTACGGCAGGCCGGAGCCGATCACCCTCATCATCAACGAATTGCTGCGCCGGCGTGACTATGTGACCGCCGCCCGGTTCCTGTCCGTGGTGAACGAACCGTTGATCGCGGCGCTGGAAGAGACCGTCCTCGACGACGCGGGCCTGGTCTACACCGCCGCCTACGCCTACCCCGCGCACACGCTCAGCCGGATCGTGCGGCAACTGCTCGCGGGGCCACGCGGCCGGGTGCCCGGCATGCTCCAGACGGTGCTGGCCGGTCCGCCCCCGCTGCACCATGCGATGCTCGCGCTGTTCTGCAAGGTCGAGCCGGAGGTCGCGGCCAAGCTGGGCGACATCTTCTTCGGGCGCGGCGCCGCGCCCGAAGTCGGCCGCTTCCTGCTGACCGCGGTCGATCGCAGCGCCTCGATCGCATTACTCACGCTGATCGGGCGCCTGAATCCCGTTGCGCTGTGGGCATTGTCGACCAATCCACAACTGGCCGACCCCGGCGTGCTGACCCGCTTGGTGCGCGCACTCGACGGCCGGACCGAAGCCGACCCGTGGCGTGGACTGTTCGCGCTGTCTGCCCGGCTCAGCGAACCGGCCCGCCGCCGAATCGCCGCCACGCTGGCCGAGCTCAGCCCCGCCTCCATCGCGGCGCTGCCCGCCCACGCCACCGACGCCACCTACTGGCCCGCCCTGCTGCAACTGCTTGCCGAGTCCGAGCCCGCGGCCCAGGCGCGGGTGGCCGGAATCTGGTCGCGCCTGCCACCGGAATGGCAGGCGGGCATCGACCGTCACATCCGCACCAACCGCTACGACACCCGCCTCGGCACCATCACGAACGCCTTGACCGAGTCGAGCGCCGAAGAGGTCTTCTTCCGTCGTCGTCAGCAGATCCGGCAGCGTGGCGAAGGCGAGTTCGCCGCCTGGTGACGGCTCATTTCACCAGCGGAAGCAGGGCGCGACCGACCGCGTCGACCATGCCCGGCTCGTGGCCGTTGGCGACCATGTTCACGATGACGCCGTCGATGCCCTGATCGAGCACCCGGTCCTTGATCTGCTCGGCGACATCGTCCGGTGTGCCGACGAACTGGCGGTCGACGACGCTCTCGCGGCGCTCCGCCTCGCTCATCGATGCCACGTCGATCCCGACCTGCGACATCATGTCGGCCTGGATCTTGCGGGCCCGGTCGCCGTCCTCGTCGGCGATGACGAACGCGAGGAAACTGGTCTCGAGGGTGGCGGGGTCGCGATCGACCTCCGCGCAGCGCTGTCGCAACGCGGCCACCTTGCGCGGCAACTCCGAGGCGTTGCAGATGATGTTGAGGTGGTCGCCGAAACGCGCTGCCATGGCGAAGGTCTTCTTCTCACCGCCGCCGCCGAGCAGGATCGGCAGGTCGTCGCGCAGGCGCGGCTCGTTGATCGCGTTCTCGGTGCGGTACCACTTGCCGTCGAAGGTGGGTCGCTGTCCGCGCAGCATGGGCGTGATGATCTGCAACGCCTCGTCGAGGCGCTCGAAACGTTCGGTGAACGTGCCGAATTCGAAGCCGTACTGCTGGTGTTCGAGCTCGAACCAGCCTGCCCCGATGCCGAGCACCGCGCGTCCACCGCTGACCACGTCGAGGGTGGTCACCGTCTTGGCGAGCAGCGCCGGGTTACGGTAGGTGTTGCCGGTTACCAAGGCGGACAATTGGATTCGTTCGGTAGCCGTTGCCAGTGCGGAGAGCGCGGAGTACGCCTCGAGCATCGGCGCGTCGGGCGGGCCGATCAACGGCAGCTGATAGAAGTGGTCCATCACGAAGGCGGCGTCGAAGCCGGCCGCCTCCGCTTCCCTCGCTTGCGCGACGACCGTGGGGAACAGCTCGCGGATCGAGTCGGTGTTGCTGAAATTGGGCATCTGGTAACCGAGACGAATGCTCATGCGCCGAGCCTATGACCTGGAGTGCACTCCAGGTCAAGCCCTGTTCCGGGCCGATCGGGAGTAGTCGACGAGGTCTACGTCGTTGGCCGCCTTGTCGCCGTACTTCAGCATCAAGCCGAACAAGCGGGAGCCGAGGAACCAGTTGCGGGCCTTGATTCCTACCGCGGTTTTCGGAGTCAGAAATGGGCCGGTGTTGGAGTTCCCCGCGATTTTGGCGTAGCGCTTCATGATCCGGTTGTAGGCACGGTACGCGGCCTCGTGATCACCTGCGGTCGAGGCGAGTTCACCGGCGAGGACGTAAGCGCCGACGAGTGCGAGGCCGGTGCCGAAGCCGGCCAGGGTATTGCCGTAGGCGGCGTCACCGAGCAGGGCGACACGGCCACGGGTGTAGGTGCCGTTCATCCGGACCTGGCTGATCGAGTCGAGGTAGACCTCGTCCAGCTCGTCGAGTTCGGCCAGCATGCGTGGGACATGCCAGCCCACATCGGCGAAAGCCGCACGGACGATGCGACGTTGGGCCGATGTGTCGGTGCGCGAGTAGTCGAGTTCAGGGGAGGCGAACATGTACATCTGCTGCGCTTTCGCGCCACCGTCGACGGCCAGTTTCCCGGGCACGTTGTGGGCGTATCCCTCGGCCCGCTCGCGCGGCGCCGACGTGTCGGCCCAGCGACTCGCCCCTGCCACGCAGTAGTAGTAGCCGAGGTGGGTGACGAAGTCCGATTCCGGGCCGAAGGCCAAACGCCGTACCCGCGAATGGATTCCGTCCGCGCCGACCACGAGATCGAACGTGCGAGCAGCAGCGCTCTCGAACTCGACATGCACGCCGGACTCGGTCTCACGCAGCGCGGTGACGGTATCGCCGAAGACGTATTCCACTGTGTCCCCGGTCTGTTCGTACAGGACAGCGGCCAGGTCGCCGCGCAGGATCTCGAGTGCGCCTCCGGTGAAATCGCCTGACAAGACCGCCAATTCACGGTCGTCGGCGTCGACGAAGACCAGGTCGGTGGTGCCGGTGCGGCGCGCACGCACCGCGTCGAGGATGTCCATCCGCTTCAGCACCTCCAGATGGACGCCGTCCTTGAAGTCGACGGCCTGACCACCGGGCCGCAACGCGGCGGCGCGCTCCACAACGGTGACGTCGAAGCCGTACCGATTCAGCCAGTAGGCGAGGGCGGGCCCGGCGATGCTCGCGCCGGAGATGAGGACGGTCTGATTGGGCATGAAGCCTCCTCGGGATCAGTGTCCGTCGTAATCAGTTTCCGGCGGACACAAAATAGCGTACGGAGGACACGGTTTCTTCGTCAAGATCTGTTTCCGGCGGACGCAAATCGCCGGTATTCTGAGCGTGAAAGGAGGGCCGATGCCGTCACCGACCACCGTCGAGCTGCTGTGGGGCACCGCCCAGCGTCCGAACAGGGGGCCCAAACCCGCGCTCACCCTCGACCGGATCGTCGGCGAGGCGATCGCGCTGGCCGACGCCGAAGGGCTCCCCGCGCTCTCGATGCAGCGCCTGGCGCAGCGCCTCGGCTTCACCAAGATGTCGCTCTACCGGTACATCCCCGGCAAGGAGCAACTGACGGCGCTCATGCTCGACGAAGCCATCGGCGAACCGCCGAAAGTCTCAGCTGTGCAGCAGGATTGGCGAGCAGCGCTGAGAAGCTGGGCCAACGCCATCCATGACAGCTACCGCGCCCACCCCTGGACCATCGACCTCGCCCGTGGCCTTCGCCCCTTCGGCCCGAACGAAATGGCCTGGACCGAATCGGCGCTGACCGCACTGGCGAACACCGGGCTCAGCGGCCCGGAGAAGCTCGACACCATCGTCCTGCTCAACAGCCACGCTCGCGGCCTTGCCCAGCAGGTTCCGGCAGACGAGCGGGCGGACCACTTCACCGACCAGTTCACCCAGATGATGACCGCTGCCGCCGAGCGCTACCCGCGGGTCCGCGCCGCCTTCGCCGAGGAAGCGGCCGCCGACGGCCGCGACAACGCCCTCGATTTCGGCATCGACCGGATCCTCGACGGCATCGCCGCCCTGATCGATCGCCGCGCCGCTCTGGTCCACGAGCCGCCGAAGTCCTAGGCTCACACCATGACCGAGGAACTCCCCGAACCCGCCGTCACCGTGGTGCGCGAATTCTTCGCCGCGCTCGAGATCGATGCGGTCGACGAGGCACTGGAACTCCTCGATCCGGAGATCGTCTGGAAGAACACCTCGCTGCCGACGATCCGGGGCAAGAAGCGGGTCGCCCAGGTGTTGCGCGGGCTGGACCGGCCCTCGCTCGGGTTCTGGGCCGAGATGCACCACATCGCCGCCGACGGCGACATCGTGCTCACCGACCGCACCGATTATCTGCGATTCGGGCCGGTGCGCATCGGGTTCTGGGTCACCGGCACCTTCGAGATCCGTGCGGGCCGGATCGTGTTGTGGGACGACCACTTCAGCAAGGGCAATGTGCTGCGCGGCACGATCGTCGGGATGGCCAAGGCGCTCACCCGCCGCTGACCTACTGGTGTTTGCGTAGATAGTCCAGGTAGGTGGGGCGGAGGACTTCGGCGATCTTGCCGTCGCCGGCATGGATGTAGTCGTCGAGCATCGGCAGCACGTACTTGATGTCGGCCTCGCTCTCACCCAGATCGCCCGCCTCGGCCTGGGCCGCGGGAATCGCCTTGAGCAGGTCCCACAGGAACTTCACATCGCCGCGCCGCACGGCCGTTTTCACCGCGCGATCGTGCAGTTCCTTCGACGACAGCTTTTCCAGATCCTGGTCATCGGCCATGCAACGACTGTAGCGCTCGACGCGCCGAACGGCGGCGACCATGCTGGTTAACCTCGAATTCACGGACACGTGGGCCGGACCGGCAGCGCCGTAGCGGGTTCGGCGGTAGCGTCGAAGATGCGGATCGCGTCGGTGTGATTCGTACGGGAGGTCCTGACCGTGACTGAGCTACTCAGTACGAGGGGGCCGGCACCCGGCCCTCGTGGTGGTTGACAAACCACCTACAAGGACGGACCGGTCCAGCGAGATCGTTCGTGCGGGTGCCGTGCGAACACATAAGGAGCCCACCGTGACTGCTGCACGCTCCGTTTCCGCTCACGCGATGCACACGGCCTCGGCCTCGAAGAAAGGGGCTCGCCCCGCGCGTTCCGGTCTGAAGACTTTCGTCGTAGACACCTCTGTCCTGCTGTCCGACCCCTGGGCGGTGACCCGCTTCGGGGAACATCGGGTGGTCCTGCCGCTGGTCGTGATCAGCGAGCTGGAGGCCAAACGGCACCACCACGAGCTCGGCTGGTTCGCCAGGGAAGCTCTGCGCATGCTCGACGACCTGCGCATGCAGCACGGCAGGCTCGATCAGCCGCTGCCCATCGGCACCGATGGCGGCACCCTGCAGGTGGAGCTCAACCACACCGATGCCTCGGTGCTGCCCGCCGGATTCCGCTCCGAGACCAACGATTCCCGCATCCTGGCCTGCGCGCTGAACTTCTCCGCCGAGGGGGAGGACGTGGTGCTGGTCTCCAAGGACATCCCGTTGCGGGTGAAGGCCAGCGCGGTCGGCTTGGCGGCCGACGAATACCACGCCCAGGACGTGGTCACCTCCGGGTGGAGCGGCATGGTGGAACTCGATGTCGCGGGCTCCCAGATCGACCAGCTCTACAGCGAGTCGGTGATCGACCTCGACGAAGCACGGGAACTGCCTTGCCACACCGGAATCCGGTTGCTCGGCAGCAGCTCCAGCGCGCTCGGACGGGTCACCGCCGACAAGCGGGTGCAGCTGGTGCGCGAACGCGAGGCCTTCGGGTTGCACGGTCGCTCGGCCGAACAGCGCATCGCCCTGGACCTGCTGCTCGACGAGAGCATCGGCATCGTGTCGATGGGTGGCCGTGCGGGCACGGGTAAGTCGGCGCTCGCGCTGACCGCCGGGCTCGAGGCGGTGCTCGAGCGGCGCACCCAGCGCAAGGTGGTGGTGTTCCGTCCGCTGTACGCGGTGGGCGGGCAGGAACTCGGCTACCTGCCCGGTTCGGAGAGCGAGAAGATGGGCCCCTGGGCCCAGGCGGTTTTCGACACGCTCGACGGGCTGGCCAGCCGCGAGGTGATGGACGAGGTGCTCAGCCGCGACATGCTCGAAGTGCTGCCGCTGACCCACATCCGTGGCCGGTCGCTGCACGATTCGTTCGTGATCGTCGACGAGGCGCAGTCGCTGGAACGCAATGTGCTGCTCACCGTGTTGAGCCGGCTCGGGACCGGATCGCGGGTGGTGCTCACCCACGATGTCGCCCAGCGTGACAATCTGCGCGTCGGCAGGCACGACGGTGTGGCCGCGGTGATCGAAAAGCTCAAGGGGCACCCGCTTTTCGCGCACATCACGTTGACCCGCAGTGAACGGTCGCCGATCGCGGCGCTCGTCACCGAAATGCTCGAGGAGTACGGTCCCAACGCGTAATCGGGCAATCGGGCCGCGTCACCGGCCCGAATCCGTTTGATATCGGCGAACTGTGGGTATTATCCGCGGCGACACCTTTCCAGCAACGGCTCGGCGAACACTGTTCTGCCGGGCCGTTGCGGATGTCGGCCAGGCTCCATGTCCGGGGCGGTGCCCCCGGGGGGCCACTCGCGAGAGGATGGATATGAACCACTTCGCTCGACGTACCGCCGCCGGAGGCGCCGCCTTGGTCGCCGCGACCGGACTGCTGCTCGCCGCGGGTTGCGGCGACGACGACAAGGACAAGGTCGATTCGGCCGTCTCCAGCGTGATCACCACCCTGCCCGGCGGGGCCGGTTCGGAGACCACCACCGACCACGCCGATCACACCGACGGCTCGGCGACGGCCACCACCGGGGCCGGGGAGGGCACCGGAAGCGCCACCTCCACCGCGACCGCCGCGGGTGAGTCGACCACCATCTCCGGCCCCAACGGCGACATCACCGTCTCCGGCGAGGTCTACAAGAAGTACGTCGCGGCGGGCGGCGCCGCCAGCCCGCTCGGCGCACCGGAAGAAGCGCAGGAATCGGGCCCCAACGGCGGCCAGTACCAGGACTTCGAGGGCGGAACCGTCTACTGGAGCCCCGAGACCGGCGCCCACATCGTGTGGGGCGAGATCCGTGAGGCCTGGGAGGAGAACGGCGGCGCCAACGGCACCCTCGGCTACCCGACCAGCGACGAGAAGGACATCCCCGGCGGCAAGCAGAGCGACTTCACCGGCGGAACCATCACCTGGGTCGGCGGCCAGACCACCGTCACCCCGAAGTAATCGCGCCGCGGCGCGGGGGCCGGTTCACCCCTTAGGTCCCCGCGCCCGACGGCGAAGTACTAGGTTGGCTGCGTGCAGAAAACTTTGACCGACCGCGAACTGCTGGACGCGCTCGCCGATGTGGTGGAAACGAACCTGAACCGGCACATCGAAGCGGCCGAGGGTTGGCAACCGCACGACCTCGTGCCGTGGTCGGACGGGCGCAACTTCGCCTTCCTCGGCGGCACCGACTGGGCGCCGGACCAGTCCGATCTCAGTGAGACCGCCAAGCTGGCGCTCACGGTGAGCGTGCTCGTCGCCGACAACCTGCCCTCCTACCACCGGGAGCTGGGCAAGTACCTGCGCACCGGGCCGTGGTGGCGCTGGGTCGGCCGGTGGACGGCGGAGGAGAACCGCCACGAGATCATGCTCCGCAACTACCTGATGCTCACCCGCGCGGTCGACCCCGTAGCGCTGGAGCGGGCGCGGATGGCGCACATGACCGCCGGCTTCAACCGGCCGCCGCTGCACCTCATCGACGTGCTCGCCACCTGCGCCTTCGAAGAGGCCGCGGCCGCCATCCGGCACCGCAACACCGCCGCCCTCGGTGAGAACCCGATCGTCACCGCGATGGCCGAGAAGCTGGCCGTCGACGACGAGCTGCAGGCCGAGTTCTTCGCCGAGCTGGTCTCCGCCGCGCTGGATCTGGTCCCCGATCAGGGTGTGCGCGCGATCGCCGACCAGGTGGCGGCCTTCCGGGTGCCCCAGGTCGACCTGCCCGGCGGCGGCTCCAGCGACGAAGCGCTGGCCGAAGCGGGCATCTACGACCCCGCCAAGGAAGGCGAGCTGGTGTTCAAGCCGCTGCTGCAGCGCTGGAACATCTTCACCCGCACCGACCTCGGCGAAGAAGGTGAGAAGGCCCGCGCAGAATTGGCGCACCTGGCCTGATCTGTTCACTCGACGGCCGCCACCTTCCAAGGTGGCGGCCGTCGTGCTGTCTCAGGCCTTCCGGTCGACGTTGGTCATGGCGAGCACGTCGAGCTTCTGGTCGAGTTCCTCGACGCTGAGCTTGTCCGGGGTGAGGCCACGGTCGATCACGGTCTGGCGGATCGTCTTCTTCTCCCGCAGCGCCTGTTTGGCGACCGCGGCCGCCTCCTCGTAGCCGATGGCGGAGTTCAGCGGCGTGACGATCGACGGCGACGATTCGGCGAGCGTGCGCAGATGCTCCTCGTTGGCGACCAGGCCTGCCACGCACTTGTCGGCGAACAGCCGGGAGACATTGGCCAGCAAGCGAATCGACTCGAGCAGATTGCGCGCCATCACCGGGATGTAGACATTGAGCTCGAACGCACCGCTCGCGCCACCGAAGGCGATCGCCGCGTCGTTGCCGACCACCTGCACCGCCACCTGCGTAACCGCTTCGGGCAGCACGGGATTCACCTTGCCCGGCATGATCGAACTGCCCGGCTGCAGGTCGGGGAGCTGCAGTTCGCCGAGGCCGGTGAGCGGACCCGAGCCCATCCAGCGGATGTCGTTGGCGATCTTGGTGAGACTCACCGCGATGGTGCGCAACGCACCCGAGGCCTCGACGAGTCCGTCGCGGGCGGCCTGGGCCTCGAAGTGATCGCGCGCCTCGCGCAGGGCGTCGATCTCGGTGGCGCGCACCAGTTCCGCGACGACCTTCGCGCCGAAGCCTGCGGGCGCGTTGAGGCCGGTGCCGACCGCGGTGCCGCCGATGGGCAGCTCACCCAGTCGCGGAAGGGTTGCCATGATGCGTTCGATACCGGCCTGGATCTGACGGGTGTAACCGCCGAATTCCTGGCCGAGCGTCACCGGTACCGCGTCCATCAGGTGGGTGCGGCCGGACTTCACCACGGTGTGCCACTGCTGCGATTTGTCGAGCAGCGCGAGACGCAGATGTTCCAGTGCGGGAACGAGTTCCGCGATCACGGCCTCGGTGGCGGCCAGATGGGTGGCGGTGGGGAAGGTGTCGTTGGACGACTGCGACATGTTCACGTCGTCGTTGGGGTGCACGGTGACGCCGTTGCGGGCCGCGATCGACGCGATCACCTCGTTGGCGTTCATGTTCGAACTGGTACCCGAACCGGTCTGGAACACATCGATCGGGAACTGGTCGTCGTGACGGCCGTCGGCGATCTCGTTCGCCGCCGCGATGATCGCCTCGGCCTTCACCGGATCCAGCAGCCCGAGATCCTTGTTCACCTGGGCGCACGCGGCTTTCAGCAGCCCGAGCGCCCGAATCTGTGCCCGCTCGAGCCCGCGCCCACTGATCGGGAAGTTCTCCACCGCCCGCTGCGTCTGCGCCCGCCACAGGGCGTCGACGGGGACGCGAACCTCTCCCATGGTGTCGTGCTCGATGCGGTACTGCGCGTCGTCGTCAGCCATACCTCGACACTAGGACGAGAACCCCGGGAATGGGGCTCCCACACCCGCGCAAAATCCCACACTGTCGGCAGGAATAGAAAGAGCCCCGGGGAATTCCGGGGCTCTTTCCGCATCACGGCAGCGGGGGGTTGGCGCTGTCGTCGCCGTCGAAGTCGACCGAGGAGTATTCGCGCAGTTTGGTGAGGCGGTGGTAGGCGTCGATCATGCGGACGGTGCCCGACTTCGAGCGCATCACGATCGACTGGGTCGACGCGCCGCCACCGAAGTAGCGGACACCGCGCAGCAGGTCACCGTCGGTGACGCCGGTGGCGCAGAAGAAGACGTTCTCGCCGGAGACCAGGTCGGTGGTCGAGAGCACGCGATCCAGGTCGTGGCCCGCGTCGATCGCCTTCTGGCGTTCCTCGTCGTCCTTGGGGGCGAGCATGCCCTGCAGCTCGCCGCCGAGACAGCGCAGCGCGGCGGCGGCGATGATGCCCTCGGGGGTGCCGCCGATGCCGACCAGGATGTCGACGCCGGACTCGGGACGCGCCGCGGCGATGGCACCGGCGACGTCACCGTCGGAGATCAGCCGGATGCGTGCGCCCGCCTCGCGGGTCTGCTGGATGATGTCGGCGTGGCGGGGGCGGTCCAGGATGCACACGGTCAGGTCGGACACCGAGGACTGCTTGGCCTTGGCCACGCGGCGGATGTTCTCGCCGATCGGGGCGGTGATGTCGATCGAGCCGGCGGCGTCGGGGCCGACGGCGATCTTGTGCATGTAGAACACGGCCGACGGGTCGAACATGGCGCCGCGCTCGGCGACCGCGAGCACCGAGATGGCGCCGGGCGAGCCCTTCGACATCAGGGTGGTTCCGTCGATCGGGTCGACCGCGAAGTCGACGTCGGGGCCGGTGCCGTCACCGACCGCTTCGCCGTTGTACAGCATCGGCGCTTCGTCCTTCTCGCCCTCGCCGATCACGACGATGCCCTTCATGGACACCGAGCTGACCAGCTGACGCATGGCGTCGACGGCCGCACCGTCGCCGCCTTCCTTGTCTCCGCGGCCGACCCAGCGGCCCGCGGCCATCGCTCCTGCCTCGGTGACACGTACCAGCTCGAGGGCGAGGTTCCGGTCGGGTGCCTCGCGGCGGCTGGGGGCGGGCGAAGATGCCGTCATTGCGGAGTGCCTCCTTGGCGTTGGTGATACGGGGGCAATTGTCGCATTACGAACCTGCACGGTCGTGCACGACCTCCCGGCGCGACCCCTGAGCGGCCAGGTCAGGGGCCGAGTGGATACTGGTAGTCGTGGCCCAGACCAAGCACCGCATCTTCAACGACTACCGCGATCTGTTCTGGTCGCTGATTCCGTTGGTGCTGATCGCGGTCGTGCTGGCGGGTGCGGCCAGCCAGTGCACGGTGGCGACCAACGGCCCGACCCAGGGGCAGATCCCGTTCTTCGACGCGGGCGCCGCGCTGCGCTCGGACGCGAAATCGATGCCGTTCCCGATCCGTCAACCGGCCTTGCCGGAGGGTTGGGTGTCGAACTCCGGCAGCCGCGAGAACATCAGCATCGCCGGTGGTGGGCCGGTGAGCACGGTCGGCTACATCACCCCGCAGGGCACCTACATGCGGTATTCGCAGAGCAATGCCACCGAGGAAGCGCTGTCGCGGCACGTGCTCGGTTCGCGCTATCCCACCGGAACCCAGGACATCGCCGGGCAGAAGTGGGTCGTCTACACAGAGCCCACCGAGGAGTCGGCCTGGATCGCCGATATGGGCTCCGTCCGTATCCTGATCACCGGCGCGGGCAACGAGGCCGCGTTCACCACCCTGGCCCAGGCGGTCACCGCAGCCCAGCCGCTCGCGAAATAGGCCGGATCCGGTCGGGGGCAGGTTGACCTAGCCGTCGGCGTCCAAGTCAGCGCGCGAGAGAGCGTCTTCCACGCGCTTGCGGGCGCCTGCGAGATGCTGTTCGCAGCGGTTGGCCAAGGCTTCCCCGCGCTCCCACAGGGCCAGTGAGTCGTCGAGGTCGAGGCCGCCCTGTTCGAGCATCTTCACCACGTTGACGAGTTCGTCGCGGGCGCGTTCGTAGCCGAAGGTCGCGATCTCGGCCAGGGTGTCGGTGTTGTCGGAACCGGCGTCGGCCACGGTCACTTCCTCTTCTCGTCGGTGGATTGCGGGGTCAGGCGCGTGGTGCCGAGCGCGGCGGCGGTGATCGCGCCGTCGCCGACGCGGATCCGCAGCTGACTGCCCGCGGGTGCGTCGTCGATCTCCCGGACGACGTGGCGTTCGGGACCGGCCACGCGCTGCACGACAGCGTAGCCACGGGCCAGGGTGGCGGCCGGGCCGACCGCGGTGAGCTTCTCGCGCAGATGCGTGGTCCTGGTCGCCTCGGTGCGCAGCGCGTGGTCGATGCAGCGGCGCGCGGCGGTGCGTAATCGTTCGACTTCGTCGTGGCGGTGACCGAGCTCGCGCAGCGGGTCTGCCAGCACCGGACGCGAGCGCAGTTGCTGCAGGGCATGGGCCTCGCGCTGCACCCACCCGCGCAGCGCCGCCGCCGACCGGGCCCGCATCTCGCGCACCCCGGCCAGTTCGGCGGCGGCGTCGGGCACGATGCGTTTGGCGGCGTCGGTGGGGGTGGCCGCGCGCAGGTCGGCGACCAGATCGAGCAGCGGGTTGTCGGGTTCGTGACCGATCGCGCTCACCACCGGGGTGCGCGCCGCCGCGACAGCCCGGCACAGGGCTTCGTCGGAGAAGGGCAGCAGGTCTTCGGTGCTGCCGCCGCCACGCGCGATCACGATGACGTCCACTTCGCCGTCGAGCTCGCGTAACGCCTCGAGCATCTGCGGCACCGCGCTCGGGCCCTGCACCGCCGTATTGCGGATGACGAAACGTACTGCGGGCCAACGGTTCTGAGCGACACTGAGTACATCGCGCTCGGCCGCGCTCGCCCGCCCGGTGATGAGACCGACCGAGGCGGGCAGGAACGGCAGCGGCCGCTTGAGCCGCGGATCGAACAGGCCCTCCGCGGTGAGCAGCGCCTTCAGCCGTTCGATCCTGGCCAGCAGCTCGCCGATGCCGACCGCGCGGATCTCGGTGACGCGCAGCGAGATCGTGCCGCGCCCGGTGAAGAACTGCAGCTTGCCGTAGACCACCACCCGGCTGCCCTCGGTGAGCGGAACGGGCAGGCGGCGCAACAGATCCGGGTCGCAGGTGATCGACAGCGACATGTCGACCGAGGCGTCACGCAGGACGAGGAAAGCGGTGCGCGTACCGGGGCGCAGATTGATCTGGGTGACCTGCCCCTCCACCCAGATACTGCCGAGACGCTCGATCCACTGGGCGACCTTGATCGCCACCGAACGCACGGGATACGGCTGCTCCGCCGAATTCGCCGGTGCGGCCGCGGTGCCGGTGCCGTCCTGAGTCATATGTCAGTTCTACGGGAGGGCACCGACAAACGAAAAGGCGGCCGCGTCCCGTGGGATCGCGGCCGCCTCGGCAGTGGAGTGTCGCTACTTGGCCTGCACGGTGGCGATGCGGTTGGTGAGCATGGTGACGAAGGGCGCGCGGGCGCGGGTCTGCTGCTCGAAGGCCAGCAGCTGCTCGAGCTCCTCGACGCTGAGCATGCGCAGGCGGGCGCGCAGCTGGGCCAGCGTCATCGAGGGGTAGTCGTAGCGGATGGCGACCTCGGGTGCCTCGACCTCCTCGGGCGCTTCCTCGGCGGCGGGTTCGACGGTCTCGTTCTCGGTCTCGAGCACGAGCAGCGACGCGGGCACGGCCTGACCGTTGGTCTGGGACCGGGGAGCGTCCTCGGCGAACAGGTCGAACTTGCTGGCGTGGCCGTTGGTCGTGGCGGCGGGCGCGAGATCCTCGTCGAAGGTCGCCCACTCCGGCTGCTCCTGCGCGGGCGAGCCGAACCGCTCGAACACGGCGTCGCCCTTGAGCGCGAGGCTGGTGACGAACTGCTGCACGTGCATGGTCGTCTGCAGCACGCGACTGATGGCGGTGATCGGGAATTGGACCGCGGCGACGGGCAGCCGCCGGGTCTCTTCTAAGGCGTATACGGCGGCGCCGGCGGCGACCCGAGCCAGAAACGGAGGTCGAAACATGGTCCCAGCCTGCCCCAAAGCGGCTGTGATGCAAAGATCCCGACCACCCTGATGTGATCTATGCCCCTTCGGCCGCCCCTGGCCACGCACGTAAGCTGTGCACTATGACCTCGGCAATCCCCTTGAACGTCGGTATCACGCGCTCGGCGAGCGCGGCGGATGCCGGTGCCAAGCGCGTGCTGCTGGCCGAGCCGCGCGGGTACTGCGCAGGCGTCGATCGTGCTGTCGAGACGGTCGAGAAGGCCCTGGAACAGCACGGCGCGCCGATCTATGTGCGCAAGGAGATCGTGCACAACCGGCACGTGGTCGAGACCTTACGTGAGCGCGGGGTGATCTTCGTCGACGAGACCGACGAGGTGCCCGAGGGCGCGCTCGTGGTGTTCTCCGCGCACGGTGTCGCGCCGACCGTGCACGAGACCGCCGCCGAACGCAACCTGCGCACCATCGACGCCACCTGCCCGCTGGTCACCAAGGTGCACCAGGAGGCCAAGCGTTTCGCCCGCGACGACTACGACATCCTGCTGATCGGGCACGAGGGGCACGAGGAAGTCGAGGGCACCGCCGGTGAGGCGCCGCAGCACGTGCAGCTCGTCGACGGCCCCGACTCGGTGGACCGGGTGACGGTGCGCGATCCGGCGAAGGTGATCTGGCTGTCGCAGACCACGCTGTCGGTCGACGAGACGATGGAGACCGTCGAGCGGCTGCGTCAGCGGTTCCCGACCTTGCAGGACCCGCCGAGCGACGACATCTGCTACGCCACCTCCAACCGCCAGACCGCGGTGAAAGCTATGGCGCCGGAATGCGATCTGGTGATCGTCGTCGGGTCGCGCAACTCCTCGAACTCGGTGCGGTTGGTGGAGGTGGCGCTCGGGGCGGGTGCGCGGGCCGCGCATCTGGTCGATTACGCCCGCGAGATCGACCCGGCCTGGCTCGACCGCGTGCGGACCGTCGGCGTCACCTCGGGTGCGTCGGTACCGGAGATCCTCGTGACCGGTGTGCTCGACCTGCTCGCCGAGCACGGCTTCGGTGAGGTGCAGCCGGTGACTACGGCCAACGAGACGTTGGTGTTCTCCCTGCCGCGCGAGCTGCGTCCCTCACGTCGCTGACAAACGAGAAATCCCCGCCGCTTTTATGATCGCGGCGGGGATTTTCGTGTGTTCAGAGGCTGTCGGGGCGGCGCCGTTCGGTGCGGGCGGAATCGGCGCGATCGCGGTAGCGCACATTCGGCTGCGGGTGCGGCGGTGCGTCGCCGCGCCTGCGGCTCGTGCGGGCCGGCTCGGGTTCGCGTGGGGCTGCCGCGCGTGGCGTACGCGGTTCGCGGGTGCGTGCGGCGGTCGGCGCGCGTTTCGGGTCGGCGCCGCGGGCCGGGCGACGCGCCGGGCTCGACAGATCGACCTCGGTATCCGGGTCGTCGAGGACGCCGGTCCGCCGCGGCCGCTTGCGCGCGGCCTCGGCCAGGTTCCGGGCCGCCGGTTCGGGGCGACGGCTCGTGGTCTTGCGGGCGCTTCGACGTTCCGTCGCCGGTCGCGCCGTGGCGGGCGCGCGCTTGGCGAGGGCGATCCGGACGCCACCGATCACGGCGACGAGCAGGGTGGCCAGCGCCATCGTCGGGAAGCGTTCGACCAGCGGGATGACCAGGTTCATCAGCACGTCCTTGATGGACGTGGTGCTCCGGCCGCCGAGCAGCTGACAGGCCACCGGAACAGCGACGAACAGCAGCAGCGGCGGCATCACCATGGTGGCGAACAGGCCACGCGCCCGCACCGCGCAGACCGCGAGCACACACCCGAGCACATAGAACACCGAGAACGTGGTGGTCGGGAAGTCTTCGTCGCCCAGGGCGTCGATCAGGAAGCCGAGCGTCGTCGCGCCGACGGCGAGCGCGATCGCCGCCCACGCGGCGATGCCGGGCACCGAGGGCATGATCGAACGTTGCGGCGCGGGCACCCGGGGTCGCGCACGTTGGGAAGCAGCCACCCTATGACACTAACCGCATGACGACCGTGTTGCGGTCGCGGCACGGAGAACTCAGCGGCGATCCTCGGCGTCGGCGAAGGCCACCACCCGGGGCCGGGTCTCGGCGAGCCGGATTGCCGGGAGCTCCTGATCGGCGATGCCGAGATCGTGCATCCGGCGCGCGGTGACCAGCACCCGCGACTCCACCGAACCGACGGCGGCGTTGAAAGCCGCTACGGCCTTACCGAGATTCAGGCCGAGGGTGTCGAGGTGTTCGGCGACCTTGCCGATGCGGGTGTAGAGCTCCTTGCCCAATTGCTGCACCGTTGCCATATCGCGCGAGAGGGCTTCCTGACGCCAGCTGAACGCGACCGTGCGCAGCAGGGCGATGAGCGTGGTGGGCGTCGCGAGGATCACGTTCCGGCCGAACGCGTACTCGAGCAGCTCGGCGTCGGTGGTCAGGGCGGCGTCGAGGAACGGGTCACCGGGGACGAACAGCACAACGAACTCCGGCGCCGGGTCGAAGGCCGCCCAGTACGCCTTGTCGGCCAGCTGGTCGACGTGGGCGCGCAGTTGCTTGGCGTGCCTGGTCAGTAATCGGGTGCGCTCGCCCGGATCCTCGCTGGTCGCCGCGTCCAGGTAGGCGGTGAAGGGAACTTTCGCGTCGACGACGATGTGTCTACCGCCCGCCAGCCGCACGACCAGGTCGGGTCGCACCGCGCCCCGGTCGTCGCCACCCGCCCGGGTGACCTGGGTGTCGAAATCGCAGTGCCTTGTCATGCCCGCCAGTTCCACGACCCGTTCGAGCTGGATCTCACCCCAGCGTCCACGTACCTGTGGTGCGCGCAGCGCGGCGACGAGTTGCCCGGTCTGATCGGAGAGTCGATGCGAGGTGCGCTGCATCCCCGCGACCTGTTCGCGCAGACCCGAATAGGCGTCGATGCGATGGTGCTCCACCTGCCGGATCTGCTGTTCGAGCGCGCCGACCGCGTCGCGCAGCGGGTCGACCAGCGCGCCGACGGCGGCCGAATGCCTGCGTGCGGCATCCTCGTTCGCCGCACGCAAGGACTGTTGGAGCAACCGCTGGTTGTCCTCGGCGGCGGCGAGCCGGGCTTCGGCGACCGCGGCGCGTTGCCCGCCGCGGGCCGCATGGCCCAACCAGCCGAGACCGAGGCCTGCGGCGAAAACCAGGACGAGCGCGACGAGCATCGAAGCGGTCATGGCGGCGATACTGCCCGAGGGCACCGACAAGTTCGCAATCCCCGGGCAACCGTGTCGGCGAAATGACACGGCTGTAGTGCGTCGATTGAATTCTGTCGGTGCACTGGCCTACGGTTCGCGGCATGCGGATCCTGCACACCTCCGATTGGCACATCGGGCGCACCTTCCACGGTGTCGACCTGCTGTCGGATCAGGCGCGCGCACTCACGGCCGTCGCCGACCTGGTCGCCGCCGAATCCGTCGACGTGGTGGTGGTTCCCGGCGACATCTACGACCGCTCCATTCCCGGGGCCGACGCGATCGCGGTGTGCAATCGCGGTTTCGAGGCCATCCGCGCCGCGGGGGCGACCATCATCGCCACCTCCGGCAACCATGATTCGCCTGCCCGGCTCGGTGCGGGCGCGAGCTTCGCGGCCGCCGGTGGGCTGCATCTGTGCACGCGGGTCGCCGACGTCGACAAACCCGTCCGTCTCGCCGACAGCCACGGTGAGGTGGTGTTCTACGGGATTCCGTACCTCGAGCCGGAGATCACCCGTGCCGAACTCGGTGTGCCGCAGGCGCGCTCGCACGAGGAGATCCTGCAGGCGGTGATGACGCGGATCAATGCCGATCTGAGGGGGCGGCCGGGGGCTCGGTCGGTGGTGCTCGCGCACGCGTTCGTCGTCGGCGGGGCGGCCACCGGGTCGGAGCGGTCGATCTCGGTCGGTGGGGTGGAGACGGTGTCGATGGCGGCCTTCGACGGCATCGACTACGTGGCGCTGGGGCACCTGCATTCGCCGCAGACACTGTCGGAGTCGGTGCGCTACAGCGGTTCTCCGCTGCCGTATTCGTTCGGCGAGAGCTCGCATCGCAAGGCGGTGTGGATCGTCGACCTGGACGAGACCGGGCTGGCCGAGGTGCGCCGTCACGATCTGCCGCTGGTGCGGGGGCTGAGTAGGCTCACCGGCACCCTCGAGGAACTGCTCACCGCCGACGAGCATCTCGGCGCGGTGGAGCATTATGTGTCGGCCACGCTCACCGACACCGCGCGGCCGGTCGATCCCATGCGCAAGCTGCGGGAACGCTTTCCGCATGCCGTGCACGTGGAATGGGTTCGGCCGGAGGGTAATCCGGAGTTGCGGTATCGCGAGCGAGTGCACGGCCGCCGCGACACCGAGGTGGCCGCGAGTTTCCTGTCCGATGTGCGTGGGGAACCGACCGAGGGGGAATTGGCATGGGTGGAACGAGCTCTGGCCGCCGCGGTGAGCGAGCCCGATGCGCCGAGCCCGGAACCACTGGCGGCGGAGCTCTCGGCGTGACCGGGGACGCCGCGTGAGACTGCACCGGCTGGAGATGACCGCGTTCGGCCCCTTCGCCGACACCACGGTCGTCGACTTCGACGAGCTCGGCGCCGACGGGCTGTTCCTGCTGCACGGGCACACCGGCGCGGGCAAGACCACGGTTCTCGACGCCATCGCCTTCGCGCTCTACGGCAAGGTGCCAGGTGCGCGCGGTGAGAGCAAACGCCTGCACTCCGACCACGCCGACCGGCTCACCCCACCACAGGTGAGCCTCGAGGCGACCCTCGGCGGTCGCAAGCTGCGACTGACGCGGGTGCCCGAGTTCGAACGACCAAAGCGCGATGGTTCCGGCACTCGGGTCTCCCAGCCCAAGGCCACACTCACCTGGCTCGACGGCAGCGGCGAGAACCTCTCGCGCATCACCGATATCGGCGACGAGGTGCTGCGGCTGCTCGGCATGAGCGCCGACCAGTTCTTCCAGGTGGTGCTGCTCCCGCAGGGCGATTTCGCCCGGTTCCTGCGGGCGGAGAACGAGGATCGCGAGAAGCTGCTCGAAAAGCTCTTCGACACACAGCGTTTCGGCACGGCCGAGCGGTGGCTGGCCGACCGCAGACGCACCGCCGAAGCCGAACTCGGGGTGCTGCGGCAGGGCATCGACCGGCTCATCACGAAGGTGGGAATGGCGGCCGGGTACGGCGGCGCGGAATCGGTCGGGCTGCCCGACGCGGTGAGCTGGTCGCAGGATCTGCTCTCCACGGCCCGCCGCGAACTGGCCGAGGCCCTCGCGAATACCGAACTGCGCCAGAAGGAGTCCGACGCCGCCCGCGCCGAAGCCGACGAGCAGCGCCGCATCACCGAACTCCATGCCCGGATGCGGGCGGCCAGGTCCGAACTCGAGGCCTACACCGCTGCCGCCCCCCACCGCGCGGCCCTGGAACGCGAACTAGACCAGGCTCGTCGCGCCGAACCGGTCGTCCAGGCTATCGATGAAGCTCGCACCATCGTCCGCGACCTGCGCCGCGCCGAAACCGCCACGCGCGCCGCCGCGACCGAACTGGCTACCCAGCTCCGCGCCGAAGCCGCTGCCGACCTACCCGGTCTCGACCTGCTGACCGTGATCACCGACGAGCCCGATGAGGCCCGACAGAACCCGCGAGCGGACGCGGCGGGGGATGCGGGTACGGCTTCCGGTCGCTCGACTGATACCGATGGAGAGACCGACCACCGCAGCGGTGCGAACGGCCGTGGCGTGCATGGTGCGAACGGCGGTGGCGTGCGCGACGCGTCATCAGGGGGCGTCGCGGCTGGTCCGGTGCGGGATGTCGCGGGAGATCTCGACGGGGCTGTCAGTCGGTGGAACGCGCTGATCGGCGTTCTCGGGGAGGTCCGGGCCGAGGCGGTGACCGCAAGGCAGCTGGCGGGGGATCTCACGGCGCACGAGGCGGAAGCCGAACGGTTGACGCGGCGGGCCGGGGAGCTGGCGCGCCGGCGCGAGGAACTGCCCGCGATGATCGCCTCGGCCCAGGAGCAGTTGCGGGAGGCGACCGATGCCGCCGCCGCGCTGCCGGGGTTGCGCAACGACCTGTCGAAATGGCAGGACTCGGCGGCCGCTGCCGTCGAATTGACCACCAAGCGACCGGCTCTGGACCGGGCGCAGGCCGAGCTCGACGAGGCACGGCGAGCCCACCTCGATGCGCGGGAGCAGGTGCTCGACCTGCGTTCACGACGCCTGGCGGGGATGGCTGCCGAGCTCGCGGGCGCGTTGGTCGATGGCGCGCCGTGCACGGTCTGCGGTTCCGCCGAGCACCCCGAACCGGCCCAGCCGACCGACGACGCCGTGTCCAAGGACGCCGAAGACGCCGCAGTGTCCGCCGAGCAGGCCGCCGAGGCCGCACGCGACCGAGTCGCCCAGCGCATCACCACCCTGGAACGCGAGATCGAAGCGCTCACCGCGCGCGGTGGCGCCGCCGATCCCGTCACCCTCGCCGACGCTGTCCGCACCGCCACGCATCGCTTCGAAGACGCCACCGACACCGCGAACCAAGCGACCGCCCTGACCGCGCGCCTCGAAACCCTGCGCGGCGAAGAGTCGGCCCTGCACGAGCAGTCCCGCGACCTCGACGCCCGCCTCGGCACCGTCACCGCCAATATCGCCACCACCCGCACCCGCCTCGACGAACTCACCGCCCGCCTGCGCACCGCGGCGGGCGCCGACACCTCCGTCGACGCCCGCGCCGCCCGCCTCGAATCCCTCATCACCGCAGCCACGGCCCTGCGCGACGCCCGGACCGCGGAATCCGCCGCCCGCACAGCCGTCACCCGCATCGCCACTCGCGTCGAAAACCTCGCGGCGGCAGCCGGATTCCTCCCGCGAGATGGGTCGCCGACGCCCGAGGAACCGGCCGCATATCACTCGACCGACACACCGGAATCCCCGGCTCGCTCGTCCCGAAACGTGGCTGCCACGGTGACGCCGACGCTGTTCGACCTCCTCGACGAGGAGGACGACGAAGAGCCGGCCGACGAGCCGGTCGCGCCGCGTGACGACATCGCCTTGCTCACCGCCTGTGCACAGGTCGTCGGAGCGGCTGCTCGGACAGCCCGGCAGCAGGCGGAGATCGAGGCCGAACTCACCGCCGCCGACCGGGCGCGGGCGCACGCCGAGGCAGTGTTGGCCGAGCCGGGGATTCAGGCTGTGGCCGAGCGGGTTCCGGGTGATCCGGTCGAATGGGAGCAGCGGTTCGCGCTGGCGCAGAATGCGCTCACTTCGGCGGTCGCCGCGCAGTCGGCGGCGACCGAGCGTGTCGCCCAGCTCGAACAGCTGAGTACCCAGCTCTGGGGTGAGATGGAGCGGATCGCGCCCAAGCAGCGGGAATTCGACGAGCTTGCCGGGTTGGCCGAGGTGGTGGCCGGGCGCGGTGAGAACAATCGGCGAATGTCGTTGCGGTCCTACGTGCTTGCCGCGCGGCTCGAAGAAGTGGCGGTGGCGGGTTCGGTGCGATTGCGCCGGATGTCGGGTGGCCGTTACGAATTCGTCCACTCGGACAAGGCCGGACCGCGCGGCAGGCGCGGCGGACTCGGACTCGACGTTCGCGACGACTACACCGGCTCCATCCGTTCGGCGAAAACCCTCTCCGGCGGCGAAACCTTCATGGCCTCACTGGCTTTGGCACTCGGCCTGGCCGACGTGGTCGCCGCCGAAGCAGGCGGCGTCACCCTCGACACCCTGTTCATCGACGAGGGTTTCGGCAGCCTCGACGCCGACACTCTCGACGCAGTCATGGGCGTCCTCGACGAACTGCGCGCGGGCGGCCGCGTAGTCGGCGTGGTCAGCCACGTCGACGAAATGCGCCAACGCATCCCCACCCGCCTCCACGTCCTACGCGGCCGTAACGGCTCTCACCTGAAAACCACCG
Source organism: Nocardia sp. NPDC050413 (assembly GCF_040655475.1). Classification (NCBI taxonomy): domain Bacteria; kingdom Bacillati; phylum Actinomycetota; class Actinomycetes; order Mycobacteriales; family Nocardiaceae; genus Nocardia; species Nocardia sp. NPDC050413. The sequence goes on along the minus strand of NZ_JBFAJZ010000004.1, from coordinate 5,722 downwards.
TCGCCTGACCTACCCGACCGCAGCCACCTCCTTCGCGGGCGTCGGTTCGAAACCGGGCAGCCGACCGTCGAGGTAGGGGATCATCAGCTGGATCAGTGGTCCGATGCCGAAGGCGTACACGACGGTGCCGATCCCCACGCTGCCGCCGAGCAGCCAGCCGGTGACGAGGACCGATGTTTCGATGCCGGTGCGGATCGTCCACACCGACCAGCCGGTCCGGGCGACCAGGCCAGTCATCAGTCCATCGCGCGGTCCTGGACCCATTCCGGCGCCGATGTAGAGAACCGTCGCGGCGGCATTCACCACCACGGCGACAACCATGGCGAGCACGCGCAACCACAGCTGTTCCGCGGCCGGGATGATCCACAGGCCGACATCGACCGCCACCCCGATCACCACCACATTGCTGATGGTGCCGAGCCCCGGCCGCTGCCGCAGCGGGATCCAGGCGAGCAGGACGACCACGCCGGTCAGCGCGGTCACCATCCCGAAACTCAACGGCACGTGCTCGGCGACGCCCTGATGGAAGACGTCCCACGGATCGAGCCCGAGCCCGGCGCGGATCATCACCGCCATGGACGTCCCGTACAACCACAGACCCACATACAGGGCGACCAGGCGGCGAGTAAGCATGCGCACCATGGTGCGCGCTACTGGACCCTCATGGAAGTGCCAATTGTCGAATACTGGACTGGTGTATTGCCGTACAAGGGCCGGAGTACTTGCACTGGGCGACATGCATCCAGCCGCAGCACGGGCGCGCCGTCACGCTTCGTGCGTGAGCAACCACCGCTTGGCCTCGAGCCCCCACCGGAACCCACCGAGCGCCCCGCCGATCCGCAGCACCCGATGACACGGCACGAACAGCGCGGCCGCATTCCGCGCACAGGCATTCGCCGCCGCCCGGGTGGCCGCGGGCCGACCGGCCAGCCCCGCGAACTCGGTGTAGGTGACCGGCTCACCCGCGGGCACCTTGCGCAGGATTTCCCATGCGTGCGCGAGGAATTCACCCGACTGCTGACGCACCGGCACCGCGTCGATCACCGCGAGATCGCCCGCGTGATAGTCGAGAACCGCGCGCGTGACCTCGCCCAACGAATCCCGTTGCCGCAGTTCGGCCGGTCGCAGACTCGCGTGCACGAGACCGGCCAACCCGGTCGCGTCGGCGGTCCAGCCCGAAGCCAGGACCGCGCCGTCGGCGTCGACGAGGGAGGTGAACGGTCCGATCGGGGTGCCGACCGTGGCGTAGTCGGCGTGCGTGATGGTCATGATGTCTCTTTCCGTCAGGAGTACGTGGGCAGTGGGACGGCGCCGCGCTGCACGAGCGCCGTCTTCCACAGGTGCATGGACAGGTAGGAGCGCCAGGGCGCCCAGCGTTCGGTGTCGGTGAGGTCGATGTCCGCGAGGGCGGCGCCCTGGCGGACGACCAGGTCGGTATCGAGCAGGATGTCGGGGTCGGCGAGCGAGCGCATGATCACGTAGTCGGCCGTCCACCGGCCGACGCCGTCGAGGGCGAGCAGGTCGCGGCGCAGGTCGTCGGCGGTGCGGCCCGAATGCAGTACCAGTTCGCCGTCGGCGATCGCCCGCGCCGCCGACACGATGGCGGCGATCCGGCGGGCGGGCCCGGTCAACACCTCGGCGCCGTGTTCGGCGATGGCCGCCGGCGTGGGGAACAAGAGAGGGACCGGCCCGTCGATCCGCTCACCGAGTGCCTCGACCAGCCTGGCGGTGTGGGTGGCCGCTGCCCGCACCGAGATCTGCTGCCCGATCATGGTGCGCAACAACAGCTCCGGGCCGTCGAGACAACCAGGCACCCGGATACCCGGAGTGAACAGGGTTGTGTGGCCGCCGACCCGACCACCAGCCGACTCGGCGCGAACGTCGTGACCGTCGCCTGGTGCGACGTCCAGACCGGCGTCACCCCCACGCGCAGCGTCGGCGCCAGGCGCAGAGCCTGCACCAGCGGCACGCGCACCAGCCGCGCCGACGCCCGGTAGGAAGTCGGAACCGGCGATTCCCGACCCGAGGCCGACCGAGCCGATGCCCAACGTCTCATCGATACCGAGCGGATCGGCATCCAGATCGAGCAGATGCCGCACCCGGGCCACGGTCGGCGCCAGGTCACGCATGTCTCGCAGGGCCAGCTCCGCCCGCACATGTCCCGGTCGGAACGACAATCCGATGGTCGCGTGCCCGTGCGGCGTGCGCAGGCTGCGCGTGTACACCCCGTTCTCCCACAGCTCCATCCCCGGCACCGTGTGCGCGGACAGGAACCAGGCCAACCACCCGGTATCGAGCGGTTCGCGATACGGCAGCCGCAAGGTGAGCAGCCCGGGCGTGGCCGGTGCTTCCACGTCATTGCGCGGCGAGCGGCGCGATTCGGTGCGCATGGTCGTCGGGCTCACCGCGAACACCTCGCGCACGGTGTCGTTGAACTGGCGGATGCTGGCGAAGCCCGCCGCGAACGCGATGTCCGACATGGGCATTTCGGTGGTCTGGATCAGCAGCCGTGCGGTGTGCGCGCGGTGCGCCCTGGCCAGCGCGAGCGGTCCCGCGCCCAGCTCGGTGGTGAGCACCCGGGTCAGTTGCCGTTGTGAATAGCCCAGTGTGGCGGCGAGTTCGGGCACACCACCCCGCTCGATCACCCCGTCGCCGATGAGCCGCATGGCGCGGGCGGCCAGGTCGGCGCGCACGTTCCACAGCGGTGAACCGGGCGCGGCATCGGGGAGACAGCGCCTGCACGCCCGGTACCCCGCCTGCTGGGCCGCGGCGGCGGTGGGCAGGAACGACACATTGGTGCGCTTGGGCGTGATCGCCGGGCACGAGGGACGGCAGTAGATGCCGGTGGTGCGGACCGCGGTGAAGAACTGCCCGTCGAAACGGGAGTCGCGGGTCGACACCGCTCGGTAGCAGCGCTCGAAGTCCAAAGCCGTGATGGTCACGTTGTCCACAATGACAGCGCGCCCGGCCCAGTGCTAGCGGAAATCGGCCACCTATTCAGCAGCAGCGGTTGGTGGGGTTCCGCTCGGCTTCGGCATAGCGTTCACGCCAGTAGTCGCGTTCGGACGGGACCGGACGGTCCGGGTGGTTGCGGCGCAGATGGGCGACATACCGCTGGTAGTCCTGGCCGCCGTTGATCGCGCTGTACCACCGGGCCACCGAGCGCGCGCCCGTCCAGACCCGGAGCGCGAGGGCGCGGGCGGCCGATCCGATGGACCGCCCGCCCGCATCCCCGGCCGAACTCACGACACGTGCACCGATCCGGGCGCGGTCACCTTGCCCTCGGCGATGAGCACGTCCCACTCCTTCTGCACGTCCTTCTCCGCCTTCGTCGACACGAAACCGCTGGGGGAGAAGATCTTCGACGGCTGCTCCTCGGACTCGGAGCTGGTCACCTCACCGGTGCGGATCGCGCGCAGGCACACCAGCGCACCGACGACGGTCACGATGAGCACGAGCACCGCGAACACGATCGACAACGTGCCCTGGATGAAGGTGTTGCGGATCGCGATCTCCACCTGCTCCGGCGTCTTGGCCGTCAGACAGCCCTTGCCCGCGTCCTTGGCGGCCTGGCACAGGCTGTGCTGCTTCCAGTAACCGAGCTTGGGATCGGCGGAGAAGATCTTCTGCCAGGAGGCGGTCATCGTGACGATGAGGTCCCACACCAGCGGAATACCGGGGATCCACGCCCACTTCCACTGCCCGCGTTTGACGAGGATGGTGAGCACCACCGTCAGCGCGATCGCGGCCAGCAGCTGGTTGGCGATACCGAACAGCGGGTAGAGCGCGTTGATGCCGCCGAACGGATCGTTGACACCCATCAGCAGCACGCCACCCCAGCCCGCGACCACGAGCAGCGAACACACCCAGGCGCCGACCCGCCACGACGGATCACGGAACTTCTTGAAACCGCCGCCGAAGTTGCCGAGCGCGTCCGACACCAGGAACCGCGCGACGCGAGTGCCGGCGTCGATGGTGGTGAGGATGAACAGCGCCTCGAACATGATCGCGAAGTGGTACCAGAACGCCTTCATCGATTCGCCGCCGAGGAACTTGTGGAAGACCTCGGAGATGCCGACCGCCAGCGTCGGGGCGCCGCCGGTGCGCGAGATGATCGTCTGCTCACCGACATCCGATGCCGCGTCGGCGAACAGCTCCGGAGTCGCGGGCGGACCGTCGAGACCGAGCTTGTTGGTGTAGGCGGCAGCCGTCTCCGGCGTGCCACCGGTGAGCGAACCGGGCGCGTTCATGCCGAAGTACAGGTGCTGGTCGATGATCGAAGCCGTGATGATGGCCATCACCGCGACGAACGACTCCATCAGCATGCCGCCGTACCCGATCATGCGGGCATTGGATTCCTTGGCGAGCAGCTTCGGCGTGGTCCCCGAGGACACCAACGCGTGGAAACCCGACAGCGCACCACAGGCGATGGTGATGAACAGGAACGGGAACAGACTGCCCGCGAACGCCGGGCCCGTTCCGCTGGAAGCGAATTCCGACACCGCGGGCGCCTTCAGCACCGGCATGGTGATGAGAATGCCCGCGGCGAGCAGCACGATCGTGCCGACCTTCATGAACGTCGACAGGTAGTCGCGCGGCGCCAGCAGCAACCAGACCGGCAGCACCGAGGCGAAGAAGCCGTAGGCGATCAGACACCAGGCGATGGTGGTACGCGACAGGGTGAACCAGTCCGCGCCCCACTCGGTTTCCGACACCCAGCCACCGCCGACGATGGCGGCCAGCAGCAGCACGATGCCGATCGCGGACACCTCGCCGACCTGGCCCGGACGCAGGTACCGCAGGTACACACCCATGAACAGCGCGATCGGGATGGTCATCGCGATCGAGAACACGCCCCACGGGCTCTCGCCGAGGGCGTTCACCACGACCAGCGCCAGCACCGCGAGCAGGATCGTCATGATGGCCAGGATCGCGACGATCGCCGCGACACCACCGACGGCGCCGAGCTCGTCGCGCGCCATCTGGCCCAGGCTGCGACCACGCCTGCGCGTCGAGGCCCACAGCACCAGGTAGTCCTGCACCGCACCGGCGAACACCACACCGACGACGATCCAGATGGTGCCCGGCAGATAACCCATCTGAGCTGCGAGAACCGGACCGACGAGCGGACCGGCACCGGCGATGGCGGCGAAGTGGTGACCGTAGAGCACCCGCCGGTCCATCGGCATGAAGTCTTTGCCGTTGTCGTAGATCTCGGCCGGGGTGGCCACGTCGTCGCGCGGCTTGGTCACCTTCCATTCGATGAACCGGGCATAGAACCGGTACGCGATGACGTAGGTACACACCGCCGCGATCACGATCCACACCGCGTTCACGGATTCTCCGCGCGCTATCGCGAGATAGGTCCACGCGCCGGCGCCGAGCACGCCGATCCCCGCGAACACAGCCTTCTTCGCGGGCGTGATCGGCGTGCGATCGACGACACCGACCGGAGGCAAGTCCGGTTCGGTCCGCAGATATTCGATGGTCGTCGCCATTGACTCAACTCCTGTACAACGCGCAGAGCCTCGGGTGAAGCATCGACAACGTAGCCGATGTGCTCTGCGCGCCGGACAGGATCACACACGGTCGCGGCCAACATGAAATTTTGTTCAGTGTTGGTTGGAGCGCTGGCGCGCTCGAGTCGGCGGCCCCGCAAGTCCCGACGATCAGGCGCCGTTGCTTGCTCCTTCGTCGCCTACGCAACGGCACCTGATCGTCG